>JBBKWJ010000018.1:0-28873 GCA_037968895.1 Acidimicrobiales bacterium
CCCCATGTCGGCCCAATTCATTTACACGATGCACAAGGTCGGGCGCTACTACCCGCCCGATCGTCAGGTGCTCGAAAACATCACGCTCGCGTTCTACCCAGGAGCGAAGATCGGCGTGCTCGGGTCAAACGGCTCAGGCAAGTCGTCGCTGCTTCGGATCATGGGCGGCCTTGACGACGGCTTCGCTGGTGATGCCAGGCTCACACCGGGCTTCACCGTTGGCTACCTCGAACAAGAACCGCAGCTCGATAATTCGAAGGATGTCAAGGGCAACGTCATGGACGGCGCGGGTGGCACGGTACAGCTCCTCTCCGATTACGAGGAAGTCCTCGCTGGCTGGTCTGATCCTGAAGCCGACTACGAGAAACTCGGAGCGCGACAGGCAAAGCTCGAGTCAGAAATCGAGGCGGCGAACGGCTGGGACCTGCAGCGGACTATCGAGATCGCCATGGACGCGTTGCGCACTCCCGACGGCACCGAGTCAGTCGAACACCTCTCTGGTGGCGAGCGTCGCCGTATTGCCTTGTGCCGGTTGTTGCTGGCGAAGCCCGACCTGCTTCTGCTCGACGAACCGACCAACCACCTCGACGCCGAATCGGTTGCGTGGCTCGAACGTCATCTCCACGACTACCAAGGAACGGTCGTCGCTATTACCCACGATCGATATTTCCTCGACAACGTCGCCAAGTGGATTCTCGAACTCGACCGCGGCAAGGGCATTCCGTTCGAGGGCAACTACAGCAGTTGGCTTGAGCAGAAGCAGCAACGCCTCGCCGGTGAGCAAAAGGCTCAAGATGCGAAGCAGCGAACGCTTGAACGAGAACTCGAGTGGGTTCGATTGGGCAGCAAGGCACGGCAGGCGAAAGGCAAGGCTCGACTCACTGCCTACGAAAGCCTTCGCTCCGAGGCGGAAAAGTACGACCCACGAGACGAGAAGGTTCAGATCTATATCCCGCCAGGCGGACGACTCGGCGATCAGGTCATCGAAGTCACCAACCTGTCCAAGGGGTTCGGCGACCGACTACTCATCGATGACCTCTCCTTCTCGTTGCCGAAGGCCGGCATCGTCGGCGTCATCGGCGGCAACGGCGCGGGCAAGACCACCCTCTTTAAGATGATCATCGCCGCTGCGGCTGGCGAAGGCGAGCAGCCTGATGAAGGGTCGATCTCCATCGGATCAACGGTTGAGATGGCCTACGTCGATCAATCGCGCGACACGCTCGACCCTGACCGGACCGTCTACGAAGAGATCACCGAAGGAAACGATCTCCTCGACGTCGGCGGCAGAGAAGTGAATGGCAGGGCCTATGTCGCGTCATTCAACTTCCGCGGTAGTGATCAACAGAAAACCGTCGGCGTGCTTTCGGGCGGCGAACGCAATCGAGTGCACCTGGCGCGAGTACTCAAGAAGGGCGGCAATGTCGTTCTCCTCGATGAGCCAACCAACGATCTCGACGTCGACACACTGCGAGCACTTGAAGACGGTCTCGAGCGGTTCCCAGGATGCGCCGTGGTCATCAGCCACGATCGCTGGTTCCTGGATCGTATTGCCACTCACATTCTGGCGTTCGAAGGCGACTCACAGGTCCGCTGGTTCGAAGGCAACTTCACTGAATACGAAGAATTCCGCGAACGCGAGCTCGGTGAAAACGCCCAGCCTCACCGGGTCAAATACAAGCCCCTGAAGCGGACCTAACACTTCAGGTTCGAAGGGCAACACCGATGAGAATGAGCCGCGCTAGTCGCTCGATGAAGGGCAGAACAGTGATCGCTACACCCGCCGACCACCAACTCGCGGTAGACATTGCCAACGAGACAGGCAAGATCCTCGTTGAGCTACGGGCCAAGCTCGTGGCGCAGGGCATCAACCACTTGGCGCTCAAAGACGCGGGCGATGAGGCTGCACACGAACACATCGTTGCTCGCCTTGCCGAGGCCAGGCCAGACGATGCAGTGCTTTCCGAAGAAGGTGCAGACGAGCGAACCCGGCTCAGCGCAAACCGCATCTGGATCGTTGACCCACTCGACGGCACACGCGAATTCGCCGAACCACCGAGATCCGATTGGGCAGTCCACATTGCGCTAGTGCACAACGGCGAGCCAATTGCTGGCGCCGTCGCTCTCCCCGCGATGAACATCACACTTGGTACGGCAATCGCTCCCGTACTACCAAACCCGTCCCCCGACGCACCACGAGTCATCGTTAGCCGAACTCGCCGCCCGCCAGCAGCGCAGATGCTCGCCAAAGAACTCGATGCCCAATACATCGAGATGGGATCGGCCGGAGCCAAGGCAATGGCCGTCGTTCTCGGTCACGCTGATATCTACGCACACAGCGGCGGGCAATACGAATGGGACAACTGCGCACCAGCGGCCGTCGCAACCGCTGCGGGGCTGCATTGCTCCCGGCTCGATGGCTCACCCTTGCTCTACAACAACCCAGACCCCTATCTTCCTGACTTACTGATCTGCCGGCCAGAGTGGGCGGCCCGATGTCTCGAGATTCTCGCTACGTAACGGAGCCCTCATGCACGCTGACGAACTCGATCTCAAGGCAACTACGTATGAGATCAGGGAGCGGACTGCGCTCATCACACTGCACCGACCCGAACGCGGTAACGCGTGGACCGGTCGGATGCACGCCGACTATCGCGCATGTCTCGCCGTGGCCGAAGCAGACGACGCGGTGCGAACCATCGTGGTCACCGGAGCGGGGAAGGCGTTCTGCGTCGGCGGCGACAGCCAAGCGCTTGAGGGTCACGGCGAACGGGGCAGCTACAAGGATGGGCTACGGGGCAACGAAGCCTCGCCGGGTTATGGCGTTCGCGACGACTTCGACGCTCAGCTCGCCTATCACTTTGGTCTATCAAAGCCTGTCATCGCCGCAATCAACGGACCTGTTGCCGGAATCGGGTTGGCCCTTGCGTGCTATGCCGATGTCAGAATCGCCGACCGAGGCGTGAAGTTCACGGTGGCCCACGGAAAGCTGAACTTCCCCGCCGAGTACGGGCTCTCGTGGTTGCTGCCACGCCTCATCGGGTTGAGTCGGGCCACCGAGCTTCTCATGACGTCCCGAATCTTCTTATCCGATGAAGCCAACCGTATCGGACTTGTCCACTCACTGACAGAACCGGGAACGTCGGTCGACGCCGCACTCGCCTTCGCCGAATCTCTGGCCAGTACCGTGTCGTCTCGCTCGCTCAAGGAAACGAGGCGTCAGATCTACGCCGACCTTCACCGCAGCATTCGCGATTCGGTCGAAGAGTCATTGGTACTGACAAACGAGATGTCGGCCGAGCCCGATTTCATGAAGGGCGTGAAGGCGATGATCGAACGCCGAGATCCAGGCTTCTAGCTTCAGGGCAACCGACACCAGCGCCGTCCTGGTGGTCATCAGCCACCCGCGGCCGCTCTCGCACGCGAATTGGGCACAATGTCACAATGGCGCTCACGAATCAACGGGCAGACGCACTCTGGGAAGGGCGCGACCTCAAATGGCTTCCGCTCGTCGAAGCGCGGCGAATAGCTCAGGCGAAGCGCATTCCTTCGCTTACTCACCCTCCCCGCATTCCCCCCTTAGGGCGAGCATTCACCGTCGTTGGCCAACTCAGCAATGCCGTTGCTCGATGGAAATTCAAAGAGCAAGGAACACCACAATCGAAGGCCGGTATCTCGCGCCGGATTCGTCTTGGTGCTGAGTCGCTTGGACCGACTTACATCAAGCTGCTCCAAATCATCAGCGCTGGCGAGGGGCTATTTCCTGAGGAACTCGTTGCCGAGTGCATCAAGTGCCGTGATCAAGTGCCAGCCGCTCCTTATCACGAGATTGTCGCCAGCGTTGAGGCCGAACTTGGTCGGCCGATGCACGAAGTTTTCATCCAGTTCGACGCCGAGCCAATCGCGGCCGCATCGATTGCACAAGTGCACGGCGCTGTCCTGATAACCGGCGAGTCAGTCGTGGTAAAGGTGCAACGACCTGGCATCGATCGGCTCGTCTATCAAGACCTCAACGTCCTCGCGTGGCTCGCGCCGTTTCTCGTCGGCCGAATTCCAGTGGCGTCGCTCGCGAATCCTCCGGCTCTCGTCGAACTTTTCGCGGAGACAATCGTTGAGGAACTCGACTTCATACTCGAGGCCGCAAACATGCTCGATCTGGCGAAGGTATTCGCCGACCTCGGCAACGAGGGATTTGTCGTACCTCGCCCTCACCCCGAACTCGTGACCACGCGGGTACTCGTGATGGAACGCCTGCACGGCTACAAGTTTGACGACGTCGACGGCATGGTCGCCGCTGGAATCAATACGCACGACATCATCAGGACCGGCATGCTGGGCTTCCTTGAAGGAGCCTTTCTTCACGGCACATTCCATGGCGACCTCCACGGCGGCAATCTGTTCGTCTTGCCAGACGGGCGCACCGGACTCGTCGACTTCGGCATCACTGGCCGGCTCAATGAGACCGAGCGGATGGCCTTTCTCCGCATGATGATGTCGGCGATGACAAACGATGTGCACGGTCAGGTGTGCGCGTTGCGTGACCTTGGGGCGCTTCCTCCTGACACCGACATAGATGCAGTCATCAAAGACCTAGGCCTCGACGGTCCTCCCCTCGACCCAACCAAGATGGCTCCAGACGAACTGGCCAAGGAGATGCAGCGTCTCGTGAAGGCGTTGCTCGGCTACGGCGCACGACTGCCAAAGTCGCTGATGCTGTACGTGAAAAACCTCATCTTCCTCGATGGCGCGATTGCTCGGCTTGCTCCCGATCTCGACATGTTCCAGATCGTCACTGAGATTGCGACCCACTTCGCCACCAACCATGGAGCGTCGATCGCCCAGCAACTCGGCGTGGCAAACGAACCTTGGAAGCTCGACCTCGATGGAGTCAAAGCTGGCTTTGGCGTTGACCCAAATGAGATTGACCAACTGTCATATCGTGAGCTCCAAGAACGGCGAGCGCTCATCCAAAAGCGTCTTGCTCGTCATCGGCCGGGCAAGTAGCTAGGCCGCATCCGCTGATTTCGCGGCTACAAAGGCGTGGTGCGAATCGTGATTGCCGAATGCACCGTCGACTACGACGGTCGACTCACCGCCCACCTGCCGAAGGCGATCCGCCTGATCATGGTCAAGGCCGATGGCTGTGTGGCGATTCATGCCGACGGGGGCGCCTACAAGCCACTCAACTGGATGAACGCACCGAATATCTTGGTGTCCGGCGATGATGTGTGGACGGTGACCAATCCGAAAGACGAGCGACTGACGATCACGATGCACAACGTGATCACCGACACCGCCGTCGAGATGGGCATCGACCCCGGTCTACAGAAAGACGGCGTCGAAGCGCATCTACAGGAGCTGCTCGCCACGGAGCCGACGAAGATCGAAGACGGCTTAAAGCTCGTCCGCCGCGAGTACCCAACCGAGATCGGGCCAGTCGATCTGTTGTGTCGAGACGCCGACGGCCACACGGTTGCGATCGAAATCAAGCGGCGGGGCGAGATCGACGGTGTCGAGCAACTCACTCGCTATCTCGACTTCCTCAACCGCATTCCCGATCTTGCCCCAGTGCGCGGCATGTTTGTGGCTCAGGTGATCAAGCCGCAGGCAAAGACATTGGCCAGCGACCGAACCATCGGTTGGGTCGAGGTCGATTACGACGAGCTGCGCGGCATCGAGCGGCCCCAGCAATCCTTGTTCTAACCAGCGCCCCCAAAAGGGGAATCGGTCGGTTAGCTGTAGGTCAGGCCGCCGTTGTCGAGCACGACCCGGCCGTCGCCACCGCGGGTTTGGAAGATTGCGTGTCCGTCAGCGTCCTTCCACATGTTGACTGTGAGCGCCTCGCCTGGAAGCACAGGCGAAGAGAAACGCCCTTCGATCGCTTTGAACCGAGTGGCGTCCGAATCGCAGAGCCCATGGAGTAAGGCCCGGCCGGTGAATCCGTAGGTGCATAGCCCATGGAGGATCGGCTTTGGGAACCCGCCGACGTCACTGAACTGCTTGTCGGAATGGAGGGGGTTACGGTCACCAGACAGCCGGTAGATCAAGGCTTGGTCATCGCGCGTCTGGTAGGTGATCGAGACATCGGGGTCGGAGTCGGGGGCCACGTTGGCCTTGGCTGATGGCCCTCGGTCGCCGCCGAAGCCACCTTCCCCGACGATGAATACCGCTGACATCAGGTCGAACATTGGGGATCCGTCACTCTTTAGTGTTGCGACAGCTCTCGTCGCGACCACGGCTCCCTTGCCCTTGTCATAGATGCCGGTGATCTCGTCAACGATCTCGATCTCGGCCGCAACCGGCACAGGGCGGTGCAGCACAACGCCCTGCTCGCCGTGTACGAGCATGCGCGGGTCGAATGTCCCTGCGTGTGCCATGGCCGACGCGCCGCCACGAGCATTGAACCCGCCAAGCACGGGAAATGTCGGCAGAACGGCCTGTTCGACACCCCCAGTGTTCTCGGTAGTAAATGCGAGTTCGGCTCCGACTGGATCTTCCATGCCGGCACCGACACCGACGGCGTAGAGCAATGCGTCTTTGGAGTCCCACGCCCAGAATCGTGGCTCGCCTTTGGCTCCGACAGCATCAGGATTGATTGGCATAATTGTGTCCCTTCGACAAATTCTTTGGTTATTGGCTATTCGTACGGAGTTGGATAACCAGGGCCAGTAACGGGCTCGCCCTGCATATTGCTGTTCGGCTGAGCGGCGACCATCAGGTCGCGCACAATTGGTCCGAGCGCAGTCGGGTCATCGACTGGGGTCGCGACTGGCCCTCTATGCCACTGGTTGGCGATCCCGAGGACGCGGCCACTTGCTTCAAAGACGCGGCCGGTCACCTTGGCCGACTCTTCACTCGCGAGCCAGGTACAGATCGGAGCGATCCAGCGGGGACTCATCTCTTCTTTGCCCTCCTCGTCGAGCTGACCCATACCGAGATTCTCGGTCATTCGGGTTAAGGCTCCTGGCGCAATTGCGTTCACAGTTACGCCGTAACGATGCAGCTCCTGCGCCGCGATGATTGTCAGGGCGGCGATGCCAGCCTTGGCCGCGCCGTAGTTGGTCTGACCAGGATTGCCGTATATGCCAGAGACCGAACTGGTGTTGATGATGCGCCCGTTGTTCGTCTCACCAGCCTTTGCCCGCTCCCGCCAGTACGCGGCAGCCCAACGGGAGGGAGCGAAGGTGCCCTTCAAATGCACCTTGATGACCGCATCCCACTCACCCTCGGTCATGTTGGTCAACATTCGGTCACGAAGGATTCCGGCATTGTTAACCACGACGTCGAGACCTCCGAACGCGGTCACCGCTTGATTGATCATGCGCTGAGCGCCTTCCCAATCAGAGACATCATCGCCGTTCGCCTCAGCCTGTCCCCCGAATGCTCGGATTTCAGCTGCCACTTCCTCCGCCGGCGAAACGTCGCCACCCTCACCATCCATGGAGCCCCCGAGGTCGTTCACAATCACTTTGGCGCCGTGTTCAGCCAGCATAAGAGCGTGCTCGCGCCCGATGCCGCGGCCAGCTCCCGTCACGATACAAACTCGATCTTCACATAGTCTCGACATGCCTTCTCCCGTTCTAGACGATCGGTCTCCTCCCGACCACGTGTGGATCTTGTCACAAGATCATGTCGACAGTGAAAGCCGCCACCGCTTAGGCCCCTGAACGTGGCAGACTCACGCACTGTGTCTGAATCGCGGCGTCGTGCATTACTCATTGGTGGAATCCCCCTCTGCCTCCTCATGCTTCTCTGTGCCGGGTGGGGCATCGATTCTGCGGTCTCGGGCGACCGCGTCGTGCGCAACGTCGAGGTCGAAGGCGTCGCGATAGGCGGACTCGATCGTGACGACGTCCTCGCCGCCGCTACTCAGCTCAACGAGAATCTTGGCGCCCAACAAGTAGTCGTGACCGTTGGCGACGAAAGCATCGAGTCAACGGCCTCCGATCTTGGCGCCATGGTCGATTCTGACGCGTTAGCCGACGCTGCGTTTGATGCAAGGCGTGGCGGCTTCATTCTCGCTCAGCCGTTCCGCTGGGCCGGCACATTCTTCTCGACCGCCACGATCGACGTGCCGTACACCGTTGACGAAACGATTGCCGACGAAGCAACATCGACACTGATCGACACAATGTTGAGCACGCCGATTGAGCCCCAGTTCGACGTGACCCCAACCGCCATATCCGTAATCCCAGGGGCCGAAGGCGCCACTATCGCCGACGGGGAGCTAGCGATTGCGCTACAAGCCGCACTCGATGCTGGCGCCCCATACGAGATCGAACTCACGGCGATTCCGCTGAAGCCGGAGACCGAGACCGAAACACTCGACCAAATCGCAGCAGACGCAACGGCGGCCACGTCGACAAGTCGTGTGTTCGAGGTTCTCGACCAGACCGCTACGGTCGAGCCAGCACAGCTGAGATCATGGGTCGCCCTAGTCGGCCTTGACGCCGGCACACCCACTTGGGAATTGAACGAGGTGCTGGTGATGAACGATCTAGCAGAGCTCTTCTCGAACCTCGGATCGGCCGACCAGCGAGCCCACTTTGACGTTGTCGATGGTAAGCCCGTGATTATTCCTCCGTCGTCGGGCGTCGTGTGCTGCGAGTCGGATAGCCCGCAAATTATTCAAGCAGCCCTAGCCGGCAACGCGGAATCTAACATCGTGCTCCAACCCGACACATCTGATGGCGCCGAGGCCATCGCTGAACTCGAAAAGCTTGGGATCATCGAAGAAGTCTCGACGTTCACAACCAAGCACAATTGTTGCGAAAATAGAGTCACTAACATCCAACGCATGGCCGACATCGTTCGCGGCCACGTCGTAAAGCCAGGTGAACAGTTCAGCCTCAACGGGTTTGTCGGCCGCCGCACGCTCGACAACGGCTTCCTCCCCGCAGGCGCAATCGCTGACGGCGTCATCGAAGCCCAGGTCGGTGGTGGCGTCTCCCAGTTCACCACCACAATCTTTAACGCAGTGTTCTTTGCTGGACTTCAATTCGACGACTACCAGAGTCATTCCATCTACTTCTCGCGGTATCCGTACGGACGGGAAGCGACCGTGTCGTTCCCGGCTCCTGACTTCAAGTTCACTAACAACACCGAGTACGGCATCCTGATCTGGCCTACATACACCGACAGTTCAATCACGGTCACCTTCTACTCAACGAAACACATCACAGTCGAAGACATTGGCCGAGTAGAATCGTCGCAGGCATCGTGCACCAGGGTCACAACCTCACGCCAAATGACCTATCAAGACGGCACCGTGAAGAAAGACTCGGTCTTTGCCGTCTACCGGCCAGGCGAGGGACTCGACTGCAACGGCAACCCGACAAAGTCGGCCACGACCACGACGTTGGCCCCCGAGCCAACCACAACCACGGCCGAGACTGTCGCAACAACCACTCCGACGACAGCCGCTCCGACCACAGCGCCAGCAACTACGACAACGACGCCGGCAGAAACCACCACCTCTAGCGGGGGGTAGCTATGTCGTCGATCACGAGGCCGGAGGTTGCGATAGTCGGCGCTGGCCCGGCGGGCAGTGCGGCCGCAATTCAACTCGCCAGGGCCGGCATTGCAGTCACCGCTATTGACAAAGCGTCGTTCCCCCGACCCAAGTGCTGTGGTGACGGCCTCACAACGGGTTGTTTGCGGCATCTCGACGAGCTCGGCTTCGACCCGACGGCCGTTCCGAGTTGGAAGGTGGTCGAAGATGTCCACCTCGTGAGCCCGAACGGCAAAGAGCGAACCTTTCCTCTCCCCCGCGATGCTGGCCAATTCGCGGCGATCGCCAGACGAACTGAGCTCGATGCCGCGTTGGTCGACCTCGCTCGCGCCGCTGGAGCCGTTGTCATCGAAAACTGCTCGATCTCTTCCCTTAGCCAGACCTGCGATGGCGTCGAAATCGAAACCAGCGGCGCTGGCGCTCTAGCGGGGTCTATCTCGGCGCAATGGCTACTGGCGGCCGATGGCATGTGGTCACCGACCCGCAAACTGCTCGGGCACAACCTCGAGGGCTACCGGGGCGACTGGCATGCGTTTCGCCAGTACTTCACCAACGTCAGCGAGCGGGCTCAGAACGAACTCATCTGTTGGTTCGAACCCGATGTGCTACCTGGGTATGTCTGGTCCTTTCCCCTTGGCGATGGCTCAGCCAACGTGGGGTTTGGGATTCAGCGCGGCGGTCAGGTCTCGATTCAAGAGATGAAGAAGCTCTGGCCCGAACTGCTTCGGCGCCCTCATATCGCCGAGTTCCTTGGAACTGGTGCCGTTTCCGAAGAGCGTCACACGGCCTGGCCGATTCCAGCCCGTCTCGGAAAGCTGCCGCTCACCGATGGCCGCGTCATTTTCATTGGCGACGCGGCCGCAGCTACCGATCCAATGTCGGGTGAAGGAATCGGCCAAGCGCTCGAGACCGGCATGTTGGCGGCCTCGACTATCGAAACGATGGGCGTCTCGGCCGTTCCCCGTGACGTTTCGGCGCACTACGAACTCGTCCTCAAGCGTGGGATGCAACGAGATCACGCCCTGGCGAGAGGGCTATCGAAGGTTCTCGCGAACCAGCGGGCGGCGACGCTAAGCCTTGCAACGGCAGGACTCACCCCTTGGACCAGACGCAACTTCGCACGATGGCTGTTCGAGGACTACCCGCGCGCCGTCGTTGGGACACCAAGTCGGTGGCACCGGAGGGTCTTCACCCGCCCCGGCGCGTATCAGCGTTAGCCAATAATCTCACGCAGCTTCCTTACCGTTCCTAACGGATCAGGGCCAACAGGGCTGACATTCAAGTAGGTGACGCCTGCTTCTTCGTATGCAGCCAACCGGTCCTTGATGTAGCTCTCATCGCCAACGAGCGACGATGCTTCCAAGAACTCAGCAGGCACCTTGGCCTCGGCCTCGGCTTTCTTCCCACTGAGGTAGAGCTCCTGGATCTCGTGAGCTTCCGATTCCCATCCGTATCGGGAGAAGAGTGAGTTGTAGAAATTCTGACCAACGGCGCCCATTCCACCCACATAGAGCGCGGTTCCTGGTCGCCCATAGTCGCGGTATTGGGCGACCTCAGCTTCGTCGCCAATGGCGAGCAAACCACCAGCGATGATGTCCATCTTTCCCAAACCACTGTCACGCTTGGCGTAGCCCCGCGCAAGATCGTCGCCCCACACCGCAGACGCCCGCTCGGGAACAAACAGGGTTGGCAGCCAGCCATCGGCCAGCTCTGCGGTCATCTCGACGTTCTTTGGTCCAAGCGACGCAAGGAATATCGGGATCTGAGGGCGAGGCGGGTGCGTGATGATTTTGAGGGCCTTCCCTAGACCTGTTCCTTGGTCGGCAGACAACGGGATCTCGTAGTTCCGCCCGCGGTGAATGAGCTTGCCTTCACGGGCCCAGATCTCTCGGCAGATCTCGACGATCTCGCGAGTCCGACCGATTGGGCGGTCATACGGAACCCCGTGCCACCCTTCGATGACCTGGGGCCCGGAAGCACCAAGGCCCAACACGCATCGACCTTCGCTCAACACATCGACACCAACCGCGGTCATTGCCAGCAGGGTTGGCGTCCGCGTGTAGATGGGCAATATTCCAGACGCGATCTCGACCCTCTTAGTTTTCGCTGCGATGTATCCCATGGCGGTGGCGGCGTCCATGCCGTATGCCTCTGCCACCCACACCAGATCAACGCCCGCGTCTTCGTACGCAACGACCTCGTCGATCGTTTGTTTGACGTTTCCGGAATAGCCAATTGGCATGCTCAGCTTCACGCGATTCTCCTATTTCGACTCGGTGCAAACTTAGGCGCTGCTCGCACGACCACCCAATTAACCGTCGGAGGGTCATCCTCTCTAGACTGCCCTCGTGCCTGGATGGACGTATGCCGATGTATGGGAAACCGTTGCTCAAACGATCCCTGATGCCCAAGCCCTTGTCGACGGCTACACCCGTCGTACCTGGACCGAGTTTGATACCAGGGCAGACGCCGTTGCCCAATACCTCCTCGAACGAGGGTGTGATCAAGGCGACAAAGTCGCGTTTTACATGCACAACCGGAACGAGTATCTCGAGCTGTTCTCCGCCTGTTCCAAAGCAGGGTTCACCCACGTCAACACCAACTACCGCTACACCGACCAAGAGTTGTTGTACATCTGGAAAAACGCCGACTGCGTCGCCATCGTTTTCGAGGGGACCTTCGCCGAAACAATTGAGCTGATCAGAAATCAACTGCCAGATATCCATACCTGGCTTTGGCTCGATGATGGCACTGGCGCCTGCCCCGAGTGGGCCACGCCATACGAGGACGCCGCCGCCACTCCAAATCCCGGTCGGATCAAGGGGCCATGGGGTCGAGACGGCGACGACCTTCTGCTTCTCTACACCGGCGGCACAACCGGGATGCCGAAGGGCGTCATGTGGCGCCAAGACGATCTGCTCATGGCAACCGATTCCACCAACCGGATCACGCTGCCAGCCGAGCCCGACATCGGCGACGACGGGATCTCATCAGCAGTGGCCGCCCGGACAACTAAGCCAGGCCCGGCGAGTATTCCTGCTTGCCCCCTCATGCACGGCACAGGGCTTTTCAACGCTCTAAATACGTTGAATCTCGGCGGTTCAATTGTGTCACTGCCAGGAACAAAGTTCAGCGTCGAGGAGTTCCTCGACGTCATCGACGCCGAGAAGGTGAAGAGCACCTTCATCGTTGGCGATGCGTTCGCGAAGCCAATTCTTCGAGCTCTTGATGCCGAGCCCAACCGGTGGACGCTCGCAAGCCTCCGGGTCATCATCTCCTCCGGAGTGATGTGGGGAAGCGACTCGAAAGAAGGCCTACTGCGCCACAACCCTTCGCTTATTCTGGTCGACACCTACGGATCCTCCGAGGCCATTGGCCTCGGGTCATCAACGTCGTCAAAAGATGCATCAGCCGAGACCGCCAAATTCAAACTTTCTGACAAGTCAGTCGTCATCACCGACGACGGCCGCCTGGTAGAACCGGGTTCAGGCGACATCGGCAAAGTCGGCATTAAGGGCCGGACGCCGATCGGGTATTACAAAGACCCAGAGAAGTCAGCTGAGACCTTTCCAGTGGTCGATGGAATTAGATACTCGATCCCTGGTGACTTCGCCACAATCGAGGCCGACGGATCGATCACTCTGCTCGGTCGCGGTTCAGTCTGCATCAACACCGGAGGCGAAAAAGTCTTTCCCGAAGAAGTCGAAGAAGCCCTCAAGACCCACCCTGCGATCCACGACGCGGTTGCCGTCGGGGTGCCAGACGAAAGGTTTGGCCAAGCGGTCACCGCAGTGGTCGAACTTGAACCAAACGGCATTCTTGATGAAAGATCTCTCATCGAACACGTGAAGGCTCACCTGGCGAGTTACAAGGCGCCAAAGAGGATCTTCGCCGTTGCCAGCATTGACCGAGCCGCAAACGGCAAGGTCGACTACAAGCGATGGGCATCCCACGCCGAGTCATCGCTCGCCATAACAACAGAGGACTGAAATGGCTGAATGGAATTTCGCTAATCTCTTCGAGGTCTGTGCTGAGGTACGGCAAGACGGGTTGGCGCTCGCCCATGGAGATGACGAAGTTTCATGGGTCGAGTACAACGCCAATGCCAACGGTATCGCCGCTGCCATGCTGGCTGCTGGCGTTGCGAAACAAGACAAGGTCGCTCAGTACCTCTACAACTGCCCTGAATACATGACGAGCGTCTTTGCTTGCTTCAAGGCAGGACTCGTCCCGGTCAACACCAACTACCGCTACGCCGACGACGAACTCCTCTATCTCTGGGACAACTCCGATGCTGCGGTAATAACCTTCCACGCCTCGTTCGCCGAAACCATCGAGCGGATCCGCGACAAACTTCCCAAGGTGAAGCTCTGGCTTTGGGTCGCTGACGGCTCGAGCACATGCCCCGCATGGGCAACCGACTTTGCTAGCGCGGCAGCCAGCGGCTCGTCAACCAACGTCTCAGCTCCGTGGGGTCGATCCGGGGGCGATCGATGGTTTCTCTACACCGGCGGCACCACCGGAATGCCGAAGGGTGTCATGTGGGAGCAAGACACACTTTGCCGACTCGGCACTCGCACTCACCCTTTGCCCCTCACCGACGACGTCACCATCGATCAATACCGCGACAGCATCGCCGCTCGTCCCCCGACTGTCGGGCTTCCGGCTGCTCCCCTCATGCACGGGACCGGTCACATCACTGCACTCGGACAGCTCCTCGGCGGCGGCACCATCGTCACGATGCCAAACCGATCACTCGACCCCGAGGGGCTGCTTGATGCGTGTAGCCAGCGGAGGGTAACTGGCATGGCAATTGTGGGCGACGCCTTTGCCCGGCCGCTCGCCGACGCCCTTGAGGCCAATCCCGGTCGCTGGGAATTCAACGACCTCTTCGTAATGGTTAGCTCTGGCGTGATGTGGAGCCAACCGATCAAAGAACGTCTTCTGGCGCAGATCCCTCAGCTCATCATCATGGACGCGCTCGGCTCATCAGAGGCACTTGGTATGGGTTCAAGCACGTCGAGCAACGCAAATATCTTTGCAACAGCGAAGTTTGATCTCGGCGCCGATGCAGTTGTCATTACCGATGAGGGCGAGCTCGTAAAACCTGGGTCCGGAGAAACTGGTCGCCTTGGAGTCCAAGGACTGATGCCAGTTGGCTACTACAAAGACGAGGTGAAGAGCGCGGCCACGTTCCCGACCATCGCGGGTAAGCGATATTCGCTTCCTGGCGACTTCGCCACAATCGAGGCAGACGGATCAATCACGCTGCTTGGCCGCGGCTCGGTGTGCATCAACACCGGCGGCGAAAAGGTGTTCCCTGAAGAGATCGAAGAGTGTCTCAAGGGGCACCCATCGGTGGTTGACGCAATCGTCGTCGGCGTACCCGACGAACGTTTTGGGCAGGCCATCGTCGCCGTTGTTGAGCGACTCGCGGGCGCCGAGGTCGACGAAGCAGCCGTTATCGACCACGTGAAGGGCAACTTGGCCCACTACAAGGCACCACGACGGATCTTCGCCGTCGACTCCCTCACGAGGGCGGCAAACGGAAAGGTCGACTACAAGAAGTGGACGTCGTTTGCCAGGGAAGCCACAGAGCCGGTCGGCTAAGGGAGCGATTGACTAGGCGTCGTCGAGAATCGGTCCAAAGGCCGGGTTTCTTTTCTCGAGATAGCTGGCAACACCCTCTTTAAAATCGGGACGCCGCAACGAACGTTTCATGCGAGCGACCGAGTCGTCGAGTGCGCTGGCGAAATCCTGCTCGAGATACCCGTAGACCTGTTGCTTCATGATTGCCATTGACGTGGGCGACACCTTCGTCGCCAGGTCTTTGGCGTACCCGATTGAGTGCTCGACGAGATCTTCTGGCGCGACGACTTTGTTGACAAGCCCGAGTTCCATTGCTTCTTCGGCCAGTACGACTCTCCCTGATAACAAGAGATCCATCGCGTTGGCTTGCCCGACGAGCCGCGGCAGGATCCAGGCCGACCCATACTCGGCAATGAGACCCCTTCGGGAGAACGCCGTGGTGAATTTGGCACCGGCAGCGGCAAATCGTATGTCGCAGGCCGCTGCCGCCACGAGGCCGAGGCCAGCACACGCTCCGTTGACGGCCGCGATAACTGGTTTGGCAAGCTCCATCGGATACGTGGCCGTCCGAGTTTCAACAGTCGATGTCGAAGCACCGCTACCTATGCCTTGCAGCAAATCCATGTCGGCCCCGGCACACCACCCTTTGCCCGCACCAGTCACGACAATCGCCTTCACGGCGTCGTCAGCAACCGCACGATCAAGTGCATCAAAGTAGGCCGTTCCAAGTTCGGCGTTCCATGCGTTGAGGCGTGTAGGACGGTTTAGCGTGATGAGGGCTACGCCCTCGGCGGCTTCATACAAAACGGTGTCACTCATTCGAAGTCCTTGTCTCAGGTCAGTGGCGCTGTCTGGGCGCTTGGCAAGAACCTACGGGACACCGCCATTCGCTACAAATTGTCGAAGTTTCCGTGCCTTCCCTTGCCGGCCGCGAAACGGGCCGCACCAGCTTGCGTCTCGCCTGATGCGACGACATCCAGCCCGAGGCCAATCTCGTTTCGCATTGCGTCGTCATGCGGCAAGCCCCACTGCTCAAGCATCGAGGCTCGATCACTTCGCATACACAGCTGGGGAAAGGCGGCGAGCGATTGGCCTAGATCGACTGCGGCTCGCAATGCTGCGCCGTCGTCGACGACACGATTAACCAGGCCCATCGCAACCGCCTCGTCACCGGCAACGCCGCGTCCGGTCAAGATCAAATCCATTGCGTGGGACTGCCCGATGAGTCGCGGCAATCGAACTGTGCCCCCATCGACAAGCGGAACGCCCCAACGCCGGCAATAGACGCCAAACACAGCGGATCGGCCAGCGACCCTCAGATCGGCCCACACGGCCAGTTCGAGGCCTCCGGCCACGGCGTATCCCTCGACCGCGGCGATCACTGGCTTCGATGTGCGCAGGCGGGTCGGTCCCATTGGGCCAGCACCGTCAACAGCCATCCTGTTGCCCCGACCGGTGGCAACCGCACCCAGATCGGCTCCGGCACAGAAGGTGTCACCCTCACCAGTGAGCACGGCGGCGACCACTTCATCATCATTTTCGAAGTCGATGAACGCCGCGAGGAGCGCATCGGCCGTTGGCCTGTCTACCGCGTTCCTTACGCTCGGCCGATTGATCGTAATGATGCGGACTTTGCCGTCGGTCGCAATCGTGACAGTGGTCGGTTCATCGCTCATGGTCGCACACTAGAGCATCACCCGATCACGACGGCCAGTGTTATCAAGGCCTGTGTTGTGAAGACTGGCCACATTGGGTAGACCCCAGAATGGCCATTCCGCCGATCATTACTTCGTTTGACGATGCCACTGACGAGAAGCTCGGCCGCTGGCGCGGTAACCCGGTCGCCAACCGTGTCGCATACCTTGCCAGCGAGATCGCCGACTACTCGATGGGCTGGCACATTCTGGGGGTGTGCATCTCAGTCGCCAATCCTGCACTTATACCGCACACAATTCGAATGGCCGTCACGCTAGGAATCGAGTCGGCGGTGGTCAACGGCGGCATTAAGCCGCTCATCAGGAGAGAACGTCCTGTGGATTGGGAGGGTGTCGCAGAACACGACGTCCGCCGACCAAAGACGCACAGCTTTCCGTCCGGCCATTCGAGCTCTGGCGCGGTCGCCGCCACGCTGCTCACCGCAGCGGTTCCCGCCGCTCGTCCCGTGTGGTGGTCGCTCGCAGCAGTTGTTGCTTGGTCTCGCCTCCACACTCGTATGCACCATTCTTCCGACATTGTTGCCGGCGCTGCCATCGGATGGCTTATTGCGAAAGCTGCGACCCGTATCGCACCGCTTTCCTCCTGATCAGTTAGAGCCACATACCAATCCACCTCGCCCCAGATATCGTTCGACCGATGACTGCCACTCCCCGAGGACTCACCTGTGCGAGCTACACAGCACTCGGTCTCGACGTTGCGCTCTCGTCAGCGGCCACCGCAGCAAGCTCCGGATTCGACTCATTCTGGGTTGCCGAAACGACGGGTCCAGAGGCCTTCTCGCTCCTTAGTGCGGCCGGGGCAAAGGCTCCGTCGCTCAGCCTTGGCACCGGAATCATTCCGATTCAGCTCCGAACCCCACAAACGGTGGCAATGGCGGCAGCCACGCTCCAGGCGCTTCAGCCAGACCGTGACATTCTCATTGGGCTCGGAGTGAGTTCGCCCGTCATCGTCGAACAGTGGCACGGCGCCTCGTTCTCCGACCGGCCATTGGCGCAAACCCGCGAATATGTCGCACTGCTTCGGGCCTGTCTTTCCGGCGAACCGGTCGATTTTGATGGCGAATTCTACAAATGTCGGGGCTTCCGCCTTGGGGTCCGCCTTGGCGATCACAAGCCAAAGATCGTTTTGGCTGCCCTTAACCCTCGCATGCTGACGCTGGCGGGCGAGATTGCCGACGGCGCACTACTTAACTACATCCCTGCGAGCCATGTGCCGTGGTCAGTGGCCAAGGTTCGCGAAGGCGGCAATGCCACAATCTACGGCTACGTTCATCTCGGCATGACTGAGCAATCGGCGACAACCCAAAAGCTGGCCCGCCGCGACCTCTATGGATACGCCACGGCTCCCGGCTACCGGCGCAACTTCGCCAAGGCTGGCTATGAGGCCGAAATGGCGGCATTCGAACAGGCCAGATCAGATCGAGACCGAGACGCAGCCCTCGCCTCAATCAGCGATCGTATGATCAACGAGATCGATATTGTCGGCGATGCGGCAACAGTGAGCGCCGCGTGGCAGTCGTATATCGACGCGGGTATCGAGCATCCGATTTTGATGCCGCTGCCGTGGGGCCCCGACCGGGCCCAGACCGTTCTCGACACCATCGAGGCAATCGCTTGACCGACCTAAAGGTTCGTGCCAGCAGCGATGAAGTCGGCCTCCGCCGAGAGTCCGCCATCGACCCAGCGGGGCTCCCGATGTGGCTCGCTCGTCTCCACCGCGCGTTGCCGACCGGCACTCACGTCAGAATAACGGTCGACGGAGAGCTTCCTTTTCCGATCGCGACCTTCGCAGAGGGTGCTGGGTTCCGTTCGACTAGCGCCGACTTCGTGCGGGAGTACACCCTGGCTGATCTGGTCGCCCCCGGTTTGCGAGTTCTAGTTTGTGGGCTCAACCCAAGCCCTACGTCGGCCGAAACTGGCGTCGCGTTCGGCCATGCTGGTAACCGCTTCTGGCCGGCGGCGTTGGCTTCAGGTCTTGTCACCACCGACCGAATGCCAGGCGACGCACTGGTTACCGACCAGGTTGGTTTCACCGACCTCGCAAAACGTTGCACCGCCAGGGCGAGCGAACTGACCGACGCCGAGTTCCGCTCGGGCTTCAGCCGACTCGAGCGACTCGTCGGGTGGGCCCAGCCAAAGGTTGTGCTTGTCGTTGGACTCTCCGGTTGGCGCATCGCAGCGGACCGGACGGCCGTCGCTGGTTGGCAGCCCGACCTTCTCGCTGGTTCGGCGGTTTACCTTATGCCAAGCACAAGCGGGCTAAACACCCACGAGACGACCGACTCACTTGCGGCGCACATGACAGAATCGATCACCGGCCGCTAAACCTCAAGCTTGGCCAAGGTGGCGACGAAAACGATGGGGGAAGGTGGCACGTCGTGTTGACACGAATCCGGCTCATATCGCTCTCGTTGGCCCTTACGGCCATTGTCGTCGCTGCCGCGTTCGTTCAGATGAGCGGTCGCCGGTCAGAGACTGCAGAGCCGCCACCCCAGCCACTGTCACTGACCACTAGCGCGATGCAACCCGTGTCATATTCCACGCCAGAAGCCAGACACCTCGGACAAGCGACGCTTGAGTTGATCGACTACGACTGGGTTGCGCACCTGCCTGGATGGCGCATCGAATTCCTGCCGGGTGAAGGTTCGGCGGCCGGCTATACGTGGAGCAATGAGCAGAGGATCGAGGTCTTCGTTCGTGAGAACTCGACGGCTGAATCACTGGCCCGTGTGCTCGCCCACGAACTCGGTCACGCCGTCGATGTGTCCTTGAACTCTCCAGAAGAGCGGCGTCAATGGCTACTGCAGCGAGGGGCGACCGACGCTCCCTGGTGGCCGACATCCGGTGCACCCGATTTTCAAACCGGCGCCGGCGATTTTGCCGAAACCTTTGCGGCATGGATGGTGTCAGATCTCGAGTTCCGAAGCATTGTCGGTCCCACGCCAACCGTTGACGACATCGCCCTCGTTGCCGCCCTCGCTCTGGGCTAGATCGAAAACGAAGGCGTGCACGCGACTGTGGCTGCCTCTCTTGGCAGCCACAGCACGTATCACTTCAAATTCGAAGACGCTAGGTCTGAGACTTAGCCCTTAGTTGCGTCGTCAGCAGCGTCGGTAGCTGCGTCGGTAGCTGCGTCGGCAGCGCCAGCTGCTGCATCAGATGCGTCGGCTGCTACGTCAGTAACGGCGTCAGATGCGTCAGCAACAGCGTCTGCTGCGCCGTCGAGTCCGCCATCAGCCTGACCGTCAATCTTGTCGGCCATGTCCTTGACCTTGTCGATCTGGTCGTGGAACTTGCCTTTCGTTGCTGAATCAGCAGCGTCGGCGGCCTTGTCAATTGCGCCTTCTACAGCTCCTCCAACGGTCTCGCGAGCCTCAGAGGCAACGTCACCTGCCTTGTCGGCGGCGCCACTGAAGGCCTTCTTCGCCTTGTCAAAGATTCCCATGTTGTACTCCTCTGTCGGTTAACCCGACCATTGTGCCCGACTTTGGCTCAATTGTGTGGAACCTTCAACCAACTTGATGTCGACTAGCCTTGCTGAAATGGAGCGACAGCCAGGAAAGCTATTTATCGGCGAGACAATCTCGGCGGATACCGGAGATCGATCGGGCGAGGGAGTACTACTTGATAGTGCCGACTTCACCACCCACGGGGTGATCGTCGGCATGACGGGATCCGGCAAGACGGGCCTCGGCATCGTGCTCCTTGAAGAGGCATTGCAGTCCGGAATTCCCGTTCTTGCTCTCGATCCCAAGGGCGACTTGTCGAATCTTTGTCTCACGTTTCCCGATCTCGCGGCGGAAGACTTCGCTCCCTGGATCGACGAAGGCACGGCCAGAGTCGAGCAAACGACTGTGTCCGAGCTCGCAGCCAAGACCGCTGAAATGTGGAAATCCGGACTCTCAAGCTGGAGCCAAGATGAAACCGACCTGCGCCGCTTAGTCGCAGCCTCCGACCCCGTCGTATATACCCCTGGCTCGACCTCGGGCATTCCGCTCAACCTCATGGGCAACTTGACAGCGCCAGAGTCAGACGATCCCTCCGTTCGCCAGGACGAGGCCGACAGCACAGTGAGTGGGCTACTTGAGCTAGTCGGCATCGACAGCGACCCCCTCTCGGGCCGCGAACACATACTCCTCTCCAACCTCATCATGCGAGCCTGGGACGCCGGTACCGCTCTCGATCTTCCTACGCTCCTCGGCCAACTGATGGATCCGCCAATCCGTAAGCTCGGCGTGCTCGACCTCGAGACCTTCTATCCGGCCAAAGATCGCCAGACCCTGGTGTTGAAGCTCAACGGCTTACTGGCATCACCGAGCTTCGCCGCATGGGCCGAAGGCGCACCGCTCGACATCCAATCGATGCTCTGGAAGCCAAGTGGCGACCCTCGAGCCGCAATCGTCTCGCTTGCGCACCTAGACGAGACCGAACGCCACTTTGCCATCACGCTCGTTCTTTCAAAGCTCATTAGTTGGATGCGGACTCAGTCAGGAACGGGCGAACTGCGGGTTCTTGTCTATATCGACGAGGTCATGGGCCTCGCACCGCCGACGAGCAACCCTCCAACAAAGAAGCCGATCCTCACGCTTCTGAAGCAGGCTCGAGCCTTCGGCGTTGGCCTCGTACTCTCTACCCAAAACCCGGTCGACCTCGACTACAAGGCAATCAGCAACGCTGGCACATGGCTCATTGGTCGGTTGCAGACTGAGCAAGACAAGAACCGCCTCATCGACGGCCTTCGATCGGCCGACGGTGGGGTCGACATTGCCGAGGTCGAGCGCACAATCAGCGGTCTCGGAAAGCGCCAGTTCATGTTGCGTACAACTCGTTCGTCTGAGCTCCGATTGCTTACGACGCGATGGGCGTTGAACTACTTGGCTGGACCACTTACTCGCGACCAGCTCGCAACGCTCATGGATCCGAAACGCGCCGCGATCATCGATGCCGGGTCCGAGTCAAGTGCGACAGCACCGGTAGCCACGAGCGCGGCGTCATCAGCGTCTCCAGCCAGTCCCGAGCTGGCCAGCGACGAGTCGTCGGTGCCGCCAGCCCTTCCCGACGACCTCGTTGTCCGCTATGTGCACGCGAGCAGCCCATGGCTCGAAGAAGTCGGCGGGACGGCCGGATCGACCCGCCTGATTCCATACATCGCGGCCAGGGTCAACTTGCTGTTCGATGACACGAAAGCCGATCTCAGACACCAGCAGGAGTGGGAAGCCTTGTTTCCGCTCGACGGCGACCAGGTCGATGCCGACATGGGTATTGCCGTCGACTTCGACGACCGAGACTTCGTCGCCGAACCACCAGAAGGCGCAGCGTACGTTTTCCCGACCGCAAAGCTGAACAAGACCGTCCTTCGATCTCTCACAGCCGACATAAAGCGCACACTCCGGGCCGACGAAACGCTCACGCTCCAGCACAATGCCCACCTGAAACTGTGGTCACGGCCAGACGAGGCAGCCGACGCCTTCGCTCGCCGCTGCATGGCGGCCGCCGACGATGCGGCCGATGTCGAGACAAACAAAATCAGGGAGAAGCTCGAGAAGAAGGCGACTTCCGTGCAGGCAGCACTCGCCAAGGCTGAAGATCGAGTTGCCGAGCTAGAGAACCAGGCAGAAGGTCGTCGTGGCCAGAACATAGTCGATCTCGGCAGCAGCATCCTCGGAGGAATCCTGGGCGGTCGCAGTCGGACTAAGGGCATGGCATCAGCAGCGCGCCGAGCAATGTCGGGTAGCCGGCAATCGTCGTCGACCAAAGCCAGACTCGAGACTGCACGAAACAGGGCAGCCGAAAAGATTGATGCTCTTGATCAACTCGAGTACGACCTGCAAGAGGCCGTGATCGAAATAGACGACGAATGGAACACCAAGGCGGCTGAAATCGAGTCGGTCGAGATCCCGCTCGAACAGACTGACATCAGCGTCGAAGACACCCTGCTTGTATGGCTACCGGTCGCGCGATGACTCATCCAATCAAATTCGGCTGGCTCTCACCGGTCATCGGGAACCGCTGGAGCGACCACCAACCAATCGTGGTGTCTCAGGCCGAGCACATTCTGCCGACCGCAACGCAGTTCTTTGATTCGGTGTGGATCGCCGACCACTTCTACGGGTTTGATGCCAAGACCGACCCATTTATGGAAGCGTGGACCACGCTAACTTGGCTCGCTGCGAAGTTCGAAAACGTCGACTTCTGCCACCACGTGCTTGGTGTTGGATATAGGCCTCCGGCATTAACGGCGAAGATGGCAGCCACCCTTCAAGTCCTCTCCAAGGGTCGCTTCATCCTTGGCATTGGGGCAGGATGGCGCGAAGACGAGTACGCGGCATACGGCTACGACTTTCCTCGGCCCTCCGTTCGCTTCGCCCAATTAGAAGAAACCATCGAGATCTGCCGTTTGATGTGGAGCGATCCGTTGCCGACCTATTCAGGAACGCATTTCAGCATCACGGAGGCCGCCGCGCCCCCACTGCCTGAGACGATGCCGCCGATTTGCATTGGCGCCTCCGGTGAACAGATCGGACTTCCCCTCGTCGGGCGGCAAGCCGACATGTGGAATTCAAGCATGCGTGGCGGTGACGACACCTGGCTCCGCAAATGCTCGATCGTGCACCGTTCGGCTGAGGCGGCTGGGCGCAACCCTGGCGATATTGCTATCAGCACCACTGTCGAGCGTCCTTTGCCTGAGTCCGACGCTGATTCGTCCGAGCTTCTCGAACTGCTCGCGCATTACCGGGACCTAGGCGTCAGCTACTTCGTGATGGACTTTGGCAACCCAGCCTCGATTGAGCCGATCGTACGGTTCAACGAGCAGGTCATGGTTCCATTGCGGGACCAGTCGTAGGCCCTACTTTGGGGCGAGGTCTCGCACGGCCTGCACTGGGTCGACCCCGGCGAACGGCATGACCGACAGGGCAGGTGTATCGACGCCGTTCGCAACGAACTGAGCGATGTGTTCGCGGCACTTGTCTGGTGAGCCGTGGATAATCAACTCGTCGACAACTGAGTCGGGAATGGCTGCGAGGGCCGCTTTGCGGTCGCCGGCGGCCCAGTTGTCCCACATACCTTGAAGCTGTTCGCCACGACCCAACGAGCGGTGGAACTCGGCATAGACGGGGACATTGAGGTAGGCCGCGATTGCACGCTTCGCTTGCGCTCGAACGGTCTCGGTGTCGGTGCTTGGGCACACAAAAAGTCGGGCGACGATCTCTGGAACTCGGTCCCCGCTTGCCTTCTCCACAACGGGACGAACCTTCAGAACATCTTCGGCTGACAGCCAGTTGATGATGGCACCATCGCTTTCGCGCCCGGCCATACGGAGCATGCCGTTGCGTAGACCAGCGACAAGGAGCTTCGGCTGGACCTGGGGAACGCTGGAAAGGCGGTAGCCATTGACGCTAAACGTGTCGTAGTCTTCGGTAACTTTTTCGCCGGTCAGCGCGAGTCGCAGGAATCTCACCATGTCGCGGGTTTTCTTGTATGGCTCCTCGAACGGAATGCCATTCCATCTCTCGACAATGACATTTGACGACGAGCCGATACCAATGACGACACGACCGGGAGCAGCGTCTGCGAGTGCAGCAATGCTGCCCGCAAGGGTGCCAGGCCCGCGCGTGTATGCCGGGATGATGGCGACACCAAGGCGGAGCTCCGGAGCCCACGCGGCGGCAAGGGTGAGCGGCGTGAACCCATCGAAACCATCAACTTCGGCGGTCCATACGTCGGTATAGCCGAGGTCAACGATCTCTCGGTAGAGATCGCGCTGTTCGCTGAGGGGTTGGCTGCTGAACGGGATGGTGATGCCGTAACGGGCCACGGTGTTCTCAGTTCTGTGTGGGGGCTAGCGGTCTTGCTGCCAAGCCGTGTGGGTCGAGGAAGCGACCAGTCTGGCCCGTGGATTGCGTCCACCCCAAACTCCGAGGGCTACTGAAGGTCCCTTGGTGTGGATCGCGAGCATCGCATCAGTAGTTGGCAGCGCCGCCACCTGTTCGAGTGGTCGGCCCAGTTCGTACTCATAACCGGCCGCTACAGCCGCTCGATCGCCCTCGTCAGGACCGCGCACTAGGCCCTTCGGCGTCGCACCCCTGAGAACCGCGGCGATCGACGTCTTTGACGCTTCGTCTCGGCGTGTGCGGCGCCAGGTCCGACTGGGCACGAATCCAGGACGGAAGGCGACCTCGACTCCGCCGAGTCCACGTTGGAGCAGCTTTCTCATCGAGTCACATTCTGCACCGATGATGAAGAGCGCAAGTCGCTGGCGTTCGGCGCCAAGCGCCAAACCAACGCGAAGGCGACTCATTCGCCATGCCGACCAACAGGTGTTGTCGACGGTGTGATCGACGCGGAGCACGACGGTCTCAAACCCGATCGGTCCGAGATTCCACCCTCGCATGATCCCAGCCCCCGACCAGAGCTGCAGCGCACTACTCGGCTGCTGCGGTGGCTTCGAGTTTTCCCATAGGCGTTGGGCGCTGACGAGTTGCTCGCGGGCCTCGATCTTGTCGCGTTCGAGTTGTGCAAGTGACGCTGAGTCGATCGCAGGACTCGACGATAGACCCGATGATGGACCCGACGACGGCGCCCGAAACAGCCCTCCTGCCGGTTGGCGAGCTTCTTGTACGACGGGTTCGGCGATCGCTCGCTCGTAGCGGCGCACCGACTCAGTGAATCGGGAACGGGCCGTCAGCACTGCTGTGAAAAGTCGGTCAGTTGCTTGAATGTCGGTGAGCGATGACAGAGCGCGTATGTCACGCCGCGTCGAAACGTATTGCCACGCCGCTGCAGCCATGGTCAGCACGACCGCAGCAATCACTGCGGCGGCTGCAATAGCGGCTGCTCCCTCAAACCCTGCTAATGACATCACTGCAACCTAGCCCGCGCGCTCACCGCACTGAAACATGGTAGGTAAACCTCACTCAGTCATAGCGGTTGACCACATTGCGTGGCCGCATGTCGCTCGCTCACGCGACGATTCACAGGATCGCAACCAGCTAGAACGGCCACTGTCACACCCCCTCCTCATACTGGTACTCATGAACGCAACACAGCTCCACCTCGTGAGCAACCCACCAACTTGGAAGCTCGACGACCAGACTCGAGATATTGGGCGCAAGGGCCTGGCCCAGGCTCGGGCTGCACTCCAGGCGAGCCACACCCCACAGCCAACACCCGTCGCAGCTTGACTCCTAGTGAGGTCTTCCCTCTAGGGTCTTTGGCTATGTCTGACATTGTGATTGTTGATGCCGTGCGTTCACCGATTGGGCGCCGAAACGGTGCGCTTTCGTCCATGCACCCTGCTCAGCTTCTCGGCGCAGTGCAGGCCGAACTCATCGAGCGGTCCGGCATCGACCCTTCAGAGGTCGGTCAGGTGTTCACGGGCTGTGTCAGCCAGGTTGGCGAACAATCGTTCAACATCGGCCGTACCGCATGGCTCGCAGCCGGCCTCCCCCAGTCAGTTGCCGCAACCACCCTCGACACCCAATGCGGCTCGTCCCAGCAGGCAACCAACATCGCAGCCGCAATGCTCGGCGCTGGCGTCGTCGACGTCGCTGTTGCCTGCGGCGTCGAGGTGATGAGCCGCATCCCAATTGGCGCGAACTCGTCAAAGAAACTAGGGCTCGGTGTCCCGATCCCGAAGACTTACTTTGGCCACTACGAGATGACAAGCCAGTTTGAAGGGGCCGAACGCATCGCCGACAAGTGGGGAGTCACTCGCCAAGACTGCGATGAATTCGCTCTTCGCTCGCAAACGCTCGCTGCGAACGCGTGGGCCGAAGACCGCTTTGCCACTCAGATCAAGCCAATCGATGCGCCCGATGTCGACAACGAAGGAGTCGCCACGGGCACCACCCACCGCGTCGACCAAGACGAGGGTCTTCGCGAAACCACGTTGGAAGGCCTCGCGAAACTCAAGCCAGTCGCTCGCGAAAACGGCGTTCACACCGCAGGCTCGGCCTCCCAAATATCCGACGGGGCTTCGGCCGTGCTCATGATGACCGCAGAGAAAGCAGCCGCGCTTGGGCTCACGCCGATGGCGCGCATCATCGACACATGCAACGTCGGCGTCGACCCGGTGTTGATGCTGACGGGTCCCATCGACGCGACCCGTCACCTCCTCCAACGAAGCGGCATGTCGCAGTCCGACATTGACCTCGTCGAGATCAATGAGGCCTTCGCAAGCGTTGCCCTCGCCTGGGTCCGTGAGCTCGACGCCGATATGGATACTGTCAACCCAAATGGGGGCGCTATCGCCCTTGGCCATCCCCTCGGAGGCACCGGTGCCTTCCTCCTGACCAAGGCAGTCCACGAGCTCAAGCGAGCCGACAAGACAACTGCCCTCATCACCATGTGTTGTGGCGGCGGTCTTGGTACCGGCACCCTCATCGAACGCATCTAAGCAGCCACTGAGGCCATCGTGGCCCAGCCGGCGCGCGAGGAGCACGAGGAGGGGGGTTCGCTCCCGTCTGCTTCCGGTCGTTGGACCGTGCCTCGTCGCCATCGTTGGCGCGTCGTGTACCCCTGGCCCAGCACCACTGACGCCAACGAGCGGCGAGCAGGCAATCGTCACGCACGTCATCGATGGCGACACCGTCACACTCGACTTCGGGCCAGACGTAGGCGAGGAGCGAGCCAGACTCATCGGTATCGACACTCCCGAATCCGTGTCCCAGTCGGTCCCCGACCAGTGCTTTGGCAAAGAGGCTTCGGAGGCAACAAGCGGCCTGCTTCCCCCCGGCACCGCGGTGTGGGTTTTACGCGACGTCGAAGCACGCGACCGTTACGGCCGACTACTCGTCTACCTGTATCGGGTCGAAGACGATCTCTTCATCAATCGCTGGTTAGTCGAGAACGGCTTCGCCGATGTGCTCATTTTCGAGCCAAACACAACGGTCGAACGCGAGTTCACTGCGCTCGCTAGCAAGGCCCGCGCCAATAGTGTTGGGCTATGGGGAAGCTGTGAAGGTCCAGACCAGCCGCTAGTGTCTGACTCGTGACGGCGTCTCTTGAGCGACTAGGCCGAGCTTCAACCGCAAAGCTTGTAATCATCGCGGCCGAGAGCCTTGGCTGCTCGAACGCCGCCACTTCAGGGGTGTATGAAGCGCTGCGAAGCGGCGTGGCAACAACGGCCTCGCTTCAGGTGCCTTGCCCGTGGGCCCGAGGGGCTGCGGCTGAGTACCAGGGTGAAGACGTCGGGGTGTCCCTCACTCTCAACGCCCAACACGAGTTCTATCGTTGGGGGCCGATAACCCACGCTCCCTCGCTCCTCGATGGCGACGGCGGATTCCCCCGAACTCCCGCTGACCTTTGGGACCACGCCGACCTCGAAGAAACTCGACGCGAGTGCCGCGCCCAGATTGAGCGGGCCATCGTCTGGGGTTTCCCGATCACGCACCTCAGCGCCCACCTCGACGCCCTTTGCGCACGACCCGAGTTCTTCGACATCTATCTCGATCTCGCCGTCGACTTCAGGCTTCCGATTAGTCTCCCTGACCCCACAGTCGATCTCGGCTTTCCTGCTCGCGACCTTGCCCAAGAAGAGGGAATTCTTGTTCCCGACCGGGTCATTGGCGCCCGAGGCGAGCGCGAAGCTCGTTCGGCCCTTCAAGCCGTGCTCGACGACCTTAAGCCTGGCGTGAGCGAACTGCGCTTATCGCCAGCCGTCGACACCCCAGAGCTTCGTGCCCTCACCCCAAACTGGGCAGCCAGAGTCGGCGACGCCCATCTCATCACTCGCGATCAAGAGTTCCGTGCGGCATTAACGCGCAGCGGTGCCGAACTCATCGGATTCCGCGAGCTGCGCGACGCGCAACGCTCCTAATTCGTCGCCGCTGCGACGAGTTTCGGTTTGACGATCGTGAGATACAAGATCGGGCCAATCAGGCCAACGAAGATGACGATGAGCGCCCATACCACTTGGTTCTGACCGGCCTTCGTCCATTCGTCACTGTCTCGCCTGGCCAAGTCCATTAACGCAACAAGCAGAAGCGCTAACGGCACGACAAGTAAGAGCAAAACGGCTATGAGTTCGACGAGTCCAAGAGCCATCGACGTACGTTACTCG
>JBBKWJ010000019.1:0-23854 GCA_037968895.1 Acidimicrobiales bacterium
GCCAGCGGTTCGCTTCATGCGACGCTAACGGCAAGGGGCGCGACCACGAACAAGGTAATCTGCGACGTCGTCCTCCGAGACGACGCTAATTCGCTCGTGGCTGAGCTTCTCGACATCGAAACCCATCGTCTACCCGGCTCTTCGCCAGCCTGAGCGGAGCGGGTTCCACGGCCCCGGCTCAGTGCCGGTTCGCCAAGGCAACAGAACTCCCAACGAAGGGGCTACGGCTCAATCTTGGCGAGCGTCGCCCAGGATTTCCTCGCTGCAGCGAAGTTGCGGCCGTCGTCCGCACGATGAACAATCGCAGGACCCAAGTGCGTGATGGCAAAGGAACCCGTCATCATTTGTGCGATCCCGGCCGAGTCGAGTGAGGCGGCTACTTTGGCCAGTAGTTGCTGCTGGACCTATGACTACGTCGAGTCGGCTGTGGGATCGAAGGCTCTGGTGAGGTCGCCGTGGAGTAGTTGGAGCCATGCCTGGTGAAGCTCTGGGTCGGTGAGGGTTTCGAGGTTTTCGGGCGTGTTCGTGGTGGCTCGAGTCGCCCATCACGGGTGCCGCCCAGTCTTGTGCTTTAACCCTCGGCTAAACCCAATGTGGCACCAGGCCCGAGCTCTACAGATCGAGGTGGAGTCGGAGTGCGTTGTCGAGTTGGTCCATGAGATCGAACCGCAGGCTGCCGATCAAAGGACCGACGCGCTCGATCGCGACCGAGCGAACCTGTTCGGCTTGCGCCTTGGAGTCGACGTGAAGGCCGGTCTCGTCCGCTGGCATCAGAACTTGGAACGGGTAGATGTGATCAGTGTTGGAGGTGACCGGCACGATCGTGATTACGCCGCGACCAAGGCGTGCCGCCGTCGTGTTTGCGCCGTCATTGCTGACAATTACCCCTGGCCCGGTGTGGGCGGCCTCGCTCCCGATCACTGGGTCGAGGTTGATGAGCCGGATTTCACTGCGCTGCATCAGTTGTCGGCGACCGCGGTGCCCCACGCGTCGTTATTGGGGTCGCTTTCCCATTCGGTGAACGCCGCGGCGTAGGCGTTGGTGAGTTCGGAGGCTCGTAGCAGGCGGATCGCCCTGTGGAGTGCTGCGGACCGGGACGCGATCTGGTGGTTCTTTGTGTAGTTGTCGAGGAACTCGACGTCTTCGTCTGGGATGCTCACACTGACTTTCATACGAAACATACTACTGCAGTAGTATCTGTAGTGCTACTCGGGTCGGGAGTTTGCCGGAGCCCGCGGGCGTGTTCGCGGTGGCCCGGGTCTGCGGCCTAGGCTCGCTCCCATGGACAAGGTCGAGGACCGGTTGAAACGCATCGAGTGGTTGGCACAGGTCTGCACCGGCCTGCACGAGCGGTTGGGGCTGCTAACCGAGGGTGCGCCGGCATCCTATATTCCCGAGCTGGCGACGGTAGACCCAGACAAGTTCGCCATCGTGGCGGTGACCGTCGATGGTGAGCAGCAGGGGTTCGGCGATCACGAGCATCTGTTCACGATCCAGTCGATCTCGAAGCTGCTGCTGTATGGCTTGGCCCTTGAGACTCATGGGCGCGAGGCGGTCTTGGAGCGCGTGGGGGTGGCGCCCACCGGTGATCCGTTCAACGCCATCGAGTTCCATGAGGACAATCGTCGGGCCCCGAACCCGATGGTGAACCTGGGGGCGATCGCCATCACCGACATGGTGGACGGGGCCGATCTCGACGAGCGAATCGGTGTCGTGCTCACGCTATTCGATCGTTTCCTCGGCCGGCGTCCTGAGATCGATCACGCGGTGTGCGCTTCGGAATACCAATCCGGGAACAGGAACCGGGCCATTGCGTACCTCCTGCTCAACCAGGGCATCATCGCCGATCGTGTTGAGGAGACGCTTGATCTTTACTTCGCCCAGTGCTCGCTGCTTATTACTGCCACTGATCTGGCGGTGATCGGCGCGACCATTGCAAACAACGGGGTTCATCCGATGACGGGTAAGCAAGTCATCTCGCCCGCGGTGACTCGAGACATGCTGACGGTCGCGTTGACGTGTGGCATGTATGACTACGCAGGCGAATGGGCCTACAACGTCGGTATCCCGGCCAAGAGCGGCGTTGGCGGCGGGATCGTTGGCATGCTTCCCGGCGTCGGTGGTCTCGCAGTCTTCTCGCCCCGGCTCGATGCCCACGGACACAGTGTCCGCGGCGTCCGAGTGTTCGAAGAACTCTCGCATGAGTTCTCTATGCATGTGTTCGACTCGGGTCGACCATGGAGTCGGCTGGCTTGACAAGCACAAGGACGGTGCCGCGGCGTCGAGGCTAGTCCTCGATGGGGCAGTCGACGAAGCCAGGGGCAACGGGGTACAGCTCGTTATAGACCGCATCAACCGCTGCAACGATCGCTGGGTCTTCGAAGTCCCACTCAATCCATGACCAGCCGACCTCATCGCTCACCATGGTGTAAGGGACTCCGGCTGCATCGAAGGCCGCAGCCAATTTGTCGTTTTCCGCTGCCATGTAAGCCAGGTCCTCGGCCGACGGCGGCTGCGGCGGGTAGAGCTCGGCGTAGGCCGCGTTGACCGCATCTTGGGCTGCTTGGTCCTCGTAGTCCCACACGATCATGTCCCAGCCGGCGACGTCGGTAGTTCGCGTGTAGGCAATCCCGGCGCCATCTAGAGCAGCGGCGATGACGTCGTTATCGGAGCGGACCTGATCGAGGTCGGCCTGCAAAGGCGGCTCGACTGGATAGCGCTCATTCCAGAAGGCGTCAGCCGCGGTACGTGCGGCGGCGTCGTCGTAGTCGTACTCAAGGTAGGTGAAACCGAAGTCGTCCGTGATTGTCGTATAGGCGATGCCAGCTGCGTCAAATGCGGCGGCGAATGCTGAGGTATCGCCGTTGTTGGCTGCGAGCTCTTCAGCGGTTGGCACGTATGGCTCGCCGTCGAGCCCGCAATCGACTGCGATGCTGTCAGCGGCGGCTCCTGAGGCAAGCTTGGAGTCTGGTTGGGCTGCGGCCATCCGGTCTCGTGCTGCCGCGCCAGCCTCAGCGGAGACAACGTCGGTTGAGTTGACCGCTTCCGATGCTTCCGTCGCTGTGGTGGCGCTCGTGTCGCTACCGCACGCGGCCAGGCCGCCGCTGGCAAGGGCGATACTAAGGGCCAGCGTGGCCGCCATCTTTAGTGACATTGAGGAACTCATTGGTTTCTACTCCCGGCTCTATCTGAATGATGCAGATCTGACGATGAGCATGCGATTCTGGTTCCGCACGAAGCGATTTTTCTTGTCGATTTTTTATTCTGCGTCGCAAGCTGCAACTCGGGGAGAAGTGTCAGCCCCTGACGTCGGCGAGCCCGGCGTCGATCTCGGCGGCGAGAACATCGAGTGTCTCAAGCTGTTCGGTAAGAACTGCCTCGTCGTGAGAGCAGCCGAAAACAATGGTCGCGGCATGGGCGCTCCACGCATCGACTGGCTCATCGAGCACGTCGATCGGCGATGGAAGCAGCTCAGCAAGCGAGACTCGAAACTGCCCGTCGAGCTCGTCGCAGTACTCACGGCCACCCTCAAGTAGCGCTTCGACGTCAGGAATAAGGCTCTTGCGTTGCTCCCACTGGGGCGCCCACTCTGCTGCGGTCGGGCGGTCCTCGTTGGTTGAACATGAGGCCACGATGACACATGCCAGCACGACGACGAAGAGTCGCGATCGACGGTAGTAAGTTTTCGTGGTCAAGCTCCGCACACTGCAAGTATACGATGCGTTGCAGCTGACCTCGGGGTTGCTACTTTCGCTGCCCGGGAGCGTCTGAAATCAGGCGTAGGGGGCTATGGCTATTGCTTCAAGCGCAGGCCTGGCTGTGTCGTTGATAGGTGTCACAACGGGTGGTGAATGTGCCACAATGACGCAACGACTACCTCAGGGACAGAGTGACAAACCTCTTCAGCAACTACACCCAGAGCGCGGGATTCGATGAGGCATTTGCTGCCGATGGATCAGTTCGGGGCCACTACAAACGAATCGTTGATCGCTTCTCCCAACTTGGCGCCGCAGACCTGGTGCGCATCGAAGCAGTCGTGGCCGACGAGTTTCGACGCCTCGGCATTACCTTCACGGTCTACAACGACGACGCTGGCATCGAACGCACCTGGCCGATCGACCTCTTTCCTCGCATTATCGAAGCGGCCGAATGGAAGACGATCGAGCGGGGCCTGATCCAGCGGGTGACGGCGCTCAACTACTTCCTCAATGACCTCTACGTCGGTGAGCAAGCGATTCTTCGTGAAAACGTGGTGCCTGAGTGGCTGGTGACAAGTTCGAAGGGTTTTGAACGACACGCCTTCGGGATAAATGTTCCATACGGTGCCCATTGCATGATTGCCGGAATCGACCTCGTTAGAGACGGCCAAGGCCACTACGCCGTGCTCGAAGACAATCTTCGGAACCCGAGCGGTATCTCGTATGTCGCAGAGAATCGGGCCGCAATGGTGAAGGCGTTCCCTGCTCTCTTTGCCGACCATACGGTGGAGCCGGTTGACCAATACGGATTGATGCTTCGCCAGACCCTCGAAGCGGTCGCCCCTCCTTCTGCCGGCGACCGACCGACGATTGTCATTCTGAGTCCTGGCGTCTTTAACTCTGCATATTTTGAGCACGCCTTTCTCGCTCGATCGATGGGCGTCGAGCTCGTCGAAGGTCAAGACCTCGTTGTCGACGACCAGGTGGTCTACGCCCGCACAATCCACGGCAACCTGCCGGTCGATGTGATCTATCGACGGATCGACGACGACTTCCTCGATCCGGTCTCGTTTACCTCTTCGTCGACCCTCGGCGTGTCTGGCTTGCTTGGTGCGATGCGGGCTGGCACCGTCACGGTGTGCAACGCCGTCGGCAACGGTGTCGCCGACGACAAAGCCGTCTACCCGTACGTTCCTGCCATGATTCGTTACTACCTCAACGAGGAACCGATCCTGCCAAACGTCGACACCTACGTAATGTGGGACGAAGATCAACAGAAGGCAGCACTCGACCGTCTCGGTGAACTCGTCGTCAAGCCGGTCGCTGAGTCGGGCGGCTATGGCATCGTGATTGGCCCTCATGCGACCGACGCTGAACTCGAACAAGCACGACGCGACATCTTGCATGATCCGCGTAACTGGATTGTGCAGGAGGTTGTGCAGCTGTCGAGCCTGGCTTCGTTGAGCGAGGACCGCCTCGAACCCCGGCATCTCGACCTTCGCCCGTTTGTGCTCACCGGAGAGCGAACCCAAGTGTTCCCAGGCGGTCTAACCCGAGTCGCAATGAGGAAGGGCTCGCTCATCGTGAACTCGTCACAAGGTGGCGGCTCCAAAGACACGTGGGTTCTCGCCGATAGAAACAAGGCAAAATCATGATCCTCGCTCGCCACGCTGAGTCGCTCTTCTGGGCCGGCCGCTACCTCGAACGGGCCGAGGTGACATCACGTTGGCTCGACGTCGCCAACCGTTTCACGATGAATCTCCTCGCCCCAGCGGCCGAAGAGGAGTGGCGCATGCTGGTGGATGCGCTCAGCGCAAACACGCAGGTCGACGAGGCGATGGGTGGGGGCGCCTTCGACCAAGCTGCAGTCTCAATCTCGCTACTCACTGATCCCACTATTTCTGGGTCAGTACTCAGTGCAATCGAGCTGGCGAGAGACAACCTCAGAGTGGTGCGAGACCGGGTTCCTGTCGAACTGTGGGAGGAAGTAAACCGCCTCCACATGAGTCTTGGCGCTGCGGCCGAAATCTCAAGCGCAGAGGCCGCCCCGCACCATGTTTTTCGTGCAGTTCGCGAAGGCTGCCAGGCGATTAGTGGCGTGATCTCAGAATCTATGATGCGAGACGAGGGCCACGCGCTCATTGTGATCGGTCGAATGATCGAACGGTCAATTTCAACTGTCCGATTGCTTCGAGCGGCGTGTCGTCGACCAGAAGCTTTGTTCGACAGTGACCGAATGCTTCGCTCATCGAGCGCGCTGCAGGCATATCGGCGTCTACACGGTCACGAAGCATCGGCCCATCTAGTCACAGCGTTCCTTCTTCAAACCCCTGGTTTGCCTCGGTCGGTGCAGACCTGCGTCCAGAACATCGAGGAACACTTGCTGACCCTTGACCCTGGAGCGATCAGCGCCAGGCGCACCCAGCAGCTGGCAGGCCGAATGCGTTCTCGCCTCGAGTACGGCGACCTTGATATCGAACTCGACAATGATGCTGATGCCTTCCTCGGCGACCTCGAAGCTGGCTTATTCGAGCTTTCGGCTTCGTTGAGTACCGACTTGTTCCGGCCAGTAGGAGAACCCGTGCTACATGCTCAGTTCGTTCGACCAGGGCTCGGTATCTGATGCGCCTCGACATTCGTTATCGCATGAACTTCCAGTACGACACTCCTGTGTGGGAGTCGCAGAATGAGCTCAGGGTGAGGCCCCGTAGCGACGCCCGCCAACAGGTGCTGGCTCGTCGATTGACAACCGCCCCCACATCCAAAGTGATGTCATTCGTTGACTACTGGGGCACGACCGTGCACCACGTCGGCGTGCGCGAGCCTCATCTCGGGTTCGAGATAATTGCTGAGGCCGCGGTTGAGACAAATGCGCCAGAGCCTCTGCTCGTGAATCCAGTAGTCGACACACTTAGAGAATCAGAGTTTGCGCTCCCGCTTGCCCAGTACCTGGCGCCATCCAGTCACACCAACTGGACAGGCGAGGTGAGAGAACTCGCGATCTCGTCGGCCAAGGGCGGACAGACCGTCCCAGAGCTAATCGAGGCGGTCGTGCAAACGGTCCGTGGCCTCGTGTCGTATGAGACTGGCTCAACCGAGATCGGTATCAGCCTTCCTGACCTGCTGAGCGGAGGGAGCGGCGTCTGCCAAGACTTCGCGCACCTCACCATCGGAATGCTGCGAAGCATTGGTGTTCCTTCTCGCTACGTCTCCGGCTATCTCTTTGCGTCAGACGAAACCGGCGCCGACTTTGCCGATGACGCAGTGGCGCACGTGCAAACCCACGCCTGGGTTGAGGTCGCAGTTCCCGGACACGGTTGGTATGCAATCGACCCAACTAACGACATACCTGTGTCTGACAAGCACGCAGTTATTGGCCACGGGCGCGACTACGACGACGTTGCTCCTGTCCGGGGCGTCTTCGTTGGTAGCGCGACGCCAATTGTAGAATCCGAAGTAGTCATGGAACGCATGGCGCCCGCCGCCCGGACGTCAATCGCAGACGGCCCTCGCCGACTCGACGCCAGGCAGCTCGCGCAGCAGGCTCAGCAACAACAGCAGTAGGTTCGGATTGGCGGCCGCTGGGGCGTGGTCAGCAGATCCGGGGGAGCACCTCGCCGAGCGGCAGGTCGACGATGCGCTGCGACCCGAACCGTGTCCTGGCCGTCACGATGCCGGGGTGCTCGTCGAGCACCCGCCCGATCACCTGCGCCCCTTCGCCATGTGTGTGTTCGTGCATCGCCTTCATCAGTTGGTCGAGGTCTCCCTCGGCGACAATCGCGACAAGCCGGCCTTCGTTGGCGATGACCATCGGGTCGATGCCCAGAAACGCGCAGGCGCTGGCAACGTCGGCGGGAACCGGGATCAGATCTTCCTCAATCGCAATTCCCACGCCAGCTGCGTTGGCCAGTTCGCACAAGGTTGCCGCCAGCCCTCCTCTTGTCGGGTCCCGCAGCACGTGGATGTCTGGCACCGCCGCCAACATGTCGGCGACGAGACCGTTGAGCGGTGCCGAATCCGTTTGGATCGTGGTGCCGAACTCAAGTCCCTCGCGCTGCGACAGAACGGCGATGCCATGTAGCCCGATTGGCCCGCTGATAATTACCACGTCGCCAGGTGCGGCTCGGGTTGGTCGAATGTCGACTCCCCGCGGTACCAGGCCTATCCCCGCAGTGTTGATATAGAGGCCATCGGCATGACCAGATTCGACCACTTTTGTGTCACCGGTGACGACCCTCACTCCGGCCCGCCGAGCCGCCTGGGCCATGTCACGCACCACCCTCCCCAGCGTTGCCATCTCCAGGCCCTCTTCAAGGATGAAGCCAGCACTCAGGGCGATCGGCCGGGCTCCGCACATCGACACATCGTTGACCGTCCCGTTGATTGCGAGATCCCCAATGGAGCCGCCGGGGAAGAAGAGCGGCCGGACCACGTAGGAATCGGTGGAGAACGCGAGCTTGCCGTGGTCGGCGCTGATGATGGCGCCGTCGTGAAGCTCGGACTTCACTCCATCGCCAAACGCTTCGATAAATAGGTGCTCAACGAGTTCCGACGACAACTGACCGCCGCCACCGTGCCCGAGTACGACCCGCGGGTAATCGCGGAGGGGAACGGGGCACGTCCATCCAGTCAGGTCAGACATCGAGCACTCGGCTCAGATCGAGGCGTCGGTACTGGAAATACGCGGCGCAGGCGCCCTCGTTCGACACCATCGTGGCTCCGAGCGGCGAGCGCGGCGTACAGGTTGTTCCAAAGGCAGCACACTCGTTTGGCTTGATCAGACCTTGCAGCACTTCACCGCTGCGACAGACCTCTGATTCGGGCGCGTCCATCTCCGAAACGTTGAACTTCAGTTCGGCATCGAACGCGCGGTATGCCTCAGTGAGCTGCCAACCGCTGCCAGGAATCTCGCCGATGCCGCGCCACGTGCGGTCACAGACCTCGAACACATCCTCAAGCATGCGCTGTGCTGGGAGATTTCCTTCGGCGCTAACCACCCGCTGATACGCGTTTTCAAGTTGGGGACTGTCTGATTCGAGTTGGAGGATAACCCGACGGATCCCGTCGAGCACGTCGAGCGGTTCGAACCCGGTTACGACGATTGGTACCCGGTACTCCTCAACGATTGGGCCGTATTGTGAGGTGCCCATTACCGAGCACACGTGGCCAGCCGCAAGGAAACCGTCGACCCTTCGGTCAGGCGATTGCAGCAGCGCCTCAATCGCAGGAGGGACGAGCACATGGCTGACGAGGACCGAGAAGTTGCTGAGCCCGAGCTGGCTTGCCCGATACACCGCCATCGCGTTTGCCGGAGCCGTCGTCTCGAATCCGATAGCGAAAAACACCACGTCGCGGTCCGGGTTCTTCTCAGCGACGGCAACGGCATCGAGTGGCGAGTACACCACTCGAACGTCACCGCCTCGACTCCTCACGTCAAAGAGGTCGGCCGAGCTGCCAGGCACCCGGAGCATGTCGCCGAAGGAGCAGAAGATGACGTCTGGCCGAGAAGCGATCTCGAGCGCCTTGTCAATGATGCCAAGCGGCGTCACGCACACCGGACATCCGGGGCCATGGATCAGTTCGATTTCGTCGGGCAGTAGTTGATCTATGCCGTTGCGGATGATGGCGTGCGTTTGCCCGCCGCAGATCTCCATGATCGCCCACTTTTTCGTGGTGATCTGTCGGATCTCCTCGAAGAGTCGTGCTGCCAGCTCGGGGTCGCCGAACTCGTCCAGATACTTCATTGCTCAATATCCAGTGTTTGTATCTCGCGGAAGAGCTCGAGCGACTCGAGGGCAGCGGCCTCGTCGACGGCGGCAATGGCGAAGCCGACGTGCACGATGGCATAGTCGCCGATCTTGAGGTCGGGGAGGTAGACAAGGCACACCTCTTTCTGGATGCCGTCAAAGTCGACGACGGCCATGGGATTGCCTCGATCGTCGTATCGCTCGATGATCTTTCCCGGTACTGCTAGGCACATGCTGCACCTCGTGTTGCCTTTGATCGATTGGCCGCGACGAAGGCTTGCCCCAGGGCGAGGCCCCCGTCGTTTGGTGGAACCGCAACGGGGGTGAGCACAGTGAAATTGGCGGCTTCTAGACGGTCGATGCACAACTTGGCAAGGAGGGCGTTCTGGAACGTACCTCCCGAAAGCGCAACGAGCGAGCAGCCGCTGCGGTCTCGGTGCTGGACGGCAATTCGGTGCACAATCTCCGCCACCGCATCGTGGAAACGCCACGCAACAACAGAGGCGGGCTTGCCCGAAAGCACGTCTTGGACGACCGCCCGAAGCACCGGGGCAATAACGATCTCGCCTTCCCGCCAGTCGAACCGATAGCCCTGCGTAGGCACCGAGTTGATCGTCGCTCGGCTCGCTGCGACCTCCAATTCGATGGCTGCTTGGGCCTCGTAGCTGATTTCGTGTCGCAAACCGGCAAGCGAAGAAACTGCATCGAAGAGACGACCCATACTCGTGCTCGTCACACACGCAACGCCTTGTACCAATTGTCGACGCAAGAGTCGGCGATCGTCGAAGTCGACCGCGTCAACGCTCGGCAGTGCCTCGATCCACGGCAGACCGCAGGCATGTAGATAGGCGAGCGCCGTTCGAGCCGTATGGCGAACACCGGCATCGCCGCCAGGGAGGAACACCGGGGTGATCCAACCAACACGATCAGCTTCGATGGCGGTGGCCACGAGCACCTCGCCGCCCCAAATCGTGCCGTCGGCCCCATAGCCCGTACCGTCAAATGCGAACCCCAGCACCGGTTCGGTCGGGTCGAGTTTGTGCTCGGCCATTACGGCGGCGATGTGCGCGTGATGATGCTGTACTTCGGTGATGTGGTCGGCGTGATGTTTTCGGCCCCAGCGAGACACGAGATAGCCGGGATGCTGGTCGACAGCGACGACTGCGGCGTCGATTTCATAGAAGGACACGAAACGGTCGACCATGCTTTCGAACGCCTCCAGAGTCGCCAGGTTCTCCATGTCGCCAATATGCGGGCTGACCCAGGCATGGTTGCCTTTGGTGACACAGAAGGTGTTCTTGATCTCAGCCCCCGTCGCGAGGACCGATGGCAGGCCGTCGCGAATCATGATCGGCAGCGGCGCATAACCACGCGACCGGCGAATGGGCAGCAGTCGACCGTTCACGATCCGCACGACCGAGTCGTCACACGGCACCTCGATGGGCCGGTCGTGGTCGAGAAGGCCGTCAAACAGATCGGCAAGTCCCATGATCGAGTCGTGGTGATGGGCAATGGGTTCGCCTGCTCGGTTTGCACTCGTCATGATCAGCGGCCCACCCCAGCGGGCGAAGAGCAGATGATGCAATGGAGTGTTTGGAACCATCACACCGATCAGCGGATTCTCTCGCGTCACTGAGCCCGCAAGCGGCGTTTCGGCGCGGGCCGTGAGCAAGACGATCGGCGCCGCTGGCGATGCGAGAAGAACGGCTTCGGCTTCGCTCACGGCTGCAAGTTCTCGTGCCGCGTCGACATCGGCCACCATCACTGCAAAAGGCTTGTCCGGCCGGTATTTCCGTTCTCGGAGGCGAGCAACGGCTTGAAGATTTGTGGCATCGCAGGCCAGGTTGTAGCCACCGAGCCCCTTGATGGCAACGATCTCGCCCCTATCGATGGCAGCGACGGCGAGGCCGATCGGATCGTCATTCAGAGGCTCGTCACCAGAGCTCGGCTGGAACCACAGTCTTGGTCCACAACGATGACAGGCGATTGGCTGTGCGTGGAACCGGCGATCACCGGGATCGCGATACTCGTCGGCGCATTCGGGGCACATGTCGAAGCTGGCCATCGTTGTATTCGGCCGGTCGTAGGGAAGGGACTTGATGATGGTGAATCGGGGTCCACAGTTGGTGCACGTGATGAAGGGGTGCTCAAACCGTCGATCGGCAGGATCAAAGAGCTCTCGCTGGCAATCGCGACACGGCGCGGTGTCGGGCGATACCAGCGTGCGTGCCCCGTCGGTTTGTGTGCTTGGCGCAATCGTGAAGCCACGCGTCGCTGGTGCCGAACCAGGCTGCCTCTTGATCCATTCGATATGGGCAAGTGGTGGGGCCTCGGTCTGTAGACGTTGGACGAACTGTTCGATATGAGCGGCACTTCCGGCGAGGTCGATGAACACCTGGGTGCTGTCGTTGCCGACGGCCCCGTCGAGCCCCAGTTCAGTGGCGAGTCGATGCACGAACGGACGAAACCCAACTCCCTGCACGACACCAGCGACCGTGATGTGCTCACTCGTAAAGAGCGCCCCGCTTCTCATGACGGCACGCGGTTCATGATGCCGCACTGTTCATGATGCGGTGTCGATTGACAGGACAGTCACGTCGAAGCCATCGCCGACCTCGATCGTCAGCTCCGCAGAGGCTAAGTCGGTGTCGGCGAACGCTTCAGCCCAGGTCTCGGCAAAGTGGTCTGGATCGATATGGCGAAGCTCGCCAACTTGGAGATGGATGCGGTGAACGTCGCGACCCCCGGCCGATTGGCGGACGGTGGTGGCAATCGAGCGACAAAGCGAGAGGTCATGCATGAAACACATCCGTTTGTTGGCCATCGGCGGCGGCAAGGAGGTCGTTGATCCGCGTGACGACCTTTGGGATGGACTCGGCGACGGCAGGGTTGACCGTCGTGAGACCGTCGAAGGAATACGCCTCGACGCCGATTACCGTGAGTCGGCGTGGCATCCGCTGGAGCAGACGACCGAGCTCAATGGCATCAGCCAGGCTGATGCCATGGCTCGACAGCAGCTGGCCCTCGTTGGGGAGCCGCTCGGCGACAGCATCGATCTCGATGATGTCCCCTGGAGAAGCACCACTCATCACCGCATCGACGATGATCACATCCTGATCGGCGCTCCAACGAAGGGTGAGGTCGGAAAGATCTCCTTCGACAATGCACGTCTCGGCAACCGTGCAAATCGCCCGCAGCGCATCGATAACGAGCGGACCGAGCGCGTCGTCGCCTCGATCCCGATTGCCGACACCGATCACTAGCGGCTTCACGTTTCGTCCACCGTTAGCTTCAAGAAGTGGGTGGAGCAGGAGATGCAGGGGTCGTAATTGCGGATGGTCTGTTCACATCGCAACTGCATCTCGACGTGATCGAGGTGCAGGTGATCTGATACAAACTGGCGTAGATCCGACTCAATGGTTGGCTGGTTCTGCGCGGTCGGCGGCACGATCTGGGCCGTGAGTATTTTGCCGTCTTCGTCGATCTCGTAGCGGTGGTAAAGGAGCCCTCGGGGCGCTTCGGTGGCCGCCCAACCAATGCCCGCCTTAGCTGGCACCGGCACAAACGGTTCGGGCGGTGGCGTGTAGTCGCTGATGATGCGAAGTGCTTCATCGATCGCATAGAGGGTTTCGAGCCCCCGCACGACGATGCTTTTGAACGGATTGCGCTCCACCGGCCCAAGCCCAACCTTGTGTGCGAGCTCTTGAATGTCTTCAGGGAGACGGTCAAAATTGTTGGCGTAGCGAGCGAGAGGACCGACGTGATACCAGCCTCGTTCGACGAGCCTGGAGTGAAGCGAAGTCGAGTGAGCGACATGGTCTTCGACCGAATGTTCCTCCCACTCTGAGGCATCGATATCGAGCCCCTTGTTTGACACAATGCGGCCCTCGTTAAACGGGTATTCGCTCGGGTGACGAAGGGAGACGAACTCGTAGTCTTGTTCGAGGTCAGGGAAATCGAACCCTGCGGTGAACTCGATGAGGTCAATGCAACTCGCTCGGGCCGCTTCGAGGGGCGCCCGAAGTGCCTCGAACTCCGTCCGACTCGGTGTTCGATAGAACCCGCCGAGGCGAACGTTGATTGGGTGGATCGGCCGACCGCCGAGAAGTTCAACAAGATCGTTGCCGGTCTTCTTAAGGGTGAGAATGCTCTCGACCAATCGGGGATGGTCGGCCGCGATGGCGATACCGGAGTGGTAGCCGAGGAAGTCGGGGGCGTGGAGGAACCCGATGTGGAGGACATGGCTCTCGATCCACTCGCCGCAGTACAGCAGCCGCCGGAGTGCCCGAATCTGGCCCCCGACCGTAACGCCGCAAGCTCGCTCAATCGCGTGAGCGGCGCTCATCTGGTAGGCGACCGGACAGATACCGCAGATCCGGGCCGTGATGTCGACTGGCTCGGTGTAGTCACGACCCTGGAGGAATGCTTCGAAGAAACGAGGTGGCTCGTAGATCTCGAGTCGGACGTCGGTCACCTCCCCGTCCTTCACTTGCACGTGCATTGCCCCTTCGCCTTCAACCCGAGCCAGCACAGGCACGTGGATGTCGGCATTGCGGGAGTCGGCGTTTGATTCTTGTTCAGAGACCATGGGAGTCTCTCCGATCGGCTTCGGTCTTGAAGGCCGGTGCCCACCCGGAGTAGCTGCGGAAGGCGCGGGTGATGGCGCTATCGCTCATGCCGAGTTGGACGAAGTGGTCGGCGAGCGCCTTAGTGTTCGGTGATTCCATCGGCCCAAAGCAGCCGTAGCAGCCGCGGTTATAGGTGGGGCACAATGCGTTGCAGCCACCCTGGGTCACGGGGCCGAGGCACGGGGTTCCGTTGGCAACCATGATGCAAGGGGTGCCCCTTGATTTACATTGCACGCAAACGCTCGTAGTCGAGATCCGTGCTGGCCGACCGGTGAGATGGGCGACAATTACTTCAACCAGCTGGCCCCGATCTATCGGACAGCCGCGGAGTTCGAAGTCGACCGTCACGTGATCGGCAATCGGTGTTGACGTTGACAGGGTCGAGATGAACTCGGGCTTGGCGTAGACAATGCGAACAAACTCATCAACGTCGGCGCCGTTGCGAAGGGCTTGAATACCACCTGAGGTGGCACAGGCGCCGATCGTGATGAGCACAGCCGATTGGTCACGAATCTCTTGGATCCTTTCGAGGTCATGGGGCGTCGTGATCGAACCCTCGACCAGTGAGACGTCGTACGGACCGTCTCGCATGCCGCTCGATGCTTCGGGGAAGTAGGCGATGTCGAGTGCTCCCGCAACCGCGAGGAGCTCGTCTTCACAGTCGAGCAAACTCAACTGGCAGCCATCGCACGAGGCGAACTTCCACACCGCCAGCGTGGGTTTCTTGGTGGTCGTGGTCATGTTGATCAGAGCTCCTTGACCCGGTGGAACATGCCGATATCGGCGTAGCTCATGACGGGTCCATCTCGGCAGACGAGCACGGGCCCCAATTGACAGTGTCCGCACAGCCCGTTGCCGCATTGCATGTTTCGTTCAAGGGTGAGCCAGATTCGTTCGGGCCGTACGCCGAGGTCGATGAGTCGAAGGGCGGTGAAGTGCATCATTACGTCTGGTCCGCAGACGAAGGCCGTGGTATCGGCCCAATCGAGCGTGACCCCATCCGAGCTTGCGTTCGAGGAGGGAGCGAGTCTGTCAGGAACGAGGCCAACCCCACCGCTCCATTCGTCGTTCCCAACATCGACGGTGAGATCGAGTTCGAGTCCCTGCATCTTCCAGTCGGCGAGGTCCTCGGTGAAGACGAGGTCATCGGGTGTCTTTGCGCCATACACGAGCGCAAGTCGATCGAACCGTTCGATGCGGTTGACAAGCTCGTCGAGGGCGGCGCGCAGCGGAGCAATGCCAAGGCCTCCCGCAACCACGAGGTGATGGCGTGTGTCTGACTGGGCGATCGGCCAAGCGTTGCCAAAGGGCCCCCTGACTGTGATCTGACCACCGACGGGCGTATCTACAAGGGCATTGGTAATCGGCCCCGCCCGTCGAATCGTGTACGCGTGGTGCTTGGTTGCTCGTGTGGTCGAGCTGATCGAGATCGCAGCCTCACCAACGCCGAACGCGCCGAGCATCGATACTTGGGCGGGAGCGAAGTCGGGGAGTGCACCGTCTACCGGGGTGACGAGGAGCGTGGTGATGCCAGGCGTTTCGTCAATCTTGTCAATCACTTCGTACGGTCGCGGTACGAGAAGCGGGGAGAGCGCGAGAGGGGTCGTCGAGGTCGTGGTCATGACTGTGCCCCCAGTGCCTTGACCTCTTCGGTGAGATCGATACCAACCGGACACCACGTGATGCAGCGGCCACAGCCAACACAGCCCGATTCGTCGTATTGGTCGATCCAGGTGCCGAGTTTGTGCGTCAGCCACTGGCGATAGCGGGACGATGCAGACGAGCGGTTTGGTGCTGGGCCGAGAAGGGAGTAGTCGAGGCTGAAGCACGAATCCCAAACACGCCACCGTTCGCTGTGTTCGCCGGTGAGGTCGGTGATGTCCTCAAGGTTGGTACAGAAGCAGGTTGGACACGCGAGTGTGCAGTTGCCACACGTCAGGCAGCGTTCGGCGACAACGTCCCAGTAGTCACTATCGAGTCGCTCGTAGAGGAGCTCTTTGATGCCGTTGGTGTCGAGTTGGCGGGTGATGCGTTTTTCGGCCTCGGTCACCACGGCTTCGGCGGCGGTGATGTCGGCCTCCGTCGCAGCCGAGTCTGCAATGGTGAGCAGAACGTCGTTGCCGAGTACGGAGCCTGCCTCGGCCACGTAACGAACCGCCGCGCCATCGACGAGTTCGGTGAGGGCGAGATCGAAACCGGGCCCTGCGCCGGGACCGGTTCCCATCGAGGGGCAGAAGCACGTCTCGGCCGGATCCCCACAATTGACGACCACGAAGAAGACGTCACGGCGATTGGCGCCATAAGAAGGGTCGGGGTGCTCGGCATCGAGCAACACACGATCCTGCTTGTGAATCGCAGCGAGCTCGCACGGCTTCATACCAAGGAAGGCGCGTTTGGCGGGCTCGGTCTCTGCCATTTCAACTTCCAATGCTCCTGTCGCGGAGCGGGTCATCGTCCACACTTTCGTTCTTGGCGGGTGGAGCAATGACTTCCACGAGTCCGGGCCAACCGCGTAGCCGAAGCGAGCGTCGTCGTTGCGCGAAGCGAGCCGGTATGACCCGCCCGATTGCTCGTCGGTCACGCCGATCGGAAGGTCGTCAACACTTCGGAGAAGATCGTGCGCAATAACCCCGTCGCGAACCTGAGGGCCGTAGACATCGAATCCTCTCGTGGTGAGCGCATCGATCAGTTTGCCGAGGCCGGCGAGGTCGAGAACTCGAGCTGTGCTGTCGGTCATGGCGTACCCCCAGACGTGGCCAAGGCCGTGCAGCCACACATCTACTGTGGTGCACACCGGCGGGTTTTCGACATGGCATTTGGTCCCAATCACGCCACTAAAGGAGCGAGAGGACCAAGGTCTCTAGCTGCACTCTGACCTCACCCTTACGTTGTAAGACGGTTGTTCGAGTCCGAATGATCTCCTACGGGTAAAAGGGGAGTCGGTTGAGCGAGACGAACGAGGGAGTCCTCTCGATTCAGAATCTCGAGGTGGTGTACAGCGATGTGATCCTCGCCATCCGTGGGGTAAGCCTCGATGTTGCCAGCGGCACAATCGTTGCACTCCTCGGTGCCAACGGTGCAGGCAAGACCACGATTCTGCGTGCCATTAGCGGACTGCTCGGAACCCACCGGGGCCGGATCACCAAGGGCTCGATCACCCTCGATGGCGTCGACATCTCCAGCCGCTCGACGGCGAGTGTTGTTGGCCACGGGCTCGCGCAGGTTATGGAGGGACGACGAATCTTTCCTGACCTCACTGTGCAAGAGAATCTTCGAGCAGGGGCGCTTGTACGCCGTCCAGGGCGGGAGGAGCTTGAAGAAGCCTACGACTCCGTCCTCGCGCTCTTTCCTGTTCTCAAAGATCGCTGGGACAGTTCCGCCGGCTACCTCTCCGGCGGCGAGCAACAGATGTTGGCGATTGGGCAGGCACTGATGTCAAAGCCCCGGATGCTGTTGCTTGACGAGCCGTCACTCGGACTAGCGCCACTCATCATTGAACAGATTCGCGATGTCATCGCCGACATCAACCGAGGCGGCACCGGTGTGTTGTTGATCGAGCAGAACGCACAGATGGCGCTGTCGATTGCCGATCACGCGTACATCCTGGAGAACGGCAAGGTCGCCAAAGCCGGGTCAGCCTCGGAGTTGCGAGATGACAAAGACATCCAAGAGTTCTACTTGGGAATGGGTGAGGGCGGACGGACTCGGCTCGACCAAGTGAAGAGCTACCGGCGTCATCGAAGCTGGAGTTCATGATGACCAACCAATCAGTCAAACCGTTGCTTGAGGTGCGAGATGTTTCACTCGCTTTCGGTGGCGTCCAAGCACTGACCGACGTCAGCTATGAGGTCAACGAAGGCGAGCTCTTCGCTGTCATCGGGCCGAATGGTGCGGGCAAAACGTCGATCTTCAACTGCCTCAACGCCGTCTACAAGCCGCAGACGGGATCGGCCAAGCTCGACGGAGTCGAACTCCTCGACCTGAAGCCAGCCGACACTGCCGAGCTGGGAATTGCTCGAACGTTTCAGAACCTCGCGTTGTTCACGAACCTCTCCGTAATTGACAACCTGATGTTGGGACGTCATCACTTGTTGAACGCCGGGCCGATCTCTGGACCGTTGTGGTGGGGCAAGGCTCGGAAAGAGGAACGGATACAGCGGCAACGGTGTGCTGAGATTGCCGACCTGCTCGATCTCGCTGACTACGGAAGCATGCCAGTCGGCGCACTGCCCTATGGCGTGCAGAAGAGGATCGAGCTTGGTCGAGCTGTTGCCATGGAACCGCGCCTACTGCTTCTCGACGAGCCGGTGGCCGGAATGAACCAGGAAGAAACCGAAGATACCGCGCGTCACATCCTCCAGCTGCGCCGGGAACTCGGCATCGCCACGATTCTTGTTGAACACCAAATGGATCTTGTCATGGACCTCGCTGATCGAGTGATGGTCCTGAACTTCGGCTCAGTGGTTGCAATCGGAACACCAAACGACATTCAGCAGCACCCGAAAGTCCATGAGGTCTACCTAGGAGGCGCGGAGGCATGAACGCAGCCGTTGTGAAACCAGCCGACGTCGCGACCGACGTAGCTTCATTGCCAGCGATGCTGCTGGCTCGAGCCGCCAGCACTCCGGACGGAACAGCACTCCGCCACCACGATCTCGGCATCTGGGTCGCCCACACATGGAGTGACTACGCCACCAGCGCGGCCAGGATCGGGGTCGCACTATCCAAGCTCGGTGTCGGTGTCGGCGACCGAGTTGCGATCCATAGTGAGAATCGTCCCGAGTGGCTGTTCAGCGACATCGGTGCCCAAGGGATTGGAGCGGTTCCTGTTGGAATCTATCCAACATCGCCGCCGGCCGAGGTTGAATACCTGCTCGGGCACAGTGAGGCGTCGGTGCTGATCGCCGAAGACGAAGAGCAGCTCGACAAGATCCTCGAAGTGAGGCATCGACTGCCCCTCCTTCGCCACATCGTTGTCATTGATTCGAGGACAACAATGCAGCATCTCGACGACCCGCAGATCATGACGTTCGCTGAACTCGAATCCATGGGCGCCAGCCACGAAGACCAATGGCGCGAGAAAGTAGTCGAGCTTGACCCAGACGGCGTCGCCTTGATCGTGTATACCTCCGGCACAACTGGCCCTCCCAAGGGTGCGATGCTGAGCCACCGCAATCTGGTGGCCGCGGCCGATGCGTTTAACAAAGCGTTCGAATCGAGCGACCGTGACGAGGTTCTCTCGTACCTCCCGCTGTGCCATATTGCCGAGCGACTGAGTTCGGCGATTAATGCGCTTCGAGGCGGCTACGTAGTCAACTTCGGTCGAGGCGGTCAGTTCTTTGCGAAGGACTTGCGCGATGTCCAGCCGACAATCTTCCTTGGCGTTCCCCGAGTCTGGGAGAAGATGGCCGCCACCGTCGAGATCCGTATGAACGACGCGTCTCGACTAAAGCGCAGTCTCTACCGTACGGCCGTAAAACGGAGCCGTATCCATGCCAGGGATCAGATGGATGGTCGGTCGAGCCCGCTCAGTCGGCTCGTGATGTTCGTGCTTTGGCTCGTCGTGTTTCGGTCGCTTCGAGACAAGCTTGGACTCCGACGGGTTCGAGTTGCCCTGTCTGGCGCCGCACCGATAGCCCCACAACTTCTGGAGTTTTTCTGGGCGATCGGTGTTCAGGTCCGAGAGGGATACGGCCAGACCGAGAACACCGCAGTTGCCACCTACACCCCAGCGGATGACGTTCGCCTTGGCAAGGTTGGCAAGGCGTTGCCAGGGGTTGAGATTCGGATCGACGAGAGCGGTGAGATCCTCACTCGTTCGGCCTGCAACTTCGTTGGCTACCTGAAGAACCCAGAGGCAACGGCGGAGACGCTTGACGCTGAGGGATGGCTCCGGACCGGTGACGTTGGAGAACTTGACGCCGCTGGCTTCCTCACGATCACCGATCGGGTCAAAGACCTGATCATCACCGCCGGCGGCAAGAACATCTCACCGAGCGAAATCGAGAATCAACTAAAGGTCTCGTCGTATATCCGCGAGGCGATTGTCATCGGTGACAAGCAGAAGTACCTCGTCGCATTGATTGGCATTGAGCTCGACACCGTGGGTGATTGGGCAACCAGGCGCGGACTTCCGTACACGACCTACTCCGATCTCACGTCCAAACCGGAAGTCCTTGCGCTCATCACCGAAGTAGTCGAGCACGCGAATCGTGACCTCGCTCGCGTTGAGCAGATCAAGGCGTTTCGACTCCTCGCCCGTGAGCTTGATCACGAGGGTGGCGAACTCACCGCAACGCAAAAAGTGAAACGCCGGTCCATTGAGAAGGACTTCGGCGATCTCATCCAGGAGATGTATCGATGACCGACTTTCTCCAACTGTGTTTCGCCGGTGTCGCCCTCGGCGCTCGATATGCGCTTGTGGCGTTGGGCTTTGTTGTTATTCACAGGGCGACCGGTGTCATAAACTTCGCCCAAGGCTCCATTGTGGCGCTCGGCGCCTACCTGACCTTCAACGCTCACCAAACATGGGGACTCCCGTTTTTCGTCGCGATGCTCGTCGGCATCATCGGAACGGCGGCGGTCGGCCTCATCGTCGAGCGAGTGTTACTTCGGCGGATGGCTGGCCAACCGGTCTTCTCGGTCATCATGGTCACGATCGGCCTGCTCTTCGTCATCGATCAGGTCATCACAATGATCTGGGGTCAGGACGCACAGAACCTCGGTGATCCGTGGGGGATCGACACGGTTAAGGCTGGCGACATCGTCATGGCGGTCGTCGACCTGTGGGCCATCGGACTCTCGTTCGTCGTCGTGCTTCTCTTCTTCTTGTTCTTCCGCTTCAGCGGCACCGGACTAGCAATGCGGGCCGTTGCCATCGATGAAGAGGCGGCGATGGCGAGAGGTATCTCAGTCCGTCGTGTAGTCGCAACCGCGTGGGCCATCTCTGGCGCAGTCGCTGCGGTTGCGGGCGTCACGCTCGGATCGGGTCCGGCGGCACTCCGACCGACAATCGGCCTGATTGCACTCGCCGCCTTCCCCGCCATGATCCTTGGCGGGCTTGACTCGCCGCTCGGCGCAGTGCTCGGTGGATTCATCATCGGTGTCACCCAGACACTCACGGCTGGCTATCAGCCGACGCATGCAAGTTGGCTGGGCCAGGACTTCCAATCGGTAACACCGTACGCAGTCATGATTCTGATCTTGATGGTGCGTCCATACGGGCTCTTCGGAAAGAAAGAGGTGGAACGCCTGTGACTGCAATCGCACGACGCCGCGATTCGGCGAATTCGGGGATGCTGCTCGGGCATCTTGACAACGTCGGAATCTGGCGGTCTGGCTGGCGCAAGGCGGCCTTCACCTTCGGACTTTTTGTCTACCTTGCGGCACCGCTTATGTTGTCCGACTTCCAGCTCTCGGTCATCGACTACGCCGGTATCGCAGCCATAGGTGCCATCGGTCTTAACGTGCTCACGGGCTACACCGGTCAGATCTCGCTGGGCCACGGTTTCTTCCTCGGTGCTGGCGCCTATACGGCGGCCTACGTCGGTGGCGAGCTTGACCTGCCGTTGCCAATTTGGCTCGCGGCGTGTGCCTTGATCGGCGCGCTCGTTGGCTTGGTCATCGGGCCGTTCGCGCTCCGGTTGCGGGGGAGCTACCTCGCAATCATCACGCTCGGACTGGTCTTCATTGGCCAACACGTGTTTGAAAACTGGGACAGCGTCACTGGCGGACTTAACGGCAAGAACGTAACCGCCCCGGTTGCGCTTGGGCCGATTGACTTTGCCGACCTCAACCTTGTTGGCAAAGAGTTCAGCCGTGAGGGCGGCTACTTCTATCTGATCTGGGCGCTTGTTGCTCTCGTTGCCCTGCTCGTGAAGAACCTGATTCGAACCCGCCTCGGACGTGCCTTTCAGGCCGTCCGAGACCGCGACGCTGCGGCCGAAGTGATCGGCGTTCGATTGGCCCGAACGAAAGTGATGTCGTTCGTCGTCTCCAGCTCGCTCGCCGGTCTTGCTGGTGGCATGTACGGCTCGTTTCAACGATTCGTTAACCCCGAAGAGTTCGGGCTGTTCTTGTCGATCGAGTTTCTGGCCATGATCGTCGTTGGTGGCGCCGCAACCGTCTATGGCCCCATTCTTGGCGCCCTCTTCATTACGACTGTCCCCTTCTTAATCGAGGAGTGGAGCGATCGAATCCCTGGTGTCGCCACCCAGGCTGGCGAGTCAGGCATCACCGTTTTTGCACTCAACCAGGCGCTGTTTGGTGTGTTGATTATTGGCTTCCTCGTGCTCGAGCCTCGCGGTTTGGCTGCGCTCTGGATGCGAATACGCACCTACTTCCAAGCCTGGCCGTTCTCGTATTGACCCTATGAAAGGCAACGAACATGAAACGACATCCGATAGGCCAAGTACGGCGGATCGCCGCACTGCTCTTCGCACTAGCGCTCATTGCGGCGGCGTGCGGAAGTAGTGACGATACGTCGGCCAGCGATGACGCTAGCGCCGTCACCGCGGCCGACGACAGCGCCGAAGACGCAACTGGCGATGAGACGGCTGGCGACGACGTGAGCGACGAAGCTGACGAACCCGCACCTGAGCTCACCGAAGGCCCCGGCTTCGACGGCACGACAATTAAAGTTGGCGTGATGTCAGCGATGAGTGGTCCTACTGCCCTTATCGGTGTGCCACTCGCGGCAGGCCAGCAGGTCTATTTCGACTATCTCAATGCAGAACTGGGCGGCATTGCTGGCCAGTATCCCGTTGAGATCGTGCTCGAAGACCACCAATACGACACCGCCGCCACCGTGCAGAAGTTCGGCAAGATCAGCGACGATGTTGTGATGTTCTCCCAGATCATGGGAACAGCAATGATTTCAGCCGCGCTGCCATTGCTGGCAGAAGACAACATGATTGCTTCGCCAGCCAGCCAGGATGCGTTCTGGGTTCGCGAGCAGAACCTCATGCCGGTGATCGAGCCGTATCAGATCGACGTCATTAACGCGATGTCGTACTATCTCGGCGACGGCGGCGGTTCGGTGGATGACACCATTTGCGCAATCATCCAGAACGACCTTTACGGTGAAGCCGGGCTCGAGGGCCTCGAGTTTGCGGCCAAGGAATTTGGTTTCGAGATTGCTGCCACCACTCGCTACGGTGCTGGTGATGCGTCGTTCACCGCTCAGATCACTGAGCTGGTCAACGCCGATTGCGACATGGTTTGGGCCACTGCGCTGCCGAGCGAATTCGGCGGCATTCTCGGCACTGCCGCTCAGTCTGCGTTTACCCCACGCTGGATTGCTCAGTCCCCAGCGTGGATCGACATCCTTGCGCTCGGCGATCTGGCTCCTTACCTCACCGAGAATGTGTGGATTGCAGCGTTGGCTCAAGAGTGGGGCTTCGCCGGCTCCGAAGACATGACCGCCATGGTTGAGCGTGTCGCCAAGTACAAGCCTGACCAGGCGCCGAGCTACTACTTCACCTTCGGCTATATCCAGGCATGGGCAACCCATCAGTTGCTTGAGGAGGCCGTTGCCAACGGCGACCTCAGTCGCGAAGGACTCATCTCGGCGATGAACGGCCTCGATGAATTGAACTTCGGTGACCTTGGCCCCGCCTACCCATACGGACCACCGGAAGATCGGGACCCACCGCGGTTCACGACAATCTTCGAGGTCGACGTCAACAAGCCGTTTGCCCTCGGTGCGCTAGCCGCGAACATCACGTCGGACGCTGCTGCGGCGTATGAGTTTGGCTGAACGGGCTACTCGTCGCCCATAGGG
>JBBKWJ010000020.1:0-29684 GCA_037968895.1 Acidimicrobiales bacterium
TACTCAGCGACGCGAGGATTTACGCTTGATCGAATCGACGCTGCTGTCGTCTCGCTCGCGGACCGAGGGTGGGTTGACGTCACCAGCCGAGCGCTGACGGCAGACGGTCGATCGGCTCGAGAACACATCGAACGATCGACCGACGACTCACAACGAGCCGTCATCGACGCGCTGGACGGAAGCGTCGATAAGCTGATCGACGACCTTGCTCCGATTGCAGAGGCGGTGCTCGTCGCCCGATCGGCGCCCGCAGATCCGCGCAAACGCGCCGCCGGCTGAGAGCACGATCGCTCACACGTGGAGGTGTACGGGGTATTCGAGCATTGCGAGGGTTGACTGCCCAAGCGATTGACTCGTTGTGCACGCCTCATGCTGAGCGAGGTAAATGCGGCGGGAATCCGCCATCTCATATACGGAAATCGCAACCGTGGGGACTCGGTCAAGGACCGTGCGAAAGTCCTCCTTGTCGACGACCGCTATCCTCCCCGGTGCCAGAACATCGAATGAGGCCCGGTTGAGAGCGTTTCCTCCGTCGAGAAGCGGGAGCGCCCCGAAATGCGAGCCGTAGTCGAGAACCGTGATTGGGACACCGTCAATCGATACACCGATCTGCGCGTCGAGCACGATCACCAGACCCTCGGAGGGTTCGTTCTGCCTTCCAAGCAATTCGCCAGCGGGACAGGCCCGAATGTCGAGATAAGTGCTGAGCGACGTCAACTGTGACTGGTCCAGTCCCATGAACAGGTCGTGGCTGCCCGAGAGCAGTCCTTCTACAGGATGATGCGTGGGGCGGAGTCGCTGGCGGAGTCTGCGGGCAGCGGCCATAAGGGGCTGTTTCAGGTGCATCGAGAAATCGCTGGATGGTTCGACTTCGGGGCGCCGGCGAGTTTCAGAAGCTACGAGCAGGTCTGCATTGCGCAGCTGCCCAACCGAAACTGGGTCGTTTGCGTACATGTGGACTCCTAGAAAGTGATGATTTTGTCGTGAGGCAAGCATCCGCTCCGACGCGTCCTCCGTCTACGCAAGACTGCGTGATTGGCCTGTGAACTGCGACACGCAGCGGCACTATCCCAGTGCGGTCAGCGCAACTCTGGTGCGACGAGCGAACCAGCGCGCAATTGGAGCCCCGCCAGGTCCAAGACTTCGAGATGAAGTCTGCTCGTTGTGATGATCTCGTCGTTTCGAAGCTGTTCGAGCACGCCGACCGTCGAACGATGGGAGGCACCGGCCCACGTAGCCAGCTCACGTTGTGACACCGGCATTTCGACAACGATCGAACTCTCTCGGTTGGAACGAAGCGACTCGAAGCGGGGTTCCGACGCGAGCTGGAACAAGCGCCGTGCAACCAGTGCCCTGGAATCGTCGGCGGTAACCGCCAGCGTGTGAAACGCCATCGATCGCAGCTGCGACGTCAGATTTGCGAGTAAGGCAAGGGTCAGATCTTGGCGCTCCCGCATCACGCTGATGAGATGTACACGACCAATGGAGATCACGTGGGACTCGGTCATCGTCACGGCGCTGACTAGCCGCGGCTCGCCGTCCATCGTGCTGAGTTCGCCGACGAGGTCGCCGGCGCCACGGATCGCCAACAACACCTCCGAACCGTTTGAGGAGGTTTTTATCAGTTTGATAAGTCCGGAGACAACGAGATAGGCGTCATCGGTCCGGTCACCTTCGTGGAAGAGCCAGCGCCGACAGGCCAGCCTTCGCGGCACCGCGTTGCTCAGTAGCGACTTCTCGGTGAGCGGATCCATGGCGTCCATAATTCGGATAACCATTACCGGACGGTAGCCTCCGTCGCCGCAGCGCGCCCTTGGAATAGACAAAATCCCGCGCGCCGAACGGCAGGGTTCTGGCGAACCCGGTCAGCTCCATGGCCCGCGCTTGAGCTACCATGCCGCAGTGGCGGTCGAGACAGGATTCATGGCAGGGACGGATCCGGAGACCCCGATTCCGTCCGGCGAAGTGACATATCTTTTCACCGACGTCGTCGGCTCCTCGAAAGAATGGGAGCGGAACTCCGACGACATGCACGAGGCGCTCCGGATTCACGATGAAGTGATTCGGACCGTGTTTGCCCGACACGGCGGGTTCGTCTTCTCCGTTGCCGGAGATGCGTTCGGAGCCGCATTCGACGTTCCATTGCGGGCCGTGGCTGCAGCCGTCGATATCCAGCTCGGACTCTCCCAGGCGACCTCTGGTTCGGTGAGCATCGCGGTCCGGGCCGGATTGCATACTGGCGAATCGCTCGAGCGAGATGGCAACTACTTCGGGACGAATGTGAACCGCGCCGCCCGTATCCAGTCGATGGGCCGTGGGGGGCAGGTGCTCCTCTCGCTGCAGTGCGCAAACTTGGTGTCTCGAGACGCACTAGACGGATACTCGGTCGTCTCGATCGGAGAACACACTCTGCGGTCATTTGATGATCGGGAGGAACTGTTTCAACTTCTTGGTGAGGGACTGTCTGCTGACACGTCGACCGAGACCAGCGCCGTTGTAGACAACTTGCCCAATCCAGCGACGCGGTTTGTGGGCCGGCTCGACGACGTCGCAGGCGTCAGCGAGGAGCTCCGGCCGGGCAAACACGTCACGCTGGTCGGACTCGGCGGTCTTGGCAAGACTCGGTTGTCAATCGAAATCGCCCGCAGTGTGGCATCCGATTTCAGCGATGGTGTGTGGTGGATCGATCTTGCGCCGCTCACTGAAGCCGCGGCGATCGCGCCTGCGATGACGGCGCTGCTCGGCGTGGGTCAGCAGCAGCCTGACGTCACCGAGGTTGTGATCGACCGGCTGTCTGATCAGCGGGCATTGCTCATCTTCGACAACTGTGAGCACCTCATCAACGGCGTTGCCTCGTTGGTCTCGTCGATCCACAGTCGCTGCCCTGACGTTGCGGTGTTGGCGACATCGCGCGAGCCGCTCGGCATCAGTGGCGAACAGGTCTGGCCGGTACGCCCGCTCTCCGCCTCGGACGAAGCCGTAGACCTGCTTATCGACCGGGTGGCAGAGCGCGACGCGAAGCTTGACACGAGTGCGTGGAACCGAAACGACCTAGGCCTTTTGTGCGCTCGGCTCGACGGGATGCCGCTCGCAATCGAAATGGCGGCAGCTCGGCTTCAAACGATGTCGCCACTCGACGTACTGCGGCGGCTGGAAGATCGGTTCAGGCTCCTTCGCAGCCGTAGGCGGGATGTGACTGACAGGCATCAGACGTTGTTGGCCGCGCTCGATTGGTCGTACGACTTGCTGGATGAACAGGAACAAGCCCTTCTCAATCGCCTCAGCGTGTTCGGCGGCACCTTCGATCTCGAGGCGGCTGAGCAGATATGTTCCGATGAACTTGTCGACTCTTACGACGTGATCGATCTCATTGCGTCACTCGTCGACAAGTCGTTGGTGACTGTGTTGCGCAGTGGTGATTCCACTCGATATCGCATGCTCGAAACGGTGAGACAGTACGCCAGGACGCATCTTGACGAAGCGGATCTCGCCACTCTCCGAAATCAACACCTCGGCTACATGTCACGGCTCATGGTTGAGACAAATGTCCGATGGAACGGCAGAACCCAAGCCGACTTCGACTTCGCGTGGCACAGCTATTCAAGCGAATGGGACAACGTGCGTGACGCCGTCGCCTGGGCGGTGGCCTCCAACGACACCGACAAATGTGCTCTGCTCCTTGAGTCGGTCTGGACCTACGCCTTCGAATCGTTCCACTTCGAGGTCGGAGACTGGGCCAGCGACGCGCTTGACATGGCGCCACCCCCCGCCGTCGCCTATGCCATGGTTGCTCTGAAAAGCCGACGCCGCCGGGGTCGGGCAATGATTGCTGAAGCACTAGAGGTAGTCGGACCACTTGACAAGCCGGTTGGCGGAGCGAGCCTTATCTACCAGGTTGACGAAGGAATGAAGGCTGCGGCCGGTGATCGCAAGGGTGCCGCCGAAGCTGCGGCGCTCGCTCTCTTCCACGCTCCGCAACTCGGACCAAACGACGTCGCCTACCAGGAAGCCGCCCTCGCTGACTACTTATCTGTTGATGACCCCGCCAGAGCCGCCGAGTGCGCGGCGTCGGTGTACCGCTATCTGAGCGGATCCACCAATCCGATGCGAAGCATCGCGATGGGTCCGCTCGGTTTCTACGAGGCAACGAGCGGACGACCGGCCGAGGGGTACGAGCTCTGCGCCCAGGGTGTCCGTCTGGCTGGCCAGGCAGGGCTGGATTGGACCGAGTCGATGGCGACCGTCGCTCAAGCACGCGTTGCCATCCAGTACGGCGTTGGCGATCCCGACGCCGACGTGAGTGCAGCGCTCCGTCGACACCGGCAGAAGCGAGCTTGGTACGCGCTCTGGTTTCTGATCAGCGAGATGCTGCCGTGGCTTCGATCGAGCGGTCGCGACACGCTGGCTGACACAATTGAGCATCATCTGGCCGCCAACGACATTAGGGGAGGGGAGTCACCTATCGGGTCGTTGAATATGACGAGAGACGATCTGATCGACCGGATCCTCAAGGATCTCGAAGACGGCGTCACACCAGCCACCTGACGATTTTGGGGGTTCCAGGACGCCCAAACGGGCGTCCTGGCACCCCCAAAACCCAGTAAATGGGTTACGGGTTGTAGAGCTTGGCGTAGTAGTCGTCGAGCATGCGCTTCATCGCGAACGGCTCGGAGGTAGTCCGGATGCTTTCGCCCATCATCGTTTCCCACTTCGGTGAGTCGTCGTAGTAGGTCGGCAGCACCTTGTTGAGGACGACGTCGTACAACGAAGCGAGGTCGTGCGCATCGAGTTCCTCGTCAGAATCTGACTCGAAGCCATCGCCGATTTGCCAGCCATTCTCGCCATCGACACACGCTTCTGGCCACCAGCCATCGAGGATCGAGCAGTTGAGCACGCCATTCATCGACGCCTTCATTCCACTGGTTCCGCTTGCCTCTTGAGGGCGACGAGGGTTGTTGAGCCACACATCGGAACCACGTGTGAGCATCTTGCCGATCGTCATGTCGTAGTTCTCAAGGAACACCACAGCGTTCGGGTATGCCTTCATCATGGCGACGATGTTGCTGACGATCTCTTTGCCGCTGTCGTCAAACGGATGGGCCTTGCCCGAGAACACGATCTGCAGTTGCCCACTCTTGAGGTATGGCTCGATGATTTCCATATCGGAAAAGATCAGATCGCTCCGCTTGTATGTCGCGGCACGGCGGCTGAATCCGATGAGGATCTTGTCGGCCTTGAGCTCGGCGCCGGTGCGGTCCTTGATGAAGTCGATCAGCTCGGCCTTGACCGTGTTGTGTACTGGCAACAGCGGCTTGTCTTGCTCGAAGGCCTCAGTGATTCGCTCGTCGACCCAGGTTGGTGTGTGGATGCAGTTTGTGATGCCAACGATTTCGCTGCGGCCGGCCACATGGCGCCACATCTTGTTTGCTGTCTCGGCGTGGAGCATGGCGACAGCATTGGCGTTGCGCGAGAGGCGAAGCGCGGCGACGGTCATGTTGAACGGGTCGCCGCCGATTCGTGTCATCTCTTCGGCGTCGAGGCCACGGAAGGCGCCCATGAATTCCATTGTGCGGAGCTCGTGGCTCTCGTTGCCCTGGATGACGGGCGTATGCGTTGTGAAGACAACGGTCGATTTGGTTTTCTGCCATGCGTTTTCGAAACTGAGGCCGCGCGACTTCTCTTCTTCGATGAGTTCGAGGGCGGCGAGGACGGCGTGACCTTCGTTGAAGTGATAGACGTCGACATCGATGCCGAGGGCGCGCAACGCCCGAATGCCACCAATGCCGAGCACGATCTCCTGAGCGAGTCGCTCCTCCTTGAACCAGCCGTACAGCTGCCCACAGATCCAGCGATCGTCACCATTGTTTTCTTCGATATCGGTGTCGAGTAAGTAGAGCGTCGAGTTGCCGTAGGCCTCGGTCTTCCACACCTTGACGGTCACCTCGTGGCCGCGAATGGTCACAGGAACAGTGACGCCGGTGTCCTCCAGGTCGTAGTCACGGTTGCTGAACGAGTCGTAAGGGACACCGTCTTCGCCGATGTACTGGTCGGTATAACCCTGCTTCCACTTGATGCCGATACCGATAATCGGGAGCCCTTCGTCTTTGGCCCCTTTGAGGTAGTCGCCGGCCAGAATCCCGAGACCGCCGGCATAGAGTTTCACGTCGTTTTCGAGGCCATATTCCATGCAGAAATAGGCAACTTTCAATTTGTCTTTGGTATTCGCTGACACGGTAGTTCGCACTCCTCGGTACTTGGATCGTGCTGAGCCTACTTGGCGCGACCCGATCTAGGATCGACCAATGACTCTTCGACCTGACTATACGAATCCTGCAGTTCGCGAGGGAGCGTTGCTAAGGACCGCAGCTGATTTGCTAGTGCCACTTGGTGAGCTTGGCCGCCTCATCGGGCCTGAGCTGGTTGAGCAGCTTTCGACGCTCGGTATCAAGCCAGCGATAGCGGGACAGAACACTGGCTACTTCTGGGTCGAAGGAGCGTGCCCTGGCCCTGAGCCAACGGACGAGGTCATCGTGCTTCGTAGCGACGGTCAGAGTTGGGTCGTTGGCTACTGGGAACGAGGGTCCTTCAGAATTGACCATCGCTTCTGGAGCGAAGAGGACGCCTGTCGCTGGCTGCTTCACGACCTTGTGTCACATTCGGCGGTGTCGATGGGAAGCACGACGTCGAGGCCCCACGTGAGTTCGATCTACCGGGAACGGATCCTCACGGCCCTCGAAGAGGTCACTGCGCTAATTCATCGGGGACGCTGACGAAGAAGCACCGATTGACCCGCTCGTTTTGGGGGTGCCAGAACGCCGAAAAGGTCGCCCCAGCACCCTCAAAACGGAGGCTAGGTTTCGCTTGATGGTTCGCGTCGGGGGAATGCGGTGCGAAGGAGCGCTGGCGCCACAAAGGGTTGCCAGTCACTGGGAACCTGGCTGATTCGGTCATTGATGAGATACAGCACGGCCGGATCGAAACCAAGCGTCAGGTGCGTAGACCTAACCTCGACGTTTTCGTGGCGCCTAGCCGTCTCGTCAATGCGTGACGACCGCCAGGGCACAATGCGGTCTCGCCGGGAATACACCGAGGTGGTTGGGACACGAAGCACTTCTGCAGGCGAACCCTGCATTCGAAGTGGACTTCCGAGCGTTGTGACACTGTGGATGAAGTGCGGCACAGCGCGCGCCAACCAGTGCGCATAGAGGCCGCCCATGCTCCAACCTACGAGTGCGACAGGTTCTCGGTCCCGCTCGAAAAGTTCGGTCAGACGTTTGATGAGCAGCGGAACGGTCTGTTCGTTTGGGCCAGAGTTGCGACCGAGCTGCCATCCGTGAGCGTGGTGGCCCCTGGTCGCCAGCGATGTGCGGATGGCCTGGGTGGAGCGATCGCCAGCGGCGAGGCCGGGGAGGACGAGGACCCTCGTTCGGGTGGTCATGTCTTCTTCTGAGCTGGCTTCTTTCTTGCTGAGGTCTTCTTTGCTGCCTTCTTCGCCGATGCCTTCTTCGCCGCTTTCTTCGCGACAGGCTTTCTGGCTGACTTTGTTGTGACCGGTGTGTCGCCGCGGAAGGCTATTGGTTCGACCCCGTCGCCTCCGTGGCGCATTGCCGGAGGCGGCTGGGGAACCGCCCATTCGGCGCCGGTGGCTTCGAACAAGCGCGCCACCTCATCGATGTGTAGGTCGACCAAGTGCCACAGATCGGGCACCAGATCGCGGTCGGAGATGAGCCCAAAGTCCATGCGGTCGCCGTAGCTATGCACGGTGATGTTGAGGCCGATACCGTCGGCGATTGTCGAGACGGGAATGTAGGCATCGAGCTTTGCGCCCGCGAAGTAGAGCGGCTTTCGAGGTCCTGGCACGTTGGAGATGACGACGTTGATTGGCGAGTTGACCCGGTCTGCGAGCTTCAAACGAGACACGAGTCGTAACGCCGAGGCGGCAACGATGGGTGAGGTGTAGTCGGCGACTTGGCCAAGGGACTCGGCCGGCATCATTTCAAATTGATGCTTGCCTCTATCCATTGCGGCTTTACAGAGCGCAACGCGCTCAATCGGATCGTCGCAGTTTGTTGGCAGATCGGCGACGAGGCCTGACACGCGGTTTGTCCATGGATCTTCTTCGTTGCCGGTTCGGATGGATACCGGCACCATCGCTCGGAGGGGGCTGTCTGGCAGTGCGTCATGCTCAATCAAGTACTGGCGCAACGCCCCGGTGCACACTGCCATCACGACATCGTTCAGCGTCCCACCGGTTGCGTCCTTGAGCCGCTTCAGATTCTCGAGGGACGTTGAGCGCATGGCAAAACGACGATGAGGCCCGACTGACTTGTTCCATGGCGTCGGCGGCGCCGAAGAGATTGGGAGGCTTGCTCGGGTGGCGGACACGGAGTCTGGCCGCTTGCCAAGGGCGCCAATCGTGTCGCGTGTTTTGGTGGCCATATCGCCCACGCTCTTGATGCCGGCTGCATCGGCGAACTCACGAATCATGCTGAGCGAGACGCGGGCACCTCTGGCCGGATTAGTCGCCATATTCACCATCGCCCGCTGCAGCATCTGAGCGTTGGTCGGAGGTTGCTCACCAACCCATTCCTTTGGTTCGACATCCCACACTGAGTCACGGGCCTCGTCGGTGAACATCTTCAGCATGATGACCCCAGCGGCGCCGTCAATTGTCGCGTGATGGGTCTTCTGAAGCAGTGCCCAGCGGCCATCGGCAAGACCTTCGATGACGTACGCCTCCCATAGAGGCCGTGACCGATCCATCTTTCGCCCGACAATCCGGGCAACCTGCTCTGCGAGTTGATCTGCGGCGCCGGGAGGAGCGAGGCCAATGTGGCGCACGTGATAGTCGAGGTCGAAGTCGGCATCTTCTACCCAGTACGGGCGATCGAGTTCGAACGGCACCTCGACAACTTTGCGACGCAGTGGCTCAAGGTTGCCGACCATGATTCCTAACCGCTCTCTGACAACAGTGAACGGGTCAAAGTCAGGAGACGGGCGGTCGTAAATACTGAGACCGTTGACGTGCCCGTAAGAGTTTTCCGTTTCCATCTGTAGAAAGCCCAGATCGACGCCGGTGAGTTGCTTCATAGGTGAGTTCCCTTGTTTGTCCGCACCCCAAGATCATGGCCTAGGAGGGCGGCCGACGACAAGGCACGGTCCCAACAAGACGCACAACAGCAGCACTTGGGCCCGGTTACGGAGCGGTTCGCGGGGTTAGGCCGAGTAGGTCAACGGTGTCGCGTTCGAAATCGAATTGGATGATGACGACTGGCTCGTCGCCCTCAACCCAGGAATCGTGGCCGGGGTCCACGGCGATGATCGCGGGCGCAACATAGTTAAATCCTGTGCCGTCGGCGTATTCGCCGACGAAATGGCCGCGGGCGAGAAAACCAACATGGCCGTGTTGGCACCAATCAGTGCCGACAAGCGGCTTCACGTGGGTTGACCACCGCCCACCCGGTGCGTAGATCAGCCGCTGCACCCGGCCTTTTCCAACCCGGCCGGTGACGATTTGCATACCGGCGAAATCATTGGACTCGGCTCCGGCGACCGGCCCCAGCATCGGATCATCAGTCATGTGCGGACGCTACTACAGCGATGAACGTCGCATCCTAGTAGGTCTAGAATTTCCGAAATTGGTTGCTCCCGACAGTCAGTCCGCCATCAATGCTGGAGTCAGTCGCCGAGATACGATTTATCGCCAAGGTCGGGTGCGATACGAGATGCGCTCTTCGAGGATCGTCCCGTCGTTTTGCACTCGAATTTCGCCATGATTATCTCGAACGGTGAAATGAGCGACACCGGAGTCTGAATCGATCTCAGCCAAGCCGAACGACGTTGCTTCTGCGATGCCCTGAAGACCGAGCGCTTCGATTGCCGAAACTCGGGTTGGGAACGCGCCGGCCGGGCCTGAGGCCGAACGGATCACTCCTGGTGCAGCCTGTGGCTCACCTTGGGGAATCTCCGCCCATGCAGCAGCGCCCCACTCGACTAGGCGGTCTTCGAACCACGCCCAGCGAGCAGTGTGTTTGTCGCCGCTCAACCAACGAGTCCAACCATCGCGGGCCCGGCACGCGTCGACGATCTCGGCTCGCTCGCGCCCGTATTGGATCCAGCCGCTTTCAGATACGTGCCCGATCGTCGTCTGCGAGGCGACGATAAGGAGATCGGCCTTCGATCGAGCAACACGATCGAGGAACCATGCCTTCTGCTCAGGACCAAGGCATGTCTTCGATGGACCGTCGTAGGCGTCGATCGGAGACCGGTGAAGCACCTCTTCGAGCCAGATGAGCTCGACCTCGCCTTCGACGAGTTCGGTAAACCCGTAGCGACCGTGGGGCTCAGTAGCCGCGTCGTTCTGGTTGTATGAGTCGAACGCTTGGCTTGCGAACGGCTGCACGGTTTCGGCGTTGATGTTGTTGCCGCCGAGGTCGTGGTCAGACGCAACCACAAGCCACGGTCGCTTCAGGAGCGAGGCCACATTCGACTCGTGGCCAAGGTCTGACCAAAGCGCGTGATAGGCGGCTTCGCTTTGTCGATATGCCCCAGTGTCTGGGTAGCCGTGGTCGCCGAGGTGAATGACGAAGTCGGCCTCGGCCCTCGCCGCAGCGCCAATAGCCATCGTGTCGTATGGCAGCAGGCTTGCGTTGTTGCACGAGCCGAATACGAAGCTAAAAGTGCTCCCGAGCTGACTCACATCGAGCATTGCGGGTCGGTTGATAGTTGACCGTTCAGTGGCAGGACTGGCCCAGGGGAGCTTCTGCTTCGCGATTGCGAACTCGTCGAGCCAGACCTCGAATGTGGTATCGAGGTTTGGGTTGACGCAGCCGAACGACACCTGGTTTTTGCCAGTGGACAGGCCGCTACTTTTGCCCGTTCCGATCAGCACTTCTCGATGTCCATCGAATTGCCATAACTCAACTGTTCCGTCGCCGAGCACGCCGATCTGGACCTGTGACCATTCATCGACGGGCAAGCCGACGCCGGCTCGCACCGTCGTGGAATGGAGGCCAGAACCTGTTTTCCAATAAAGCGCCTCGGTCTCGCCGCCTTCTGTACGAATCCGCCCGATATTGACTGAGACGCCGTCACGACCCCACGAAACGGGGTGGACACACAGCCGAAGCCATGTTGCCGGCTGCGGGAGTTGGTCGTGATTCTTGTAGGCCCTCGAGTGGAGAGGGTCATCGCAGATGAGGGCCACGCCCTGGCCCGAGCCTCCGAAGGCATAGGCCGAGTCGACGATCATCTGGGCGCCGCTCGACTCGACGGTCAGATCGAGTGGTCCTTGATCTTCGAAGTCGAACGTGCGAGCTCGAATCTGGCCGACAGGCGCGACCTCAAAGCGGTCAGCTTGGGACCACCGAGATCCTGCACCGTTCGCGGCCCGAACCCGCCAGACATTGGTTCCGCCCTGAGGGGCGAGCGATCGATCGCCGAAGGCAAGGGTGAGGCCAGTGCTTGTCAACGCAGTCGCAACTAACACTCCGTTCAGCTCGACGTCGTAGCTTGCTGCGCTCGGGGTTGGCAGCCAGTCGAGGAGAACCTTGATGTCTGATGTCGCATCGAAACTGTCGCCCGGACTCGTGAGCTCGGGGACAGGCGGTGGTCCGCCAGCGTCCATTCCTGGCTCCGTTCGAGATGCGGTCGGGCTCGAACCGCACGCGGCGAGAACCGTGGCCGAAAGACCAGTCACTGAGAGGCCGGTAAGGAACGAACGTCGGGACAATGGGCGAGTCATTCTGAGTCTCCAGTCAGAAGCGGGAGTGGCCTGCGCCAAAGGGCCAAGAGCGCAATGGTGCCGATTCCGAAGGCGACGAGGTAGAGCACGGCCGTGGTTTGGTTTTGGCGGAGGGTGCCAACCGGAGTCGGGTCAAGCAGCACGTTGGTGGCGAGTCGACGGTCGTCTCGTGGTTGGTCGGTGAAGGCGTCGTCAAACGTATTGGATGAGGCTTGGTTCGCCGTCAACGACTCGAGGTCAAATTGGTCGACGACGAAGTTGAGGATCGACGTATGGTCAAGCTCGGTACTTGAGACATACCCGGTGCGTGCATACGGCGAAATCAGAAGCAATGGCACTCGGAATCCGAATCCAGTTGGGGGTGCGACGTGATCTTGGAAACCGCCCCAGTCGTCCCACACCACGAACACCGCCGTCGTGTCCCAGTTTGGGCTCTTGATCGCAGCATTTAGCAGACTTTGCAGACGAGTCAGGCCCTGGTCTCCTGCGCCCGCTGGGTGGTCGGTTGGCTGAGGAATGATGACGCTGACCGATGGCAACGATCCAGACGATGCGTCACGATAGAACGACTCTTGGTCGACGAGCCCAGATCGAAGCTCGGGGTCGGTCCAGAATCGAGGCATGCCGAGCATTGGCGCCCAATACAGCGCCGACGGCGTCGTCGTGTCGAGGCGGTCGTACTCACCAGCGATGACGGCCTCGGGGTCGATCTCATCGAGTCGGCCAACGTAGAGCTTCCAATCTTCGCCTGCGTCAGTGAGACGATCAAAGACCGTTGGAGCTTCGAGTGTCCGGAGTGCAGGTAGCGAATCTTTACTATCGGCAGTGACCCCGTGGTCGTCGCCGGTGAACAAGTGGAGCGTGTTCGCCAAACTGCCGCCAAAGGCCGACGAGTAGTAGTTGTCGAAGAGGACATACTCGTCGGCGAGGTCCCACAGCACTGGCGCCGATTCTCGGCCCCGAGTGACGAGCGCGAGTTCGCCGTTGAAGCCGCGCTCGTCCTGGGCCGAAACGAAACCGTCCATCGCACCCGATTGATGGGCATCAAGGGCGGCGAGGCGACCATTCGACAGGTTGTTCTGTCCCGCTTCCGCCACAACGGACCCGTCGTAGAGAATCGATGTTGCCCCATCAGGAATACCGTTGACCCCTGGATACGTGCCGAAGTACGAGTCGAAGGTGTGGTTTTGCTCGACGATAATAATCACATGTTCGATGACCGGTCCGGTTTGGAGCTCCTCCGCTTGAGCTGACGATGGGGCGAGACCGATGAGCAGCACACCCATCGCCAAGACCTTCTTTGGAAGACTCATGAAATTCCCTCTTGGCGGCTGCCGCCTGTCGTCGTTCCGGCTCCCGGCACGTCCCATACAACGATCCGAACATCAGCGCCGTCAGGAGCAGGACCGTTGACCGAGACGATCCGCTCTCCGTCGGCGTACACGCTGAACACGATCTCGCCGCCTAGTTTCCTGGCGAAATCTCGTAGCCGCGAGTTGTAGAACGCAGACCGATCAGCCGAGTACGCATCCCACACGATGTAGTGCACCGACATTTGCCGCATCGCGAGATTGGGATTGGCCAGGGGTACATAGGCCGGGTTCCGCTTAGCCGGGTCTGTACTCACGCTGAGCGCGACCGAATCGCGTCGACCGTAGAAGCGAAGAATGTTGCCGAGCGATGGGCCAATAGTGACGAAGCGAGAATTGTCAGGGGTGTTGTCATAAGCCCATTCGCTGAATTCTCGACTCCCTGCGAATGTCTGAACCTCAATGTCGAAGTCGCCAAACCCATCAAGTTCCGCGGCGGGACCCGCGAGCACGATGCCGCCAGACGAGATGATGAGAGAGACAACCAGGGCGCCAACTACCGTGCCGAGTGCCCGACTTGGTCGGGCTCGCCGCATTCTGAGAACCGAGGTAGTGGCGTCGACCAACCGCGTCGCGGCCAAGGCGGCCGCAATCGCCATCGCAGGCAGGATGAGGAAGAGATAGGGAAACAGCTTCGTCGGCCAGAACTGGAAGAACAGGCCAAACAGGCCAATCCACCACAACACCAACTGGTCTGCTGAGGAGCGTCGAGCTCCAAGTATTGCGACCCCAACCAAGAGCAGGCCGAGAAAGCTCCATCCACTGAACTGAAGGATGACTCTGGCGAAGTAGTCGGGGCTGTGGTTCGGATCGCGGGTGAACTGCCATAGGAAGAACTGCGACGCGTTTCCTGGCTGGCTGATAAGTCGCGTGAGCGGAAAGGGAACGGCAATGGCGGCGAACACCAGCGAAGGGCCGACGAGCCGACGAATCTTGATCTTCGGCGGTCCGGTTATGAGCCAGGCCATCAGCATTGGTACGAGGAGGACAGCGACCTCTTTGGAGATCGCAGCAAGCGCGAACCAGAAGAATGCCAGGTACAGGTGTCGACGGTCGTCAACCTTGACCGCCTTATACGCTGCAGTCACGCCCAAGATCGCGAAGAACGCCATCGGAACGTCGACGAGAACCTGGCGAGAGATGATCACGTGGTACGGCAGCACCGCAAGCAGAGCAGCCGCTGCGAGCCCGATCGAGCGGTCGTACAAAAGGGTGGCGAGGCGGTACGTGGCAACGACGGAGCCGAGGCCAAAGATCACGGCGACAACGAGTCGGATGGCATGATCGCTTGGACCGGTGATGTGAAACACTGATCCGGACACGAATTGCAGCAGCAGCGGGTGCGCGCGAAAGATGCTGAAGTGCTCGTTGAGGTCACTCACGCCGAGCAGCGAGCCACCTTGTCCGGCATACACGGCTTCGTCGCTATTGAGTCCGACCGCGTTTAGGTTGACTACTCGAAGCACCAAGCCAACGGCAATAGTGAGGGCGAATAACACGCCGTGCATGCCAGGAAGACGGCGCCACCGAGAAGATTCGGACCGAAACTCGTCGTCGGGAACTTCTACGACCTCGGGAGGCGGGTCGGGAATAACCACGATGTCGATTGTGAGTGGCAGCGGCTCTGGTTCTGGCGCTGGTTCTCGTTGTGGTTCTGGCTCTTTTGCTGGCGCCTGGGTTGGCATTGGTCCAAGCAGGAGATCAGCAAGCGCCAATGCCATGTCGTCATCGAGCAGGTTGCTAGTCATTGGCGGCCTCCGGCCAGATAAATGAGCCAGAGAAGCGATAGCGAACCATCATGAGCGCGAGGAGTGATAGCGCGTTCGCAACGAGGTAGTTGAGTGAAGCGGTTTCGATGAGGAGTACGAGGATTGGTCCTCGGACCACGAGCGTCGCCAGGCTCAGTGCGAGAAACACTGCGAATCGAACAACAGTCGCCCTGAATCCTGAACGGCTGGCGTTCACCCTGTCGTCGAACACCCATGCATCGGTGAGGACGAAATTGGATGTGGTTGACACGGTCGTGGCAACGAGAGCACCGACGAGGTAGTGCAAGCCGAGCGACCCGCTGGCCAACGCCAGCACGACTGTGTTCACCACAAAGCCGGACAAACCGACTATTGCAAAGCGGCTGAGCCTGTGTCGGCTCGCGGCGTACGCACGCTGATGAATCGTCGGGCGTGTGTAGCCCGTTCGCTCTGTCGGCCGCCCGCGATCTGGCAGCGAAGCGGTCATGCATCAAGCGCAGCAGGCGAGACTGCGTCAAGGATCGCCTCGGCCCAACCCATCGTCGTACTCGACAAGAGTGAGGACGGAACAGCTTCAAGTGCGGAGGCGATTATCGCCTTCTCCTTCTCTCTCAGGTCGACAGGGCTGATGCTGTGGAGCAGCGTTTCCAGCTGCTCATATGGCGGAAAGCCATATGCGTCCTCGCAGTTTTCGAGCAAGATTGTTAACGCTTCGTCTGGGCCAAGGACGCGAGCGCCATCATGGTCACTCCGCTCGATGATGAAGAGTGACGCAATTGTTGCGGCCCCATGCGTCTTCACGCCGGGTACCAGACGTTCGACGTGGTATTTCGGGGGAGGGATCAAACGCTGAACGACTGCATTCAATGTGGCTACAGGAAAACTCTTGCCCGCGATAAGAAATGCGAACTGACGGCCGGCCTTTGAATGGAGGCGGCTTTGGAGTGGCAGGGTGAGCCGTTCCATTCTTGTGAGCTCGGCGCCAGTGAGGGCGTGCACCGTGTGATTGCTGATCGTGAGGGGTTTGGGATAGCTACGAACTTGGCCGTCGGCGGTGATCAAGCACAGATCATCGGAGACAAACTCGCACGCTGAATGGTCGAGCACTTTGAGCATCGTGGTCGTCTTGCCGGTGTCGGTCCTGGCTGTGATGAGGTGAGCACGATCACCGGTCGTGAAACACGCCGCGTGAACGAGTGCAGTGCCCGATTCGACCAGCTTCCACCGAATGATTGGCTCGACGACGTTCGTGTACAAGACGTGTGGCGAGTTGCCGACTACAGATGACACCTTGATCTCGGTTGTCGGACCGACCGACACTTCCATCGCAAAGCCGCTTCCGCCCACGGACTCCTTATAACGAACCTCAGGTCGCGCTTCGTTGAGTTCGAGGAGATCAGTGGGCTCGAGGGCGGTCCCATCGTCAACGGTCACACGAAGTGTCGGTTGCTTCGAAAGCGAGCGAACTCGGAACTTCAGTAGCTCTGGCAGCTCGGTGTCAGACTCAACGGTGAGGAGATCGTGAATGGCGTAGCGATAGCGATAACGATCGCGCACATAGCTGATGCGGGAGCGAAGACGAAGCCTTCCAAGTTGGCGAGCGAATCGTGCTCCCTCCTTCAGCGATGCTTTGGATACTCCGGCATGTCGGTCATCAAACCTGAAGCCAATCTCGCTGACTCGGAGCCGCGGATTGCGGCCAAGAATTTCAAGCAAAATCTTGAACCCGTCCGGCTTCAGAAGTTCAGGGTCGACTGCCTTTCGACGTAGCATAAAGAACCCACTGAGCGGGTCGGTAACCCCTGAGAGGCGACGGGGAAACGCCGTGTGGGCGGCAGCAAGGCACGCCTTCGTTACGTGTTGGCGTGCCGGCGAGAGACTCTCGCTGCTGAGCGTGTCGCCAAGGGCGGTGAATCGGCTGCCAATTACAAGGTCGGTCTGGCCGCCGGCGGCCGCTTCAATCATGCGGGCGATCGCCTCTGGTGGGTGTTGAAGGTCAGCATCCATAATGACGACCCAGTCGGACTCAGCCCGTCGCAGGCCTTCGCAGACTGCAGAGCCAAGACCACCGCTTCGGGCCGACGGTGGTCGGTGAATGAGTTCGATGTCGAGCTGTCCCCAACGGCGCTCGGCGGCGAGGGTCTGAACTCGAAAGGCCGTTCCGTCATCACTATCGTCGACAAAAAGCACTGTGGTCGGTGCCCGCATCGAGGTCGCAAGGCGCTCAAGAAGGCGTTCAACTCCGGGCGATTCATTCCGGGTCGGAATAATGATCGTGAGCTCAGCCGTCTTCGCCGGGTCTGCGGTGCGGAAGATGCGACGGCTGACGGGCGCAGGCGGCTCGCTCGTCGTCGTTGGTGCCTCGATCGTGGCTAATCCGGTGCGCTCTGGCGCGGTGACGGGCTCGTGCATTGCTTTGCCTCCGGGATCATTGACGTAGGCCGTAGGACCATGGTCATAGGTAGTAGTACCCAGAAGATACACCAAGAGTGGTCAAAAAACCACGGAGAGTGAGATATTTCTCAAGTTGTGATAAAAGGCACGACGAGGTGGCCAAAAAGCACGACGTCCGCCACCTTCACACACCCAAAAGGTCTGCGAAGATGACGGACGTGTGAGCGTTGAGGTGAACTAGCCCGCTTCGGAGCAGGCCTCAATCGCGGCGTCAAAGCTTGCCGAAGCAGCTGCGTCGCCATTCTCCTCGTATTCGGCGAACTCGGACAGGAAGTCATACCGCAAGGCAGCTTCTACCACGTCGTTTCCGAGACCCCCGAGGTCGCAGTCGCCAGCGATTTTGCTGAAGGCAGCGACAAGGTCGACGCAGTCGGTAAGCGCCTTCACCGACTTGACTTGGACCTCGTACTCGGCCGGGATAAGCGAGTCGTCTGGGTTGTCGACAGTGATTCCGTAGCTTGCCATCGTGTCGATACCAATTGAGGTGACGAGATTCGTGTTTGCGCAGTGAATCTCTTCCTCGCTAAATGTGTCGCTGTTCTCTTCGATGCCGATGGCGTCGAGTGCAGCTATCAGTGCCGCCTCGTCGTCCGACACGTCGCCGCTTGATTCGTCGGCAGGCTCGTCCTCGGCAGCCGTCGCCGCTGTGGTTTCGGTCTCGGCCTCAGTCGTCTTGGAGGCGTCGTCGCTCTGGTCTGCCGAAGCGGCAGTAGCAGCAGTGGTGTCATCGCTCGATGTGTCGTCGCTGCTTCCGCACGACGCAGCCCCGAGCAGGCACGCGAACAAGATGGCTGTCAGTTTATTCATGATGGGTTCCCTCCCGTATGTTGATACCCGATGGCGTCAAGCTACGACGCTCAGGTTAATGGAGGATAAACACGTGGACGAATCTGTCGCCCTTCCGGAGGGCTTCGCCGGTCTATTCAGCGGAGTTGCACAGCACGAGAACTTTCCTCGTTTCGCTGAGGTCATGCCGGCCACAGCGATGGCTGCGTCGCCTCAATCCCTCCCGTTCACGGTCGGTGTGACGATTGAACTGCCTGAATCGTTTCGCTTCGCAGCTAGCGCTCGGCCAACAGCAGCGTTCTTGGACTCGACCGACACGGCCGCGCTACTCGTCATCAAGGACGGCACGATCCGGTTTGAAGAATACTGGCTTACCGGCGGGCCCGATGTGCCTTGGATCTCGTTCTCTGTTGCTAAAAGTTTTCTGTCTGCGTTGATCGGTTTTGCGATTGACGATGGGCACATCGGGTCGGTTGAAAATCTGATGACCGACTACGCCCCATCGCTCGCAGGTTCCGCCTATGACAACGTCAGCCTCAAGGACGTGCTGCAAATGTCGTCCGGCGCTCGCTGGAATGAGGACTACAGCGATCCGACATCCGACGTGTTCCGGCTGGGTGCCGCAGTTGGCGGCGGCTCGCTCGACGAGTTCGTTGCAGCCATGAGCCGCGAATTCGAGCCAGGCACCGTGTGTCGTTACAACTCAGCCGATACCCAGGCGCTCGGGCTCATCCTTGCCAACGCGATTGGCCAGTCCATCACTGACTACACCGTCGAGAAACTCTGGCACCCGCTCGGCATGGAATCGCCGGGCGCGTGGCTCCTCGATAGCTGCGGCAGAGAGATGGTGTTCGCAGGTTTGATGTCGACGGCTCGAGACTTCGCAAAGCTCGGTGAGCTCTATCGCAACGGCGGTCTCGTGAATGGGGCTCAGGTTGTGCCTACCGATTGGGTGGCCGCGTCGGTCACCCCTGACGCCCCGCACATCATGCCAGGAGCAGTCGAGCTCTCCGAAGACCCGGCACCAGTTGGCTACGGATATCAGTGGTGGATTCCAGGCGGCGACCGCGGCGAGTTTGCGGCGATTGGCGTCTACAACCAGTTCATTTTCGTCGATCCGTCTCGCGACGTCGTGATTGTAAAGCTGTCGGCCAATCGTGCATACGGCACAACTGTCTTCGAGCGGGATAACCGTGAGGCCGAGACGATCGAGTTTCTCCGTGCGGTTGCAGGGCAGTTTGACTAGCGGAGCGCGGGCGCAACTGCTGGCACAGATACCTCAAGAAGCTGGAAAATCTTGATGTCTGCCGTGACTCGTTCGTTGACGATCGCTTCGGCTTTCCGCACGGCGCCGTCGATGTCGTTGAAGTGGCTGTAGTTGGTGTCGCCAGCAGTTCCGTCAGCGACAACCATGAATCGATTTGGTGCCGACGGTTGTGTGGGAGTCTGAGGGTTGTTTTGGGTCCGGCCATTCGCCATCTTGAGATTGTAGGAGCGCAGTCAGGCCAAGTCGGGGACCGTAAGACGACGCAGCCCTCACGACATCACTGCTCGTTCTGGGGGAGACTGCGATAATGCGTTTCGAATCTCGTTTCCTACCTGCGTTCGTTGCGTCGGTGTTTCTCTTGGCCGCCTGCACCTCTTCGACTCAAGAGGTGACGGTCAGCGACACCGTGACTGGTATCGGCAACGGGTCGTCGTCGGTGACAAATAGTGATGGCTTCGACAGCGAGCGGGCCGAACCGGTCGACCCCAATCCAGACGACACGCCGATCGAGCTGAACCCGGCAGTGCTCACTGGCACTCTCGATAACGGACTGACGTACTACATCCTGGAAAATAACTCGCCAGGCCAGCGGGCCGAGATCCGACTTGCTGTAAACGCCGGCTCCGGTCAGCAGGAAGTGGCCGACTCTGGCAGCGCTCACTTTCTCGAACACATGCTGTTCAACGGCACCGAGGCGTATCCGGGTAACGAACTAGACGATTTTCTCCGTGGCCTTGGCATGGAGATCGGGCCCGACATCAACGCGTACACGTCGTTTGATGAGACCGTGTATGAGCTGTCACTGCCCGACGTTGACCCCGCGACCATTGGCCAAGGCCTTGATGTGATCGCCGAATGGGCTGGTGCCGCACTTATCGACAGGCACGAGGTCGCCGCCGAGCGAGGCGTCGTTCGCGAAGAGCACCGCCTCAGAGCACAGTCGGCCGACGGCGTGATCAATGCCCAATTCACCGACGTCTATACCGATGGCACCGGCTACGAAGGCCGTGATCCGATTGGAACCGAAGACAAGATTCTCGCCACTGAGGCCGCCGAACTTCGTCAGTTTTACGACGATTGGTACCGACCTGACAACATGGCCGTAGTCGTCGTCGGCGACTTCAGCGCTCCAGCGATTGAGCGCCAGATAGAAGAGGCGCTCGGTGGGCTTCAGAGCCGCGGCGCTAACACCCCTCGAGAGCAAATCGCAGCGCCCGTGTCACTCAATCCTGTCGTTGAAGTCTTCACTCACCCAGACGGCCCAGAGCCGTCACTTTCTCTCGACTTCGTTCTACCGCAATGGCAGCCAGGAACCGTCGGTGGCGAACGTCTGCTACTCGCCGACGAGGTGATTGCAATCATGCTGCAGAACTACCTTGCCGAGGCCGCGGCCAACGGTACTCTCAGCTTGATTCGACCATTTGTGGGCACATTCGAGCTCGCTCGAGAGAGGCGATTCCTCGGAATGAACGTTGCGGCCGACGACCTCGAGATGGCGACGAGCGATTTGTTGAGAGCAATCCGGTCTGTCCAAATCACTGGCTTCACCGAGGATCAAGTGGGACAGGCTACGCAACAATTGCAGGCCGGTATCGACCAGATCAAGGCTGGGGCCGACACAAATCAGGACTACGAGCTGGCATCAGAACTTGTCAGCCATTTCCTCAGCGGCCACGCCTTCCAAGCAGATCAGGATTGGTATGACCGACTAAGCGGCGAAATCGCTTCGTTCGGCCCGGCTGAACTTACCAACCTGTTTCGTTGGGAAATGACACATACTGCGCCAATTCTTGTTGCTATTGGTTCGAACCCAGGCAGTTTGCCAACCGTCGATGAGCTCGAGGCGGCGGTTGATGCGGCCGATGGTGCTGCGGCATTCGATGCAGTTGATGCGGTTGCGATTGATGAACTCATGGCTACGCCAGAGGGAGTGAACCCAACCGACACGGGAACGGTGCCAGGGGGTGAAGGAGCCGTGTGGTGGGAATTTGACAACGGCGCAACTGTCATCCACCAGCGGTCACCGATCGCTAGTGGCTCGGTCATGTTGTGGGCTATCGCGGAGGGCGGGCGTGTCCTGCTGAGCGAGGATCAGGCTGCGATCGCCGATGTCGCTCTCGATACTGTCGCACGAAGTGGGATTGGCGATCACAACGATGTCACGGTGTCGCGATTCCTTTCTGATACCTCGGCGAGCCTCGGACCGTTCCTGACGACAACGACTGAAGGCTTCACTGGCCAAGCCGACGCCCAGGACGTTGCCGTGCTCTTCCAACTTCTGGCGCTTTACACGACACAACCTCGTGTGGACGACGTCGGCCTCGCTGAAGCGAGAAACTCTGTCAAGAGCCAGCTGCGTCAGATTGAGACCGACCCCGGCCTTGCCAGCTTGTACGCAGAGCTCGACGCCCGCTTCGGCACCGATAGTCGCTACATCGGCGTGCCAACGCTCGCTCAGGTTGAGGCGATGACCACCGATGATGCATTGTCGATATTCAAGAAGCGCTTCGCTGGCATTGATGATCTGGTTGTAATTGTCGTTGGCGATGTTTCAGCATCAACGGTAAGGGACCTGGCCGCGAGCTTCATCGGCACCATTCCCAGTCGCGCACCTGATCCGAAGATACCCAAGATCCCAGCGCTGCCGCCCGGCCCCATTGTGCGGTCAGTGTCGGCGGGCACGAATGATTCCGGCGCAGGCTTCGACCTCAGCTATTCGATCGTGGGGGGCCTCACACGGGGTGAGCAAGTGGCCGGCGATTACTTGGTCTCGATTATCAACGGACGTCTATTCGACCGGGTCCGTGAAGAACTTGGCGCATCATACGGGGGCGGTTCCGCAAGCATCTTGACTGGGTCGTTGGCCGATGGCGAAACGTCACTTTCAGTCTCCGTCGACGGAGATCCCGAGCGTCTCGATGAGATCCGGGCAGTCGTCCAGGATGAACTTGTCCAGCTAGCGGCGAACGGGCCGGACGCAGTTGACTTTGCTGAAGCGAAGTCGATTGTCATCGCCGATGCCGATCTTGTCTCGAACTTCAACTTGCTTCTCGGACTCAGTGAGTGGGCCGTCGACCGATCAAGCTCAGCGTATTCTCGGTCCAACTACGCGGCCGATGCTGCGAAAGTAACGATCGCAAAAGTGCAAGCGCTCGCAGCGAAGCTCATCTCCGACGCGAATCTCGTGGAAGTTCATAGAGAGCCGAGCTGAGCTAGCTGGCGATCTTTGCCGCTGCGGCGTCGAACCAGTACGCCGGCTTCGGGAACAGGTGGCGAAGGCTGCGTGGTGCACGGAACGGCTTCCACTCTCCCTCGGCTCTGCGTAGACGATCGCTGATGACCCAAAGCACCATGGCGTTGAATCCGAGACCGCTGTGGGAGCCCAGAACCTCGACGTTTTCGCGTTGTTCTCCGGGCTCGTCGATACAGAGGTGCCAGCGTACGACGCCGTCAGTTCGGGTGTAGATCGCAGTCGAGGGCACGGTGATTGGATCTCGCTCCTCCTCGGGGAGGTCGAGGTATCCGAAGCCATTGTCAAAGCGGTGTTCGACCAAGTCGGCGAGGATCGAAGCGGAGCTGCGATCGCCTGAGACCATGCGGAACGGGCTGCCGAGGGTGATGACCTGCCTGACCATGTCGGGATTCTGCCGTGCGAGCTCACGAGCGTAGAGTCCGCCGAGGCTCCAGCCGATAAGGCTGACCTTGCAGCCATGGCGGTCATAGAGCTCCTCGAGGCGTTCTTGGATCCCCTGAGTGACCTCTTTCGTCGGGCCGAGGTTGCGTCCCAATCGCCAGCCGTGCACCCAATAGCCCTGCTGGCGAAGCTGCCATCGCAGTGGTCCAGTGGACCGGTCGCTTGTGGTGAAACCAGGCAGCACAAGCACTGGGTGCTTGTCGCCACGACCGGCCAGGCGTAGGAACGGGGAAGACGCAGCGAACGCACCGAGTTCGAAGATCGCCCGCTGCTCCATCGCGAGGAGCCGTCGAGCGGGAGCTAGAACTGGCTCAAAGCTGGAATGGGTGTTCTCAGTCATAGCGACGAACGTAGTTCACGATTCTGTGGGCATCCAAGACCGATAGCTCTAACTTTGCAGCAAATATGCCTTTGGTCTGGGCACATGTACCCGGAACAGCCGCTACGCGGGCAAAACGGTTCAGAAAGTTGCCGTTCTGCCGATTAACAGAGAATGAGAATGAGATCGCTGTTTGTGGCGACAATGACAGCTGTCTCCCTGATTGTGACGCCGAGCCCGGCCTTCGCTGAACCCGAACGCGGGCCAGTAATCGAAGTTGGCCCCATTTCGTATGAGACGGAGGCCGATCTTGACGCGGCCGAGGCCGACGCGCTGGCCGCAGCCGACTTCGATCCAACGATTGTGTCTGACTTTGATTTGCTCGGCCGACGGGGCTTGATTATTCGAAATCTTGGACTTCGCCAGCTTGCGCTTGACGGAGCCGCGGACGAGCTGAATATCGCGACCCTCGCCCACATCGAGGCCAAGAATGCGAGGCGACAAGCGGCTACGGATCTTGAGCTGATTCAAGTCGACCTTCTTGCGTTCGCCGTTGATACGTACACACTCAGCGACCAGGCAGCCTCCGACCGGTTGAACGGCGACAAAGAAGCGAGCCGGCGGTCCTTCACAATCGATTCTGTCACTGACGATCTAATGAGTCGGGTGACGGCTGCGAACAACGCATTGCTGCAAAGCATCGAGGACGAGTCGGCGGCCGAGCTGGTACGAGAGCAGTTTCGGGCTGAACTACTAACTCGCGAGGCAGACAAGGCGATGGCGATCCAGATCTTGGCGAACTTCGAAGCGCTCGTCACGATTCGTGAACAAGCCATCAAGGCCAGGATTGAAGTCACGCTCGCCGAAACGCAAGACGGGATTCCGATGGTTGAGGTCGGTGGCATTCGAGTCAACGCGGAGATTGGCGAGCAACTCGAATTGATGCTCGAGGCCGCCTTGGCCGATGGCATTGAACTTGCTGGCGGCGGTTACCGCAGCCGGGCGAGCCAGATAGACCTTCGTCGTGCCCACTGCGGAACAAGCGAGTTTGCGATCTTTGACGCCCCGGCATCGAGCTGTTCACCCCCGACTGCCCGCCCTGGTGCGTCGCAGCATGAACTCGGACTCGCCGTTGATTTCACTGAGAACGGATCGATCCTCACTTGGAGCAGCCCTGGCTTCTTCTGGCTCGAGGAGCACGCGGTCGAGTACGGCTTCATCAACCTCCCGAGTGAAGCGTGGCACTGGTCGACAACTGGCCACTAACCGAGGTTGGCGTTGGCCTTCTGGAAGCAGGACTCAGGCTCCTGCGGTCGGGTCGGTGTCTCGCTTGATCTTATTCTCGGGGTCACAAAGGATCTGACCGTTCGCCAGTGAGGTCGGCCCGTTCTTGGAATGCGGTTTCACATGATCGGATTGCAGCCAACTCAATGGTGCATCACAACCGATCGTCGAACATCGCCCTCTTGCCCGTAGGAGCAGGAGGTGTTTCATCCAGGGTGGGAAACCACGTGATTTGACTGACATGTCGATTGGTTTCGACTTCGCGTCCATGACTACTCGCCGGAACGTGCCCGCGGCCAGCGCGATTGCCGCCCAATACGGATGCAAGGGCGATCCGTCAAGGAATTCACATCGATAGTCGACGTCGTTGTAGTCGGGCGTTGGTGAATTTGTGGAAGTACCGGCCAAATCGTCCAAAAGGTCTTCGGCCAGTTTCTCGCCGAGCACGATGTTGACGAGTGGCGTGGGATAAGTGCCGTCTTCTCTGGAGGCACCGCGGATAACGAGATTCGTGAGTGCACGCCCCGCTCGCATGTAATGCGACGAAATCACATTGTTTTCTGAATCCTCGCGAAACAGTTTCTGGGCTTCGATGCCGATTGACGTGGTGAAGGCGTTGCCGGAGAGTGGGTCGAGATAGAACTTGCCGGAAACTGAGCCGTCTGCGTTTTCTCGGTACGACATGCCGGTTTTGCGTGCTTGTTCTTTGGGGAGTTCACCGTCTGGGTCGGATGCGTTCAACCAGTACCGGACTACTTGTTCGAATTCTGTGAAGTCGAGGTTTTCTGCGTGTGTAACGAAGTTGGGTTGGTCGTCTTGGAGTTGGAGTTCGTTTCTAGGGTTGCAGATTCTGCGAAGGAGTTTGATGTGGCTTCGCGACATGACACCTGCGAGGTGTGCGTCAGTGAACACTGGGAAGTCATCTAACCAGCGTCCGAGTCGTTGGTCTTCGCGTACGACCGCAGTTTCGACTTTGGTTTCACCAGCGACGAGTGTTGCTGATCGTGCGCCGGGCTGCTCGATTGAGAGGGCCCGTTCGGTTTGGCGAAGCGTGACGACTCGTAGCGCATCGATCTGGTTGGTGATGCGTTGGATGCGGCAGGAACGCTCGGTGAGGGCTGTGGCACCCATTCCGAGGTAAGAGTTGTTGACGAGTGCCGTAACGGCGTCTTCGAGGGTATGGAGTTCGCTGTGGTGCTCTCCGCCTGGCATATCGACAGTTTAACAAACATATGTTCGCTACACAACGATTTTGGGTCTAAATTAGACGTATTATTCTCGTCTTGCTCGACGCTTTGCGATCTCAAAGCTCGCCGAAAAGGCGTGCGGTATGTGGCCCGGTGGCGAGTGGTTGGTGGAACGACGCCTTGGCAATCACGCGTAGTAAAGCGACAGCCGGGTCGTCGGTGCTGAATCTCCACGGCATGCCCGCTACCAGCGCCAGCTCGGCGGCTGCGGCTGCCAGGTAAGGGACGAGTGACGGCTTGATGTCGAACACTTCGATCAAGGCGAGGCGGCCATTGACGTCTGACGCCGTTGGCTGAGGGCCATTCGTTGGCTGGAGCTCTCTAGTGGTCCAATTGTGCTGGATTGGGTCTGTCTTTGTTGTGGTCATGTCTCTATGATCACGAAATATGGTGACCAATTCGAGTTCCAATTCGCCAAAAGTGGGTACCAATCGACTGGTCCAATTGTTGGGCCAGTGGTCGGGTGGCACCGGCCCGCTCTATCAGCAGTTGACTGATCGAGTCGCAGAACTGATCTCGGAAGGCAGCGTCCGTGCCGACGAGCGATTGCCGCCCGAGAGGGCGCTTGCGACAGCATTGACCGTGTCTCGGGGCACGATCGTTCGAGCGTATGAGCAGCTCGCCGCCGATGGTGCGGTCGCTCGAGTGCAGGGGAGCGGTACGACAATCACGGGAAGGCTGGCGAGTGACGCGGCGCTGGCAGCTGAGTTTGTTGGCGAACGCCTTTGGATGAACGAGGGCGCATCAGTTGACTTGCTCAAGGCAATTCCGATAATGCTGCCCGATGTCGCCGGTTTGGTCGCGTCGATCGACCTTGCTCCACACGCAAACGATCTGGACGGTGCCGAACCGCTCGGCTGGTGGAGCCTGCGACAACGCATCGCAGAGTTGCACACTCGTCAGGGACTCCCGACGACGCCACACCAGATACTGGTTACCTCTGGCGCTCAGCAGGCCATCTCGCTCGTCGTCACGGCGATGACGAACCCCGGCGAGGTTGTGCTCGGCGAGGAGGTCACGTGGCCTGGCCTGATCGACGCTATTCAACACATCGGCGCTCGATTTGAACCGGTGCGGCTCGACAGCGAGGGGCTCATCATCGATGACCTGGCGGCCAAGATCGACCGATTCAGGCCGAGTCTGATGGTCTTCAATCCTCAGCACCAGAATCCCACGGGCTCTCGCCTCCCGCCCGAAAGGGTCGCCGCAATCGCAGCACTGTCCCGTCAACATCGGATCCCGACACTTGAGGATCGGGTTGCAGCCGACCTTGGCTTCGATCGCAGGCACCTCCCAGCAATCGACGAGTACGACACCGGCGGCTATGGCCTGATCGCCGGTTCGGTTTGCAAGGTTGTCTGGCCTGGACTTCGTCTCGGCTGGCTTCGCGCCGATGCTCAAGTTGTTAATCGTCTGCGGTCCCACAAGGCCATGGCCGACATGTTCACTCCGGCAATCGGCCAATTGCTCGGCCTCGATGTACTTGAGCGGTACGAGGAGCTTGTCGCCATTCGTCTCGCTCAGCTCCGCCCTGCCGTCGACCTTGTCGTCGACACACTCCGAAACGAGCTACCCGATTGGACCTTCGCTCCAGTCAGGGGCGGACTGTCGGTGTGGGCGACGCTGCCAGAACAAGCGTCTGCGTCGAGGTTCGTGCAGCACGCAAGTCGGCACGATCTACTCATCGCCTCTGGGCGACAGTTCCGTTCAACCGACGCCGATTGCTCCAACATTCGAATTCCGTTCACCGCGCACCCCGCCGCCCTCGCCGAAGGCATGCGGCGGCTCGTCCGAGCGTGGCAGACGTTTGACCAGCAACCGGTTGCCGTGAACGTTATCTAAAGCGCTATTTCAGTTAGCGCCGGGTCACCAGTGCGAGAAGGTGGCGCGATCTATACTCCCGTGCATGACTGACGGCTCTGCAAACCCCGCTAACTGGTATCCCGATCCGGGAGGCCGCCATGAATATCGCTACTGGGATGGGTCGGCGTGGACTGATCACGTCAGCAATCAGGGAGTCACGGCCACCGACCCGCTCAATGGCCCTCCTCCGCCCGCAGGGGGCGATGGGTTCGATCGGATCGACCGGGGGCTGACGATCGGCGATGAAGGGGCGAAAGTTCAAGAGCAACTGTCTGGCACTGGTCATCGGGGGATCGGACTGAGCGGTCCCGTCTCCGGTGGTGGCGGCAGTATCTTCAGCGAGCCGATTCTGGTAGTGAACCAGAAAGCGAAGCTGATCGAGCTGAACAACGAATACAGCGTGTTCGATCAGCAGGGCAACAAGATTGCGGCGGTCGGCCAAGTTGGCCAGTCGTGGTTCCGTAAGCTGCTTCGACTGCTTGGCAGCTTCGATCAGTTTCTCACTCACCGATTGCACATCACCGATGTATCTGGAGCGGTTGTCCTTGGCCTTACGCGACCAGGCAAGATTTTCAAGTCGAAGGTCATTGTCAGCGACTCGAATGGCAATGAAATCGGGCGAATTGTGCAGCAGAATATGGTCGGCAAGATCCGTTTCGGACTCGAGGCGCACGGTCAAACACTTGGCGCGATCAAGGCCGAAAACTGGCGGGCGTGGAACTTCCGAATTGAAGACGCAGCCGGCAACGAGATCGCCCGTGTCACCAAGACGTGGGAGGGCCTGGCCAAGACGATGTTCACGACCGCCGACAACTACGTTTTGCAGATCTCGCAGCGTGCGTCGGAACCGCTCAACTCGCTCGTGGTTGCGAGCGCACTGTCGATCGACACTGCTCTAAAGCAAGACCAACGCGGCTTCGGCTGAGCCACTCGCGTCGAACTGGTCCCGGTGCACCAGCCTCCGGCTGTACCACCGGGACCAGTTCGGGATGGAGGGGTGAAGTAGGGTGCGGGCCATGAGGATCCAGACCGTCGACTATCACACGGCGGGAGAGCCGTATCGCATCGTGACTGGCGGCGTTGTGCCCTTGCGCGGGGCGACGGTTCTTGACAAACGTGAGTATGCCGAGACCGAACTCGATGATGTCAGACAGTTCCTTGTCAACGAGCCTCGCGGCCACGCCGACATGTATGGCTGCTTCGTCACTGAACCCGACGACGATGGCGCCGAGTTTGGCATGGTGTTCTTTCACAAAGACGGCTTCTCGACGGCATGCGGTCACGGCACGATCGCAGGCGCGACGTGGGCACTCGAGACCGGCATCGTCGACATGCAGGAGCCAACGACACGGTTCTCAGTCGACGTTCCGTCTGGCCGACTCGCTGTCGAGGCCGAATGCGATGACGGAGTTGTCGGTGTTGTGCGGTTTGTCAATGTGCCGGCGTGGGTCAGCGGCCTCGACATTTCCGTGTCCGTCGACGACAACAAGGTCAATCTCGATGTGGCCTATGGCGGCGCGTTCTACGCGACACTCCCGGCCGAGTCGGTCGGGTTGACCGCAACCTCGGGTGACCTCGACGATCTGATTGTGACAGCGCGGAAAATCAAAGCGGCCATGCTCGACCACGCGGCCGTGACTCACCCGGTCGACGATCGCCTCTCTGGCCTCTATGGGGTGATCTTCTACGATAACGAGAGTCCTGTTGACGGTGCCTCGATCGAAGGCGAACTGTGTCAGCGAAACATCACCGTGTTCGCCGATGGCGAGGTCGACCGGTCGCCATGTGGAAGCGGTACTTCGGCCCGGCTGGCGGTGCTCGACCGCAGAGGACAACTTGTGCGAGGACAGGTGCTGTCTCACCGGGGAGTGACAGGTGCCAAGTTCTCTGGTCGCGTGCTCGGTGAATC
>JBBKWJ010000021.1:0-36930 GCA_037968895.1 Acidimicrobiales bacterium
GCACTCGTTCAACGAGGTGCTCGGAGGCATGGCCGTCTGGGTCGCGGGCATCGTCAGATGTCATCGTCGTAAGGGTAACGGCTTGATGTCACGCTCTAGCGGCGGCGATTACGCAGGCGAGAGAATCAAAGAGGATGCGAGAATTGCAACCAAGGCCCCGACAATGAGAAAGGGGCCAAACGGAAGCTCGCGAACAAACAACTCGTGTTCGTCTTCTTCAAGATCGTTGTGATGCAACCACTGAGGCGGTTGTCCAATCAACGCCCCGCTCCGAACCTTCTGCAAGACCAGTCCGATGACTCCGCCGATAATGAGTCCAAGCAGCGTCGAGTAGAACGCAAGAACGACGGCATCTCTGGTTGAGACCGTGGTCCAACCAACCAGCATTCCAAGTGTCGGCGCAAGTTTTACGTCGCCGAAACCCATGCCTTGCGGGTAGATCAGATGGGGGACGAACAGCAGCAGCCCTGCCGTCGCGCCGCCCGCGAGAGCAGACGAAATGCCACCACTCCAGTCATTAGGAGTGCTCAGGACCAAAACACCGAATGCGACCAGCGCCATCAGTGGAAAGGTAAGGATGTCGAGCAGGAGATGGGTCTCGGCATCGAATACGGCGGCAACAACGAGGATGGCAAACGCGAACATAAAGGGAACGAGTTGCCAGCTATCACCGAAGTGGTAGCCGAGTAGGCCAAAGGAGGCTGCGGTGCCGATGTCGACCGTGGGGTAGCGCCATCGATTGTGTGAAGGCGTGACAGAGCAACGACTAGCCCACGACCACACCGGAATAAGCGATGAGCCAGCCACAGGTTCGCGGCAGATCTGGCAGCGATGGACAGGAGCCAATTGCTCGCGGTCATAGATGCGGTCAACCACGATCCCGAGCCATGGCCCTATGAGGAAGCCAGCAACGATGGCCAGGCTCAGAGTGAGCATTGGCGGCCTAGTGGCTGTCGGACTTCAGGTACCGCATCAGCAGGCTGGCTTCGTTTTCGGCACTCTCGGTGAATTCGCCGAATGCGGCAGCTGCGGTGGGAGGAGGCGGCGGTGGTGGCGCTTGGATTGAGCCGTCGACACCGATTGCAGGCGGGGCTGGCATTGGCGGACGAGCTGGCATCTCAGCGGCGCCAAATGTTTCAGGCGCATCGAATGACAGGGGCTCAACAGCTGGTGCCTCAGCTTCTGGTGCCTCAAGCTCGGGGGCTTCAAGGTCAGGAGCTTCGGACGAAGGCGCATCAATCTCGGGAGCTTCGAACTCGGAAGCATCGAACTCGGAAGCATCGAACGCAGGCGCATCCGGAGCTTCGAACTCGGAAGCATCGAACGCGGGCGCATCGGGAGCATCGAAGGTCGGCGTTGGAGCCTCAAACGCTGGAGCGTCGAAAGCAGGAGCTGTTGGGGCTACCTCGTGGTGCACGGGAGCATCGACAGCATCAATGCCACCAAAGATCTCGTCGGCACTCACGCCAGCATCAGCAAGGCTCGCACCGAAGGATGCGGTCTCGGCTGGCTCTTCAACGAACATCGCCTCAACTGAGTCTGCTTCGATGGTGCCCAAATCAGCTGGCGCATCGTCGTCATCGTTATCCGCATAGTTGTCGAGCGCGTCGTGCGCACCGAGTGCGTCCTGGTCGAGGAACTCGAACTCGTCGATCGACCCGACGACGCCGGCAACGGCAAAGTCGGACACAGCTGGAGTGGAGTCTGAAAGAACAGGTTCAGATCGGTTAATCGGAGCTGGGGCGGCGAATAGACCGCCAGAGCTCGCAGAAGCCGACACGGTCTCGGATGGCTCGCTTATCTTGAGCACGCCTCGTTCGATGAGACCCTTGATCCGCCGTGAGCCATCGACCTCATCGAGGCCGAGGAGTTCACAGACATTGCCGACGGTATTGCCTTCGCCAACAGCGACAACGGCGTCCCAGTCTTGGCGAGACAAGAGAATTTCGTCGGCTTCAAGCGACTTGATGAGCCACAGTTCGTGGCCAAGCGACGGCACAACCGCCTCAATCGTGCGCCACTCAACAATACGATCCTTGGCCGTGCCAAGAAGAAGGTCAACGCTTTCGGCGACACCAGGGTCGTCCAGTCGCTGATCCATCGTGAAGAGGAACGAACCGGATTCGAACCGAAGAAGCTCGAACATCACGTCATCTGACGCTGCTGCGGCCGCGAGATTACTCGCGTCGGCTCCGACAATCTCGCCTGTTTCCAGCCACAGCGAACCGGTTCCCCGGTCGCCACTGAGTGCGAGGTGACCCGTTTTCTGGGTCGTCGAGAGCAGTGAAAGCACCTCATCGAGTGCGAAGTTGTCGAGTGAACCTTGAAGCATTTTCGATAGTCTCCTGTGTCGAACAATCGTCCAGTCGGCGCCGACTGGCGGTTGATTAGCGTTCTTCTCAATCTTTTTCGAAGGCGGCAATCGCCTCGTACATCACTTGAATGGGCGGCTCGTAACCAGTCCAGCACTGAAAAGCCAGGCCAGCTTGCCGAACGAGCATGCCGACGCCGCCGATATCGATAGCGCCGGCATTTCTCGCGTCACGCAAAAAAGCAGTGGTAAGTGGCTGATATACGATATCGGCCACAATCTGTCCGGCCTTCAGCAATTCCTTCGGAACCGGGCTCGTGCCCTCAGTGGCCGAACCAGCCATCCCGATCGAGGTCGTGTTGATGACGACGTCAGCACCTTCGACGGCCTCGATCGTGCCAACACGCGTTCCAGGGGCGAGTGTTGCGGCTGATTCCGCCGCTGACGGTGTTCGATTTACGATGGTGAGAGATGCTGGAGCACTGCGACCGATGGCCTCGATGATCGATCGAGCGGCGCCGCCTGCACCGAGCACCACGACATTTTTATTGGTGACTTGATGTCCTTCGTCTTCAAGAGCGGCAATGAATCCGTCGCCGTCAGTCGAGTCGCCAACAAGCTCGGCTCCATCCCAGAAGACCGTGTTGCACACACCAAGTGCGGCCGCCGCTGGAGTTAGACGATCAACCGCAGTGGCGACTTCGGCCTTGTGTGGCATGGTGACATTGAGCCCGCCAATGTCGAGCGTTCGCATCGCTTCTACGGCGGCCGTTGCCATTCCCGGCTTTACCGGAAGAGCCACGTAGACCCAATCGAGACCGCTTACCTCGAAGGCGGCATTGTGTATCGCCGGAGATAACGAGTGCCGTACGGGATCGCCAATGACGGCCGCAAGACGGGTCTGACCTGAGATTGGAAGTCGCCGCCCGTCTGACATCAGCCGCAGCCAAGACCCTTGTCTATACAGATCTGCTTTGCCTCGTTGAACTCTTCGGCGGTCGCCGCGAACGTGTGCGTGCCAGACGCGTCGGTGAGCACATAGTAGAGGTAGTCGGATTCAGGCGGATCGATGGCGGCGAGCAGCGACGCTCGGCCTGGCGAGTTGATTGGTGTAGGCGGCAGCCCGATGACTTCGCGGCATGAGTACGGGGAATCGGAGAAGAGGATCTCGTTAGTAAGTGCGACTTTGCGATCGCCGGTGCCGAAGATACAGGTTGCGTCGATACCGAGAGGCCACTGTTCGCGAAGCCGATTGTAGATGACACTGGCGACCAGTGGCCGCTCATCGTCGAGCTTTGCCTCCGCCTCGACCAAAGAGGCAACGATGAGAACCTCGTAGGCCGAGTATCCGAGCTGGGTGTCGGCGGCGCCGTAGGCGAGTTCACCGGTGACCTGAGAGAACTGGTCGGTCATCTTCTGGATGATCTCAAGTGCAGTCGCTTCTTCGTTTACTTCGTACGTCTCAGGAAACAGCAGTCCTTCCCAGCTGGTTTGGCCCTCTGGCCGATAACGAGGAGCAAGCTCGTTGCTGTTCAATACCGATTCAAACTCAGCTCGGCCAATATTGGGGAACTGCTCCCCTAGCGAGTCGAGGATTTCGGTTGTCCATAGCCCTTCTCGAATCGTAAACCGCCGGTAGCTCTCCGGCTTTGGGCCACCCTGCAGCACCTCGATGGCCTCAGCCGCAGACGAGTTCACCTGGAATGTGTACTCGCCAGCTTGAAACTCACCGGTGTTTTTGTAGTCCGTGTAGTACCGGAAGAAGGTGCTGTTCGGAATAACCTCGTTCGTCTCGAGAATCCGGGCGATGCCGCCAGTCGTGGCGCCGGCCGGCACGATGATTACGACTTCTTCCCCCGGCTCGCCAACTGGATCGAGTTGACGTTCAAACCAACCACGGCCTTCCTTGTAGCCGATGTACGCCATTGTGCTGATAACAACGAGAGTAAGAAGCGCTCGGATAATGCGGAATTGACCCGAACGAACGGTTACGAATCCCTGGTCTTCCCACTCGAGCGCGGAGCCTCCAGGATCGTCCTGAGTCGTTTCCGTTACGGCATCATCTTGATTGAAGAACGTCACTGCAACGATCGTAGAGCCGATCTGGTCCAAGACTCGCGCATGGGCGAATACTCAGTGATCCGAATCGCCGGTCGGGGCCCCATCTTCCGAAAGAGTTCGAGACTTTTGGCCGTCAAGCCATGCCTGCAGCAGCACCGCAGCGGCGAGCTGATCAACGAGTTGACGCTTCTTCGCTCCGGGAATGCCAGCCGCCCGCATCGAGTGTTCGGCGGTCACTGTTGTGAAGCGCTCGTCTTGAGTGTGGATGGGGACAGTCAGGGTCCGGCCCAGTCGAAGGATCTCACGCCTCGTCAGCTTCGCCTTGTGTCCAACTGACCCATCGAGTGAGTACGGCATTCCAACCACGACTGCTCCTGCGCCGGTTTCTTCGACGATCGCCGCAATGGCGCGGTGGTCTAGGATCCGGTCGCCCGACCGCTGCAACGTCTCATATGGCGTCGCAAGCATCCCGCCGTCGTCACTGATAGCGACGCCGATGCGAGCGTCTCCGAGGTCGAGGCCGAGCACACGCACTCGGCTACACCGCTGCGATTGCCGCTTTGGCGAGGGCAAGTGCGTCGTCGATGCCCTCTGCGTTCTTGCCGCCAGCCATGGCGAAGTCGGGGCCCTTGCCGCCGCCACCCTGGATTGCTTTCGACCCTTCGGCGATGAGCTCGCCTGCATGCAGATCGCCACCAGGCGTTGTCGCTGCCAGCAAAGCTGCTCCCCCACCACTCGGGGCGCCAGCGAGGACGACAGCTCTGATGCCAGGCTGGTCACGGATTGCCATGGCCAGGTCTTTCAGTTCGTCTCTTTCGAGCCCGTCGACGCGGGCGATCACGATGCCGTCTTCGGCGGTTGCCGCCAGCTCTGTTGATTGTCCGGCTGCCAGCTGCTTCCGGAGGGTCTTGATCTCGTCAGTGGCGGCCTTGAGTTCGGCGAGGCGCTTTGACACTCCATCACTCACATCGCCTCTTGGTACGTTGACGGCTTCGGCGATCTGGTTGAGCGTTGCCTGCTCGTCACGCAACAAGTCGATCGCTCCTGTCCCTGTGACAGCTTCAATTCGTCTGATGTTTGAGCCGACTGACCCTTCGCTCACGACCTTAACCAGGCCGATATCGCCAAGGGCAGACACGTGAGTGCCGCCGCAGAACTCGAGCGACGGACCCGCTTGCAGTACGCGAACTAGATCGCCGTACTTATCTCCGAAGAAGGCGATGGCGCCCATCTCTTCGGCCTCGGCCTTTGTGACCTCGGGGTGGGAAACCGTCGGGTTGCTGAGCAGCTGCGTGTTTACGAGGTCTTCGACTTCGCGAATCTCGTCTGGCGTCACGCCTTCGAAGTGGCTGAAGTCGAAACGAAGGCGCTCGTCATTGACCATCGAACCCTGTTGCTTCACATGATCGCCAAGCACCTGCCCGAGTGCCCAGTGAAGAATGTGGGTGGCAGTGTGGTTGCGTCGGATCGCATTGCGCCTCGCCACGTTGACAGAGGCTTTAGCCTTTTGACCGGCGAGAATCTCGCCGTCGATCGAAACGATGTGGCGGACTACGCCAGGAATCGCGTAGACCGTGTCTCGGACCGTTGCGGTCCCGCTGTCGGTCACAATGGTGCCCGTGTCACCAACCTGACCGCCCGACTCGGCGTAGAACGGCGTGCGATCGAGGAATATCGACACCGTCTTCGTGCCGATTCCGGTCACGGCGAGAATCGACACGTCGATATCGGTGAGTGTTGCCTCGCGACCGACGAATTCGGTCAGGCCGTTTGCCTCAGAAATCGCCTGCACTTGCTCGAAGTCGGCCGCCTGCACTGCGCCCTTACGCGCGTCCTTTGCCCGCTGGCGCTGTTGAGCCATTTCGTCATCGAAACCAGCGCGATCGACGGTGTAGCCACGTTCGCGTACAACCTCTTCACTGACTTCGTATGGGAATCCATAGGTGTCGTGCAGAAGAAAGGCGACAGAGCCGGGAAGCTCGCCACCCTCTGGGATTTGGGTCAGTTGGTCGTCGAGGATCTTCAGGCCGTTGGCGAGGGTGCGACGAAACTGGGTCTCTTCGCGTTCCACGACGGAGCGAACGAGTTCTTTGGTAGTGACGATTTGCGGGTAGTCGTCGGCCATGATCTCGACGACAGCGTCGACGAGGGTTGGGGTCACAAGCTCAGTGACGCCAAGCAGATAGGCGAACCGGACGGCTCGACGCATGATGCGACGAAGCACATAGCCACGATCTTCGTTCGAGGGGAACACTCCATCGGAGATGAGGAATGTCATCGTTCGGGCGTGCTCTGCGAGAACGCGTAATGCCAGATCGGATGCATCATCAGTGCCGAGTTTGTAGCCGGTGACCGACTCAGCGGCAGTGACGAGGGCTGCCATCTCGTCGATCTCGAAGACCGTGTCTTTGCCTTGCAATACCGACAAAATCCGCTCGAGGCCCGCGCCAGTGTCGATCGATGGCTTTGGCAGCGGTGTGCTGTTGCCGGCCTCGTCGGTCTCAAACTGCATGAACACAAGATTCCAAATCTCGATATACCGATTCTCGGCCTCGGGGTTGGCCGGGCCGCCCTCGGGGCCGTACGCGGGGCCCTTGTCCCAGAAGATCTCAGAGCACGGGCCGTTTGGGCCGGTGTCGGCCATGCGCCACCAATTGTCTTCGTCGAGCCGTTGGATTCGGTTGCGAGGAACACCAACCGTTTCGGCCCAGATCTCTTCCGCTTCGTCGTCAGTGAGATGCACCGTGACCCAGAGCCGTTCGGGATCAAGGTTGAGTACCTCAGTGAAGAACTCCCACGCCTGCGGGATCGCCTGCTCCTTGAAGTAGTCGCCGAAACTGAAGTTGCCCATCATCTCGAAGAACGTCAGGTGGCGCGTCGTGCGTCCAACCTCGTCGAGGTCGTTGTGCTTGCCACCAGCCCGTACACACTTTTGAACCGACACGACTCTCGTCGATGGCGGCACTTCTTCACCGACGAAGTACGGCTTGAAGGGGACCATGCCCGAGTTGGTGAATAGCAGCGTGTCATCGTGTGGGATGAGGCTCGCCGAAGGAAGATGAGTGTGGTCTCTCGTGACGAAAAACTCGATAAAGGCGCGGCGCAACTCGTTGGCGTTCATAGATGCTTGCCAGACTAGCGGCGACGGAGTGGTCGATCCCAGGCCTTTATTGGCTTTTGGTAGGTTCGCTGCACACGATTTGGGCTTGGCGACCCTAGCTGGGGCACAAAGCGGCGGCGGCCACTTTGCACTGGCGGCGGTACATCGGGCAGCGGCTGCTCGTTTGTTCCGCGGAGGTCGAGCAGCGAATTTATAGCGGCCGCCTCGCCCCTCAGCTCTCGCTGAAAGTCAGCCATTAGCGAACGACGCGACGACTCGGTTTCGGCCGCGATGTCGCGGGCAATGCTTTCGCGCAAGTCGTGCGCTCGGGCTGGCATCGAGCGAGCCTTGGCGACGAGTGACCCCGCGCCGTATCCTGCTTTTTTCAGTCCGCCTGATGCCCGTTTTGCCACAACCGCAGTTGACCGGGCGGCCTCGGCGGCAACCACGGCTGATCCGCCGATGCGCATCAGATCGCCCGGTAACACGTTCGCAGCTCGCACGACCGAGTCAGGAAGTCGCTCTTCGAGCTTGTCGGCGGCGGCGTCGACCGAGCGTGAAGCTATTTGCTGAAGGCCTGCTCGAACGAGCATCGTGAACGCAGCCTTGCGGGCCAACGCCACGATCATGACAACGCCTTGCGCCGTCGGCGGCGAGCACCCAACCAGCCTCTGGCGACCTTCGATGTGCCTGACGCAACGGCTAATGACCGAATCATCGGGTCTTGCACCGCTTCGTGGGTTCGTTTCGAGGTCTCGTGTATGGCTGTCGTAGCAAGGTCGGCGCGGTCGAGTACAACATCAACCTTGTCGAGCTCCGCGTCGGCATCAGCGATGAGTTGGCGGAGTTCTCGGAATGCCGCGATGCCCTCATCGCGCAGCTGATGAGTCGTGTCTTCGAGCTTCGCCAAGGAGTTGTTGAGATTGTTTACCGCAGTAACAAGGAACACCGCCGCGACGACAACGGCGATCGCAACGATGATGGCTGCGAACTCTTGAATCGTCATGGCCGTTGCTCCTGTCGTTCGTCGTCATCTGCTTCGAGCCCCGACTGGCGCTCCTGAATTTGCCGCAAGCGCGCCATCACTTCTGCTTCGTAGCCCCACGCGGTCGGTTCATAGTAGCGCCGAGTGGCAACGTCGTCGGGTCGGTAGTCCTGAGCAACCCACGAGTTGTCGTGAGAATGGGGGTAGTCGTAGCCTTCTCCGTGGCCAAGGCTTGAGGCGCCCCGGTAGCTGCCATCGCGGAGATGCATCGGCACCTCACCAGCCGGCAGGTTCTGCACGTCTTCCATCGCCCGGTTGAGTCCGATGTAGGCCGCGTTTGACTTTGGCGCAGTGGCGAGGTGAACGACAGCGTGCGCAAGATTGATTCTGGCTTCAGGCAGCCCAACGAACTCGACTGCGTGTGCAGCCGCCGTCGCAACCGTCAAGGACATCGGGTCACCCATGCCGACATCTTCAGACGCAAGCACCACGAGACGGCGCGCAATGAAGCGAGCATCTTCGCCCGCTGAGAGCATCCGAGCGAGCCAATAGAGACCAGCGTCGGGGTCTGAGCCACGAATCGACTTGATGAACGCGCTGATGATGTCGTAGTGCTCGTCGCGTCCATATCGCAGCGCCTTCAAATCGGTTGCCCCTTCGGCGTGGGCCAGCGTCACCTCGGCCAGAGCCACGTCGTCGTCACGCTCCGCGGCGGCCAGTGCCACGGCGACCTCAAGCGTGGTAAGCGCCTGCCGGCCGTCGCCAGACGCTCGACTCGCCAAGTATTCAAGGGCCTCGTCAGATGCAACGGCTCGCTCGGCCGTCAGGCCCCGCCTCAACAGCGTGATGATGTCGTCGACCTCGAGCAGCTCGAGACGAAACAGGGTAGATCGACTTCGCAGGGGCGCGTTTACCTCAAAGAACGGGTTCTCGGTTGTCGCTCCGATGAGAACGAGGACGCCAGACTCGACCGCAGGCAGCAACGCATCTTGCTGCGCTTTGTTAAACCGGTGGACTTCGTCGAGAAAAAGAATGGTGCCTCGGTCGTACTGTCCAAGGCGGGCTTCAGCCCCCGCGATCACCTCGCGTACGTCCTTAACTGTTGCCGACACCGCAGACAGCTGGATGAATTCTTTCGATGAGGCTTGAGCTATAAGGCGGGCGAGCGTCGTCTTTCCCGTACCGGGCGGACCCCACAACAACGCCGACGAAAGGCGGTCAGCCTCGACGAGTCGCCGAAGCGGCCGGCCAGGCCCTAAAAGGTGCTGCTGGCCAACGATCTCATTGATCGAGGCCGGCCGCAGCCGCGCTGCAAGCGGAGACCGCGCTTTCAATCGGTCCTTCGCAGCGCTTGCAAAGAGGTCGTCTACCACCGTTCGAGGCTAGCCCCGGAAGGTGGCGCCTTCGTCGTGATCCGCATGAAGCAGCTGCGTTATGACAATATAGTTCAAATTCGTAGTTATATGTAGACCACGTTGAGTATGCAGTGCTACTCTGCGTGATCTTGATCTCCCTGTGAGTTCATGCGCTGAAAGGGCGTCAATCCACAACCAGGGTCAAATTGGCCGAAATCAATGAAACGGTGTCGATGGCAGTCGCCAGCAGTGCTACCAAACCGAGCGATCTCGCAGCTCGCATCATGTCGTCTGTCTCGCTCGATCTTCGCACGCTCGGCCACCCCGTAAATCGAGTCACTATCGAGTGCGCCGCGGCCAAGGCCAATGTCAGCCCTTCAACCGTTGCAAGCCAAGCTGGCAGCACTGAACGGTTCAGACAGCTCCTCCAGCTCCGACTTGTCGAGCAGATGCAAGTTCGCCCTGGTCCATCAACATGGGACGCCCTGCATCAGGCCTTACGCCAGAACCTCCCTGTCTTGTCCGGCCTCTCAGAGGTCTGCGTGGCTCGCATCGGTGAGATTCGCAGCGACCGTGCGTTTCCATTCGTAATGGGCGCGTTCACTGGACTCGACATTCCCGAGATGCCGGCCACGATCGATCGGGCAATCATCGGCGTAGGACGCGAGCTCACTCCGCTGCTCATGACCATCCTTGCCGCCAATGGCATTAACCGTCCTGCGTTCATTGATGACCGGGAGGTGTTCGAAGCAGTTGCCCTGTCGATCTTTTCAGGGGTGCTGCGCGAATTCATCGCGCCGCCCACCTACAACTGGCGACAAGAGACGATCCATGGGTCGGCCGACATTCTCGTCGTTGCTCTCAGCACACGCCTCGGCGTTTCGCTTCCGGACCCCTTGAGCAGATCATGACCATCGGATACGAAAGCGAGTCGGCGTTAGAAAGCGCTCTCGAAGCGGCGGCCGAAATGGTGCTCGCCGGTGAAAACCCGCCGACCACTTCATTATCGATCGGCGACGTCTGCCGCTCCGCTGGCGTCGGTGTCTCCGCGTTTTACCGTGCGTTCGGAACCGCAGAAACATTCAACCTTGACGTCGTTGCCGCGTCGGTGAAAGCAGCATCGCTGGCGAGTGACCGAGCCTTCTTTGCGAGCCTTGAGACCAATGTTGCGCCAAACGACTTGGCTGCGGCGAACCCATACCGGCTCTATATCGACCGGTACACACAAACGATCCCTGATGACCTCGAGGATCCGATGACGCCACTTTGGGCCTGGCTTTCCCACGATGAGGTCGCCGAATCGATTACGCACGCTGCGTTCCAGCTTCTTGAGCGGCGAACTGGTGTCTACGAACTCCTCATTGAGGTGATGGGCGGCGAGATCAACGACGGGATGTCGAGCCAGGCGATAGCTGGCATCCACATGGCGATTGGCAAGTGCCTCGAACTCTACGGCACAGCAGTTGAGGGCCCGGATCGGGAGCGAATTCGAGCCCTTGAAGGCGATCTTCTCTACGCCACCCTCGCCGGTTCCGTTCACCAAGCGATTGGGTAGGGCCGGCAGAAGACAGGCCGCCGCGCTGTCTTCCACAATCGGGTCAAAGTGACCCAACGACCGTCGATGCGGTCCGGCCCCGGCGACATGTTAGCGACAGCCGAACCAAATTGAGGAATAATCATGCGAGATTCCGTGATGATGTTCCCCTTGGCGCTTTTCCTGACCTTGCACGCCTCCGCCACTGAGACCGAGGTTGCACCTAGCATGGCCACCTATGACTGCCGCACTTCGCTACGCGCTCTATGCCTGGATCCTCGCCTCCGCGGTGGGGCTCGTTGTGCAACTCATCAGGCGGCGCATGTTCGCGAAGGCGCAAACAAACACTGACGCGGTTGATGCAGCGAGTTCGTCCACTCGCGAAGCGACAGAATCACCTGAGTCGGCGAGCGAACCGGCTCCGATCCCGGAGCGAGGAACCGCAGGATCAACTGCCGTCGCAGAGGTCGCACCAGCTGAGACCAAAGCCGTCGATAGTGACGCGGATCTGCCGCCTGCGTCCGGGGCGATTGCGACTGAGGAAAAACCACGATCCTCAACCCCCGAGCCAATTGCCGCACTTTTGACCGGCATCCGGCTCCCCGCAAATCTCGAGCCCGTCGTGGCAGACGGCGTCGCCCCTAGCGACCACTATTTGTGCCTTCACACAAAGGTGGCGACTCCCGAAGATGTGGGCATTGGCTTGGCCGAAGAACTCGAGCGGCTCGGCTACACCGTTATGGGGATCAGTGAAACTGAAGCGGTTGCGGCCAGGGACGACGACGTCGTGTCGCTGCAGATCGATCCAGCTCCCGCTGAAACAGCTATCGCTGGAATCCGGCGCTTTCCTATGGCCTCGGTCGGCGATGTTGTCGTCGAGGTGTGGAGCGGAGCTGGCCCCAAGCCTGCAATCTAAAACGAACGGTTGGGGGTCTGACCCCGGACCGTTCGTTAGGTGGCGGGAGGAAGCAAGCGGAGGCCGAGTTCGTTGAGCTGGCCTTCGTCGACTACCGATGGAGCGCCAGTGAGTGGGTCGATGCCAGACTGAGGCTTCGGGAACGCAATGATCTCGCGAATGTTCTCTTCGCCCGCGAGGATCGCAGCGAGACGGTCGATGCCATACGCGAAGCCGCCATGCGGTGGCGCGCCGTATTTGAACGGGTCAAGGAAGAAGCCAAACCTGCGGTCGGCGTCTTCTTCACTAATACCGAGCATGCTGAACACCCGACGCTGGAGCGCTGGATCGTGGATTCTTATCGAGCCCGAACCGAGCTCCCAGCCATTGAGCACAAGATCGTACGCATGCGCTCGCACCGACATCGGATCTGATTCGAGCTTGTCGATGTCGTCGTGATGGGGATGGCAGAACGCATGGTGACCCGGTTTCGGACGACCGCTTGCGTCGGTACCAACGAACAGCGGAAAGTCCATGACCCATACGTACTTGTATGGACCCTGTGAAACTGGGGGCCGGGCCAGTCGGTTCCTCAGCTCACCAAGCACCTCGCACGTGGTCATCCACTCGTCGGCAATCATGAGGAGTAGGTCGCCGTGCTCTCCCCCGAGCGTCTCGACCAGCGCCGCCTGCTCGGACTCTGACATGAATTTGGCGACCGGCGAGTCAAGCGATTTGTCTTCGTTGACCCGCAGCCAAACCATGCCTTTGGCCCCGTGTGATTTGGCAAAGTCGGTAAGAGCATCGAGCTTGTTGCGGCCGTATTCGTCGGAGCCGCCCTTGTAGTTGATGCCCTTGATCGATCCGGCCGTTGAGAACGCCTTGAAGTCGGTCTCGGAGAAGATCGGGGTCAACTCAACAAGCTCCATTGCGAAGCGAAGGTCTGGCTTGTCTGAGCCGAAGCGATTCATCGCGTCGTGCCACGTGATGCGCTCTACAGGGTCTGGTCTGACACCGGTCACTGCTTCGGCTGCATCGAGGACCGACCGTTCAGCGGCGCTCAGAATGTCGTCGACGTCTGCGAAACTCATTTCCATATCGAGTTGCATGAACTCGTATTGCCGATCGGCCCGAAGATCTTCATCTCGCAAGCATTTAGCGATCTGGTAGTAGCGATCGAGGCCACCGACCATGAGCAACTGCTTGTAGAGCTGAGGCGACTGCGGAAGCGCGTAGAACTGGCCCGGCTGTTGGCGGCTCGGCACGAGGAACTCGCGGGCGCCCTCAGGAGTCGACGGCATAAGCATTGGCGTCTCAACGTCGACAAATCCTTGATCGGCCATGGCCGAACGAATGGCGGCGTTCACGGCGGAGCGAACCCGAAGGTTGCGCTGCATGCGCTCGCGTCGGAGGTCGATGTAGCGATGCTTGAGTCGGATCGATTCGTCGACTTCGTCGGCCCGATGATCGACAGGGAACGGAGGCGGCTCTGCGATCGAGTAGACCTCGACGTCGCAATCGTGGAGCTCGATGTCGCCAGTTGGCAGATCGGCGTTGACGTTGCCGCCCTCTCGGGCCACCACCGTGCCGGTGATCTTGATGACGTATTCCTTGCGGACATCGACCGTATTGTCGACGACGCATTGGACAACGCCCGTGTGGTCACGAAGATCGACGAAGGCAAGATGCTCGCCGTGCTCACGGCGACGGTTCACCCAGCCAGTGACAGAAACGGTTTCGCCGATGTGTGCAGCACGAAGCTCGCCGCACATGTGGGTACGCATCATGATGGGTACTACTCCTTGGCGCCGAGAAGCTCGGCAATGGTTGAAATCATTTGGTCGCGGCGTACGGCCGCTTGTTCGCCTTGGCCCTGCATCGGCCGGATCGAGACCGATCCGCTCGCCATCTCGTCGTCGCCAACGATCACGGCCACCGGGGCATTCGACCGGTTCGCGGCCTTCATTTGGGCTTTCATCGAGCGGCCATCGAAGGCGCGGTCGGCACGGAAACCGGCTTGACGAAGTTCGTCAACGAGCACGAGTGCTGCGGGCGATTCGGCTGTGCAAACCACCCACACATCGATGCCTCGTTCTGGTGCGGCGAAGACGCCTTCGGCGTCGCAGGCGAGAAGAGTGCGCTCGACGCCGAGCGCGAAGCCAACACCAGGGTCTTCCGGTCCGCCGAGGTCGGCAACAAGGCCGTCGTAGCGGCCCCCTCCCCCAACCGCGTTTTGAGCTGCATCAAGCGAATCGGCGGCAAACTCGAAGGTTGTTCTGGTGTAGTAGTCGAGCCCACGAACGAGTCGAGGCGCCACGGTATAAGAAACTCCCAAGGCGTCGAGCCCGGTTGTCACCCTGTCGAACGCTGCACTCGCTTCGTGTGAAAGGTAGTCGGCCAGCACCGGCGCCGCCGCGACAAGCTCAGCGTCTTGAGGACGCTTTGAGTCGAGCACCCGGAGTGGGTTGAGTGACAGCGTGTGACGACTCTGTTCACTTAGCGCGTCGATATCACGTTCAAAGTGGTTGACGAGAGCTTCGAGATAACGAGGCCGGTCGGCCTTGTCGCCAAGGGAATTGATCAGCAGGCTCACATCGGTGAGTCCAAGGCGAGTATAGAAACGTGAAGCCATCGCAATGAGTTCGACGTCGACATCGGGATCGTGGCTACCAATAACCTCGGCCCCAACCTGGTCGAACTGGCGATAGCGCCCCTTCTGCGGTTTCTCTTGACGGAAGTTTGGACCGTAGTACCAAGCCTTCCACGGCGTGATGGGCCGGCGCTCGGCGTAGACGCGACATATCGACGCGGTCTGCTCGGGCCGTAAGGCAATCTGGCGCCCACCCTTGTCTTCGAAGGAGTACAACTCCTTGCTCACCACATCGGTTGCTTCGCCGATGCGGACGAAGACTTGGATGTCTTCAAAGATTGGCGGCGTGACCTGGCCAAAACCTGCCTGAGACGCTTCGTCGGCAAAGATCGACACCAGGGATCGCATGCGATCGGTCTCGGGCGGGAGAAGATCGCGCGTGCCCGGAAGGGCCTGGAAGAGAGGCGTAGCCATGGGCATCTGAGGCTAGCGCCGACCTCCCCCTCTTGCAGGGAATTGGCCTCACCAGTTCATGCTCGCGACAGCGAGCCACCAAGCTCGCCGAATTTGACGGGTTTAGCCCTAACGGTAATATGCGCCCATGAGCGTTACCGCCGTCGAACAAGCCACACAGTTCCTCGATGAGCATTGGAGCCATACGGTTGATCGCCACGAATGGGCGGTTGCGATGGTCGACAATGGCTGGTCGGCAATGCGGTGGCCCGTCGAATCCTGCGGCCGCGGCCTCTCCGACGACCAGGCAAAGGCATGCGAAGAACTCTTTAGGGAGAGGAAAGTGCCCGGCACCGGCCAGGACCGATTCAATTTGTGGGCCGGCACGATGGTCCGGCATGGGTCAACTGAACTCAAGCAGGCCTTCATTCGTAGGCTGCTGCTCGACGAGGTGGCAATGTGCCTCCTCTATAGCGAGCCGGGCGCTGGGTCTGACCTCGCTGGCCTTCGCACTACGGCCGTCAAAGATGGCGACGAGTGGATCATTACCGGTCAGAAAGTGTGGACCTCGGGCGGCAAAGATGCCGACTACGGGATGCTGATCGCTCGAACCGATTGGGATCAACCAAAGCACCGCGGCATCACGTTCTTCTTCTTCCCTATGAAGCAGCCGGGCGTCGAGGTCCGCCCGCTCCGGCAAGCCACCGGCGATTCCCGCTTCAACGAGGTGTTCATCAGCGAGGCCCGTGTCCCAGACTCGCATCGCCTCGGCGACCTCAATGCCGGCTGGATGGTGCTGCAAACCGCCCTCGCCTACGAACGGGCAGTGATGGGCATCACCAAAGTCTCGCCGTCTGGCAACAACGCAGAAGGCGCCACGGCGAAGGCCCATGGCATCATTCCCCGGCCAGACGTGTCGCTGGTTAACCTCGCGCACCGTGTCGGAAAAGCGAGCGATCCAATCATCCGCCAGCGCATCGCCAAGCTCTACTGCATCAAAATGGTGAACGAATGGACTGGCACGAGAGCCACGACACAGATGAAGAAAGACGGTGCTTCGCCTCTCGTCTCGCTCGGCAAGCTAGCCATGTCAGAAATCTTGCACTCGGCTGGTCGCCTGCAAGGGCATCTACTCGGCAACGATGCCATGCTCGATGGCGACCAGCACCCTGAGTCCCGTGATGCGAACTACTCCCAACTAAACGCCTACTTCACTTCTATAGGCGGGGGCACCGATCAGATTCAACGGAACATTATTGGCGAGCGTGTCCTAGGCCTACCGAAAGAACCAGAGCCCGATCGTGCTCAACCGTTCCGCTTGACGAAAGCGAACGGTTAGTTGCCGCGGCCAGGGAGCGTGCGATACACGTCGTAGACGCCGTCGACAGCTCTGATCGAGCGAAGCAGGGCCTCGAGATGGCCAGGATCAGCAATCTCAAACTCAAAACGGAGCTTGGCAATCCGGTCATCACTGGTGGCGCTTGATGTGGCGGTGATATTGACGTGGTGATCAGAGAAGAGTTGGCACACGTTGGCCAGCAACTGGCTCCGGTCATAGGCCTTCACTTCGATTGATGCAATGAAGTCGTCGGCCATACCGTCGGCATCCCATTCAACATCAATTACTCGATCATTCTGGGCGCTCGACAGCGACACTGCATTTGAGCAGTCTGCGCGGTGCACGGAAACGCCGCGACCACGAGTCACGAAGCCGATGATGTCGTCGCCAGGCACTGGCGTGCAACATTTCGACAAACGAACGAGCACGTCGTCGAGTCCTTCGACGTGGATGCCGCCGGAGCCTGCCGACCGTCGCCTTCGCTGCCGTCGCATCGTGACGGGGAGCGAGTCTTCAACATCGTTGGCGACGCCGTCGAGCATCTTCGCGACTCGAGAGGCAATCGACTTTGGAGATACCCGATGTTCGCCGATAGCAACATGTAGCGCTGCGAGATCGGGGTAGTCCATCTCGATCGCGAGCTTTTCAACCAGCTTTGCCGCCGCAATCTTCTGTACCGGCAGCCCTTCGCGTCGCAACGCCTTCACAAGATCGTCTTGGCCAGTCGAAATGGCGTCTTCACGACGCTCGCGCGAGAACCACTGTTTGATTTTGCTTGACGCCTTGTGTGTCTTAACAATGTCGAGCCAGTCACGGGACGGGCCGGCTCCCTCAACCTTCGAGGTGAAAATCTCGACGGTCTCGCCCGATATGAGTGGCTCAGAAAGTGCTACTAGTCGACCATTAACCTTGGCCCCGACTGTGCGGTGGCCAACATCGGTATGAATGCTGTATGCGAAGTCGAGCGGCGTCGAGCCAGTCGGCAACGTGACGACGCGACCCTTTGGAGTGAAGACGAAAACCTCCTCCTCGTCGAGATCGAGCTTGAGGTTGGCCATGAACTCGGTTGGGTCCGAGGTGTCTTTCTCCCAATCGATAATGCGATCGAGCCACGGCATACTGCCGCTGTCGTCGTCGCCATCATCCTTGTAGAGATAGTGGGCGGCAACACCGTGTTCGGCCCGAGCGTGCATCTCCCTGGTTCGGATTTGAACTTCGATTGGCTTGCCCTGAGGTCCAATTACCGTCGTATGCAACGACTGGTAGAGGTTGAACTTGGGCATTGCGATGTAGTCCTTGAAACGACCCTGCACTGGCTTCCACGTCGCGTGGATTGAGCCGAGAGCGGCGTAGCAGTCACGGACAGACTCGACGAGCACCCTGATGCCGACAAGGTCGTGAATCTCGCTGAACTCCCTGCCCTTGACAACCATCTTTTCGTAGATCGAATAAAGGTGCTTCTCACGGCCGGTGATGTCGGCATCGATGTGCAGTTCATCGAGTCGCCCTCTGACATCTTCGAGGACCTGGGTTAGATACAGGTCTCGTTCGGGAGCCCTGACGGCGACCATGTTCTCGATCGCCGCATATCGCTTCGGATGCAACGCGGCGAACGAAAGGTCTTCGAGTTGGCTCTTGATGTCTTGCATGCCCAAGCGGTGAGCGAGCGGGGCATAAATGTCGAGTGTCTCGCGAGCGATTCGCTCCTGTTTTGCGGCAGGAAGCGCGCCGAGCGTTCGCATGTTGTGCAGTCGGTCGCACAGCTTGATGATGAGGACGCGAATGTCCTTTGACATCGCGACGAGCATCTTGCGAAAGGTGGCTGCCTGCTGGGCCTCCATCGAATCGAAGCGCAACCGGTCGAGCTTGGTTACGCCGTCGACGATCGCGGTGACGTCTTGTCCAAACTCGGCCTCGAGGTCGGCGAGAGTGACTCCAGTGTCTTCTACCGCGTCATGGAGAAGGGCCGCGGCGATGGTGACGTCGTCAAGACCCAGGTTGGCCACGATGGTGGCCACGGCGAGCGGGTGAACAATGTATGGCTCGCCCGACTTGCGTCGTTGCGGCGCATGGGCGAGCGCCGACATCCGGTAGGCCCGGCTGACAAGATCGCGCTGTTCCTGCCCGGCTGACCCCTTAAACCGTTCGACGAGTGGCGCGATCTCGAGTTCTACCGGCTGACGTTCACGACGCCAAGGAAGAACTCGATGCGCAAGGGGCATGATTTACCGAACCAACCGCGCTTGATCTTTGAGCGAGTCGTGATGTTTTGACTTTTTCGTCGTCTTCACCGCGCTGTCGCCGCCCGTGCGTTTGTCGTTCCAGCGGTGAAGGTGGACAATGACAGGAGCGGCGATGAAGACCGACGAAAACGCTCCCAAGATCAAGCCGACGAAGAGGGCGAGCGCAAAGTCTCTCAGCGTGGCGCCTCCGAGCAGCACTGAACCGACGATGAGCATTGATGCCACGGGGAGCACAGTGGTAATCGTCGTGTTGATCGAGCGCACGATCACATTGTTCATCGAACTATTTACCATGTCAGAGTAGTTGTCTAAGCGGTCGGGGTTCTCCCCAACGGTCTCAAGGACCTTGTCATACACCACAACTGTGTCATAGAGCGAGTAGCCGAGGATCGTCAACAGAGCGATGACGGTCGCAGGACTAACCTCAAACCGGAACAGAGCGTAGATGCCAGCAGTGAGCGCAATGTCGTGCAATACCGCAACAAGCGCCCCGGCGGCCATGAGCGGTTCCAACGTCCAAGCCAGGTAGATGGCGACGGCGATGAAGAAGAAAAACAGAGCCTGAAGCGCCTTGTTTGTTACCTGATCGCCCCACGACGGGCCGATCGTCGACGAAGTCACTTCATCCGCGCTGACACCAGCAAACTCGGCCAGCGCCGTAACCATTGAGCCAGCCTCGGAAAGTTGCTCAGTCGTAACCGACACCGTCGCGTAGACGGTGCCGTTGCCGGCCTCAGAGATCTGAACCGTCGAACCGGGCAAAGCAACGGCCGAACGCACGTCTTCAGTCTGGGTGTTCGCTGGCACCGGAACTTCGAAGATACCGCCACCCTTAAAATCGATGCTGGCGTTGAGACCAAACGCGAGCAGAAGAACTACAGAGATGGCTGCGAGGGCTGCAGAGACGGGCAGCGAACGCTTCCAAAGCGGGCGGAAGTCAATATTGGCGTTTCCGTTGTAGATGTCACGAAGCGTGCTCATGAGATTGCTCCTGAACCGGTGTCATGCGATCGTATGCCAAGCAATCGCGGATTCTTCTTCACTGCGTCAAGTCCGGCCATCCATACCAGAGCGGGCCGCATGAACGTAGTGGCGATAAGTAGGTCGAGCAGGGTGGCGATGCCGAGGTAGGTGGCGAAGCCGCGAACGGCACCCACGGTCAACCAGTAGAGCAACGCGGCGGCGATGAGGCTCACGACATCGGCCTTGATGATGGTGCTAATCGAGGTGTGGTAGGCACGGTCGATAGCCGTTGGAACCCGCCGTCCAGAACGCACTGCGTCCTTGACGTTCTCGAAATAAACAATGTTGGAATCTCCCGCTATTCCGATCGATGCGATCAGACCAACAATGCCGGCGAGAGTGATTGCTAGCCCCTGGGTTTCGCCGAGCCAGGCAATAACGGTCCAGAGCATCATGCCGGACATGATCAAACCGATCAGCGCCACGAGGCCGGCCAGTCGGTAATAGAACAGAAGGAACAGAGACACGAGCGCCAAACCGACGATGCCTGCGATCACGCCGGATCGTGTCACGTCGTCGCCGATCGTGGCCGACACAGTTCGAGTGTCCTGCGCAGTGAGCTCAACTGGCAACGCTCCGTAGCGAAGCTTCAGGGCTACCTCTTCTGCGCTTTCCTGAGTGAACGAACCAGTGATCTGAATCCGGTCGCGCACAAAGCTTGCAGCCTGAATCGTCGGTGCCGACAACACATTATGGTCGAGGACCATTGCGAGCTGACCGCTTGGGCAACTTGGGCTGCCACCAAAGCAAAGCGCTGCGGCCGCATTGAACTGGCCAATACCCGCCTCGCCATCTTTGAAGATTGGGTCGACCTGCCACTCAAGTCCTGAGGGGTTTGAGAACGATGCGGTTTCGAGTGCGGTGCCTGTGAACAGAGTTGGCCCAACACAGTAGAGGTTGCCGTCGTCATCGGTGACTAACGCGAATCCTGCGCCATCGTCGGCCTCGGGATCTGTTGGCTGTCGGTCATCGCCGAAGCAGGCTTCGGTGACTGCAACCTCTTCGGCGGTCAGTTCTGCGACGTCTGAGGTACTGACCGCTGAGTCAGGGTCTACCGTCTCGTCGGTGGTCGTCGCATCGCCGGCGGTCGTCGTTGATGTGTCGTCGGTAGACGATGTATCTGCAGCGGTGGTCGTCGTTGTTGTTTGACGACGACCACGAACGCCATCTCCGAGGCCTTGCTCTTCTTCGCTTGTGGCCACGGTTGTGCCGGTTGACTCAGCCGGTGCATCGGTGGTTACCGTTTCGGGAACCGTCGCGTTTGGATCTTCCGGCATTGGTTCTGGCAGATCGACAGCCCCTTCGTCGACAATGCCGCCGCCGAAGTTGAAGTAGACGGCGCGGAATCGAAGCTCGGCCGTTTCGCCCACAAGAGCGAGGACACGCTGTTGGTCTTCGACTCCAGGTAGGGCCACTACGATATTGGAGCCCTGCACCTTGACATCGGGTTCGGCGACGCCAAGCCCATCGACCCGCTGCTTGATGATGTCACGCGTTTGTTCGAGCGTTTCGGCGTCAGCATCGGTATTTGGTTCGAGAACAACAGACACTCCGCCCTGCAAATCAAGACCAAGAAATGGCTTGTTGCCGGCGATGAGGGTGTAGACCATGCCGGCAACGGCGAGGAGCACCATGAAGAGTGCGCGGAACTTCTGACTGCTTGGCATTGTTCTCTAGTCGTTCGAATCGTCGTCGTCTTGAGGATTGATCTTCGCGCCGATGGCACTCTTTGCCACTTTGAGTTCGACCTTGTCGGCCACTTCGAGCCACACCGTGTGCTCATCGACAGCAGAAATAAAGCCGTGAATGCCAGCGTCAAGCACCACTTCATCGCCAACTTCCAATGAGTTGCGGGCGGTGTCCGCGGCAAGTTGGGCCTGCTTACGCGGCCGATACATGAAGAAGTAGAAGACGGCGAGCACTGCGCCGTAGATCAGAATTAGTGGTAACGCATCAGGCATTGTGGCGAACCTCCAGCCAGAAGACGCTAGCCGGGAACCATCGTAAAGCGGCGGTTCTCGCACATACCTCAGCCAGATCGATGTTGTCTAACCCGGCTCATCGAATCGATTAGCTCGACGGGGTTTGGTCATCTGGGGCCCAAACCCGCCAGATTGACTGCCGTAACTCCTGAAAAGTACCAGCCTCGATTGCGGCCCGCATCTGCGAAGTTAGGTTGGCCAGCCAGGCCAGATTGTGCAGCGTAATTATCCGACCTGCGGTGACTTCTTTGGCCTGCAACAAGTGGCGGATGTACGCCCTGCTGTACCTGGCGGACAACGGGTGCATGAATCCTGGGTCGATTGGCCGCTCGTCAGTGGCAAACTTTGCGTTCTTGAGATTGATACGACCTTCGCTCGTAAGCGCGGTGCCGTGGCGAGCGAGCCTGGTCGGCAATACACAGTCGAACATGTCAATGCCATGGGCGACCGCTTCGACCAGACCAATCGGATCGCCAATTCCCATGAAGTAACGGGGTTTGTCGGTTGGCAGGTGCGCAGTCGCAGCATTGAGGGCAACGACCATATCCGGCCTTGACTCGCCAACTGAAAGTCCGCCAACGGCGTAGCCGTCGAACCCGATTGCCGTAATGGCTTTCGCCGACCGCTCACGTAACTCGGCGTCGACTCCACCCTGCACGATGCCGAACTGGGCCTGGTCAGCGCGAGTGTGCGCCTCTTTCGATCGAATAGCCCAGCGCTCGGTGATGTCCATGGCATCGACCTGAGTCGTTCGGCTGGAGGGCAACGGCGGGCACACATCAAGCACCATGGCAATATCGGCGCCTAACTGTTCCTGGACCTTCACCGAGCGTTCGGGCGACAGCATTACCAACGAACCGTCATAGACCGACTTGAAGGTGGCACCCTCCTCAGTGATCTTGGGCTCAAGCGAGAAGATCTGAAAGCCTCAGAGTCGGTCAACATGTGACCAGACCAGTCCATAAACGTATGCAGACCGCCCATCTGCTCAATCAGGTCGGCTCCCGGCCGTTCCATCAGGTGATAGGTGTTACCCAAAATGATCGGCGGCGCGAGGCGCTCGAGGTCATTGGTATCAAGCGTGCGGACCGCGGCCCTCGTGCCAACCGGCATGAACACCGGGGTCTGGAACGAACCTCGGTAGTTCGTGATCGTTCCCGCTCTGGCGGGACCGTCTACGGCGTCAATGCTGATCGAGAGTGGCACCCGGCAACGCTATCGAGCGGCGGCGTTCTTCCTCGTTGCTCAATCGGAGCGAGGGACGCCTCGAGAAAGCAGCATCGCATCACCGAAGGAAAGCATGCGATAGTCGTTGGCAATCGCTTCGCCGTACAGCGCCTTCCAACGATCACACCCCAGAAAGGCATCGATGAGTACCAGCAACGACGACCTCGGCACATGGAAGTTCGTGAGAAGCCGGTCGACGACCGCAAAATCGTAGCCCCGGCTAATGAAGAGATCAGTCGGACCCTCAAGCTGACCTAGCGCAGCGGCGGACTCGAGGGTGCGAACAACGGTGGTGCCGACAGCAACAACCCGCTTCGCAGTTTTGATCTGGCGCCACGCCTCAGGCTCGATCCGGTAGCGCTCGGTGTGCATCGTGTGCTCGGCAACGGTGTCGGTGGTGATCGGACGAAAGGTTCCGAGTCCCACCCTGAGCTCGACCTTTACGACGGCAATTCCTGCCGCCTCAAGGTCGTCGAGTAGTTCTGGAGTGAGATGCAGTCCCGCAGTTGGGGCCGCCACTGAGCCAGGTTCGTTTGCGTAGACCGTGTGGTATCGATCTGGATCGTCGAGCGTCGTGTGAATGTACGGAGGTAGTGGGACTTCGCCGATTCGGTCGAGCAGATCGTCGGCAAAGAGCGTGACGAGACGACGGCCATCGTCGAGGACGCCGTCGACCCTGGCGGCAGGTTCACCATCGAGGAACAGCTCGGTGCCCGGCTTGACCTTCTTGCTCGGCCGAACGAGCGCTTGCCACTCATGGTGACGGCCCGTTGGTTCGAGAAGCAGGATCTCGACCTGTCCCCCGGTCGCTTTGTGCAGGTGAAGTCGAGCGAGCAGAACCTTTGTGTCGTTCACAACGAGCGTGTCGCCTGGCTCGAGCAATGCGACTAGGTCGCTCACCCGACGATGGTCGGGAGGCTGCTCATCGCCATTGTCGACGAGCAGCCGTGCGCTGTCTCGGGGCATTGCTGGCGTTTGTGCAATGGCCGACTCGGGCAAGTCGTAGTCAAAGAAACTGGTTTCGAGCATCGACCTAGTCTGGCGCGTTGTTGTTGAAATCAGCCTGGTCCTTTGGCGGACTCAGGCCTAGGTGGCGCCACGCTGCAGGCAGAGCGACTCGGCCTCGCGGTGTTCGCATGAGGAGACCTTGCTGAATGAGGAACGGCTCAATGACGTCTTCGACCGTCTCGGTTGGCTCGGCGACGCTGATCGCAAGGGTGGAAAGGCCAACCGGCCGGCCACCGAAATTCACACACAGGTTCTCAAGCAAGGTGCGGTCGACTTTGTCGAGACCTCGTTCATCGATTCCAAAGAGAGTGAGGCCGTCGGCCGCCGATTCTTTGTCGATCGCGCCGTGGCCACGCACTTCAGCGAAGTCGCGGACGCGGCGCAAGAGTCGGTTGGCTATTCGAGGAGTGCCGCGGCTCCGACGGGCAATTTCTCGCGCTCCGTGGTCGTCGATTGTGACGTCGAGAATTCTGGCGGCCCGTTCCACGATCGTGGTGAGGTCGTCGGCTGAGTAGAACTCAAGTCTGAACGAGAATCCGAAACGGTCGCGGAGGGGTCCGGTGATGAGGCCCGTTCGGGTCGTGGCCCCAACCAATGTGAAGGGTTCAAGCTCAAACCGAATACTGCGGGCCGCCGGGCCTTTTCCGAGCAGCACGTCGATCTGGTGGTCTTCCATCGCCGGATAAAGCACTTCTTCGACCGGGCGCGGCAGCCGATGGATCTCATCGATGAAAAGCACATCGCCCGCTTCAAGCTTGGTAAGGATCGAGGCAAGGTCTCCAGCGCGTTCAATCGCGGGACCGGAAGTGATGTGCAGGTTGGCGCCGAGTTCGGTAGCCACGATGCTGGCCAACGTCGTCTTGCCGAGGCCGGGGGGTCCACCAAACAACAAATGGTCGGCGGCCTTCGAGCGAGCGCGGGCTGCATCAAGGATGATGCCGAGTCGTTCTTTGAGCTCAGCCTGGCCAACAAACTCGTCAAGCGACCGAGGCCGCAAGCCGCCCTCGTCAGCGACGCCACCGACTTTCTCGACCGGCATCGGCACAGGGTCTACCCACTCATCACGCGCCATGACAAGTTGCCTTCGCTAGCAGGGCCCGTTCGACTTGCTCCACTACGTGCCCTTTGCCAGGGAACGAAGGGCCCGCTTCAACAGCTCGCCAGACTCAACCGAGTCGGCGTCGGCGGCAACTTCGGCCACCGCTTGACGGATCTCGTCGGTTCCGTATCCAAGCGAACTAAGCGCTTCGCGCACATCGATGAGCACTGCCGATCCGGCTGTCGGCTCTGTGCCAGCAGGTCCGGCCCCGCCGTCGCCCTCAAGGACCGGCAACACGAGCGAAGAACGCAGGTCGACGAGCAGTCGTTGGGCTGTCTTCTTCCCAACACCAGGAACCGCACAGAGTGCGTCAAGGTCGTCGGTAGCCAAAATCGTGGCCAGTTCCGCAGGGCGGTAGGTCGAGATGATCGCGAGCGCCAACGCAGGGCCAACCTTGTGGGCCGCGAGCAAACCAACGAAGGCAATCCGCTCGTCCTTCGTCGCAAAGCCGAATAGGCGTTGGTCGGCCTCCCAAAAGTGATGGTGCACGTGCAGCGTGACGGGCTCGTTCAACCTGACTTGGCGAAGCGCATCACCACTCACTACAACCCGGTATCCGACTCCGCCTGTCGCGACGACGAGTTCGGCCGTCGTGCCGCTGAGTTGGTAGTCGATAACCCGACCTTCAAGCCATGCAATCATCGCTCTGATCCTACGGTTATTCGGCCGACAGGATTGTGGGCCAGATAGCACAACGCAATCGCCGCGGCGTCTGCCGCATCTGCTGGCTGCGGCATCGCCGAAAGACCAAGCAGAGTTTGCACCATTCGCTGCATCGCCAACTTGTCGGCTCGCCCGTCACCGGCCACGGCCGCCTTGATCTGGTTTGGCGAATACTCGGCGATGATGAGTTTTCGCTCTGCTGCCGCAGCCAGAACTAGTCCGGCGGCCTGGGCAACACCAAGGAACGACTGGACGTTGTTCTGAAGGAATATCCGCTCGATCGACACGACCGCGGGCCGGAACTCGTCGAGCAGGAGGTTGAGTTCGCGCTGCAACTCAGCCAACCGTTGAGGCGTCGGCAAGTCTTTGTCGGTTCGCAACACACCAAGACATTTAGCGGTGCTGCGGCCGGCGCGCCCTGGCTCCAGAACGGCAAATCCGCATCGAGATAACCCCGGGTCGATACCTAGTACGAACATCTGTACGACCTTAGCTGGTCAGGTGGCCAATACGCACGACCCAGCTCGTCGGTCCCAACATCATCCTGAGCTGCTTCATCTTTTAACAAACGCGCCGATAGTCCACTGTGGCTGACTTCCGCTCTACTCCCCTAAGAACTCGCGCAAACCTTGTGGTCAACGTCTCGCACGTCGACCGATCGTTTGGCGACGTGAAGGCCCTGTCCAACCTGACCATTGAGGTGCCGAAAGGTTCCGTCACGGTCCTACTCGGCCCAAACGGAGCTGGCAAGACGACGGCCATCCGAATGATTACCGGCGCGTTGGAACCCCAGAATGGCACAGTGTCGGTCTTTGGCCTTGACCCCGGTGGAGCCGATGGCGAAGAGGTTCGTCGTCGCTGCGGCGTCGTCACCGCAAAACCGTCGCTGTATGACCGCCTCAACGGCTGGGACAACCTGCGTTACGCAGCCGAGCTGTATGGCCTCGGCCGTGGGGGCGGTGCTGACCAGATCATCCGCTCCTCTGCGGCCCAGTTCGGCATCGACCAGGCACTCGATCACCAGGTCGGTGGCTACTCAACCGGCATGAAGACCAGGCTCGCCCTCGCCAGGGCCATCATGCATGACCCCGACCTCCTTCTCCTCGACGAGCCGACTTCGGGCCTCGACCCCGAGTCAGCGCTCGCAGTACTTGAGCTCATCCGCGGCATGGCCGGCAACGGGCGAACCGTCCTCATGTGCACCCACCTTCTTCTGGAAGCTGAAGGACTAGCTGACGAAGTCGTAGTGATGCAGCAAGGCACCAGCCTCGTGTGGGGTCAGCCAGCCGAGTTAGCGAGCCGCTACTGGCCGACTCCGGTCGCCACCATTTCGGCTCAGCGTGGCGCGATTCTCGATCGGCTTCAGAAGGAACCATTCGTTGCGAAGTACACGCGAACAGGTGACACAGCCACGATCGAACTCGACTCGCTAGAGCGGATTCCTCTCCTCGTTGCTGAGCTGGCCGAGGCTGGCGCTGGCATCACCGCGGTCGCCCCCTTCATCCCGACTCTGGAAGACCTCTACTTCGCCGTCCGCCGCGAATCTGGCGATGGCATCACCGATGTCCCACCACCCCCTGCTGACTCCGGCCGTCCCGTCAGGCGCTCCCGCGCCGGCGAGCTCGTTCGATAACCGAAAGAACCTGATCTATGAACTGGTCTCGAATGTGGACAGTCGCCCGAACCGACCTAAAGCAGTTGGTCCAAGCCAAGGACTTTTGGTTTCCAATGGTGTTGCTTGGGAGCTTCTTCTTTGTCATTATCCCCGGCATTCTTCTTATGACGATCACCCAGATTGGGTCGGTCGAAATGATCGCCCGGGTATCCGAAACCCTTGAGGTTCTGCCCCCGGCAGCCCAAGAGCAGATGCGAGGACAGACCCCACAAGGCCAGACCGCATACGCCTTAGCCGTATTTCTCTTCGCTCCAGTCGCAGTCATCGTGCCGTTGACCATCTCGACCGCAGTTGGCGCCGCAACCATTGTCGGCGAACGAGAACGTGGCACCGGTGAATTCTTGGCCCACTCCCCTGCTTCCGCTCGTGAGATCTACATCGGGAAGCTGATCGCCAGCTTGGTGCCCGGCTATGTCACGACAATTGTCGGATTCGGCCTGTATTCCCTGATCGTCAACGTCACCGTGGGTCCCGAGGTCGGTGGCTGGTTCTTCCCGACCGCTCAGTGGTGGGTCATGATTCTGTGGGTCTTGCCACCGTTCTTGGCGATCTGTCTTTCACTCGTGCTCCGACTCTCAGCCAGGGTTAAGTCAACGGCGGCGGCGCAGCAGGCTTCAGGCCTCGTGAGCTTGCCGCTCATCATGGTCGCCTATAGCCAGTCGACCGGCATGTTGTTCGGATACAGCGCAATGCCGTTCTTTGTTGGTGCGGGCGCATGGGCAATCGCCTTGTTCTCGCTGAGCCGTGGCGTTCGCTCTGTCACACGGAGCCGTCTCCTCGGCGTCGCCGGCGGCGTGTAAACGAATCCCAGACGCCCCTTTTGCCGAACTGGTGCCGGTGGAACAGCCTGAGGCTGTTCCGTCGGCACCAGTTCGCCGTTTTGGCGAAAGAACCAACAACCTTCGGGTCAGCGTGATGGGGAGCACAGACCATTCGACTCGGCGGGAGGAGTATTGCATCAAGAGTTCTTGCCGAATCGGTTGGGATTCCAGACCTAGCCACCGGGGCTGCGGCATCGAACAGGAGTAACTGACATGGCAGTACATCACATCCCTCAGACTGGCACCTTCGCTCCAACCGGGCACAGGACAGCCACCAGGCCGAACCGCTGGATCGCTCCAGTCGTCGGCGCCACCTTCGCCGCCGCTGCTGTCGCAGGCATCATCGGACTCAGCATCGGCTCTTCGGACACAACCACTGCGACCGTTTCGAACGCCGAGTACAACGGCCTAAAAACAGCGCTCGCTGAATCAATGGTTCCCGCTCAGTCGGCAGCGGCATCAGCCGCCTCATATCAGCTGGTCGAAGACACATTCTCGGCCGCATTGGCCGTTCGGAGTGCCACAGCCACAGATGGCTCGCATCAACTCGTCGAGAACGCTCGGGCGGCCGCACTGGTTACGCAGAGTGCAGCAGCCACAGTCAGCTCGTTCACGATGGTCGAAGACGCTATCTCGTCCGCACTGGCCGAGCGCAGTGCGACAACCTCAGAAGGCTCGAATCAATTCGGACCACGCTAGTCGGCCCAAAAACTGAATAAAACACCGAACTGGTGCCGGTGGAACAGCCTGAGGCTGTTCCACCGGCACCAGTTCGTCGTCAGTATGGGTTTTGTTCGCGGTCAGTCGTCGGCGGCGGAAAGCTGCTCAATCATGTCGTCGCTGAGGTCGATGTTGGAGTAGATCTCCTGCACGTCGTCCTGGTCGTCGAGAATATCGATCAAGCGCATCGCTGAGCCGGCCACGCCGATGTCGTCAACGGGCACGGTGTTGGTCGGCATCATGGTGGTGTCTGACTCTTTGATCTTGATCCCTGCGGCCTCGAGAGCTTCTCGCAGGGTGTCGAGGTCGGTCGGCTCGCACACGACTTGCCACATCTCGCCATGGTCTTCAATGTCTTCGAGACCAGCGTCGAGGCCGGCCATCATCAGGTCGTCTTCCTCGACCGTGCGGGCCACCTTGATGATCCCCTTGCGGTTGAACTGCCATGACACGGCGCCTGGCTCGGCGAGGGAGCCGCCGTTCTTCGAGAGCAGGGAGCGAATCTCGGCACCGCTGCGGTTGCGATTGTCGCTCAGGGTGTCGATAAGCAGCGCCACCCCGCCGGGGGCGTACCCCTCATAAGTAATCGGCTCGTAATTGACGCCTTCGAGCTCACCCGTGCCACGTTTGACGGCCCGCTCGATCGTGTCGATCGGCACCGAGTTGTCACGGGCCTTCTGGAACATGGTTCGCAGATTTGGGTTCATTTCAGGGTCGCCGCCCCCAGTCCGAGCGGCCACCTCGACCTGCTTAATCAGCTTTGCGAAAAGCTTGCCCCGCTTCGCGTCGGCGGCACCCTTCTTGTGCTTGATTGTTGCCCATTTGGAGTGGCCCGACATTCTGGGAATACCTCGCGTGCTCGTGGCGGCTAGTCGTTGAAGTCTGCTGAAGTCTACAGATGTAACAGAAAAGCCTCGTGCAAGCGAAGATCGTCGGTGAGTTCGGGGTGAAACGACGTCACAAAAATGGGTCCCTGGCGAAGCACCACTGGGATACCGTCGACCTCGCCGAGCACCTCAACGCCTTCGCCTACCCGCTCAACGATCGGCGCTCTGATAAAGACAGCTTGGAACGGTCCGCCATCTAACCCCGCGACGTCGACACCATGCTCGAACGAGTCGATCTGGCGGCCGTAGCCATTGCGACGAACACTGATGTCGATCGCACCCAAGGCCTTTTGGTCGGCCCTGCCGTCGAGAATCTCGGAGGCGAGCATGATCATTCCGGCGCAGGTACCAAACGCTGGCATCCCGTCGCGCAGTCGGGTTTCAAGGGGCTCCCGTAGACCCTGGAGGTCGAGCAGCTTCGACATCGTGCTCGATTCCCCACCGGGTATGACGAGCGCATCAGCTGCTTCGAGGTGCGCTGGGGTCTTGACTTCTGACGCCGAAGCACCGAGCGAGGTCAAGACTTCGATGTGCTTCGCAAATGCGCCCTGCAGCGCAAGCACGCCGATTCGAGGCCCTGTTACCACCCGCGGTCGGCGAAGGTGACGTTAATTTCGTCCATGTTGATCCCGGTCATTGGCGCACCGAGCCCGCGGCTCACTCGAGCCAACACGTCAGCGTCGTTGAAGTTGGTCGTTGCCTCGACGATGGCGCGAGCCCGGGGGGCGGGATCGTCGCTCTTGAAGATGCCGGAACCGACGAATACTGCCTCGGCGCCAAGCTGCATAGCCAGCGCAGCATCAGCCGGAGTGGCGATGCCGCCAGCGCAGAACATTGGCACCATGAGCTTGCCCGTCTCTGCGATCTCCTGCACGAGCGGCAATGGAGCGCCGAGCTTCTTGGCCCATTCGAAGAGCTCTGCCTGATCAGCCTGGGTGATCTTGCGGATGTCACCAGTGATGTTGCGCAGGTGACGAACAGCCTCGACGATGTTGCCGGTTCCGGCCTCGCCCTTTGAGCGGATCATGCACGCACCCTCAGAGATGCGGCGAAGCGCCTCACCGAGGTTAGTTGCGCCACAGACGAACGGAACTTCGAACGCGAATTTGTCGATGTGATGGGTCTCATCGGCCGGGGTTAAAACCTCGGACTCGTCGATGTAGTCGACACCAAGAGCTTGGAGGATCTGCGCTTCGACGAAGTGTCCGATCCGCGCTTTCGCCATCACTGGAATTGTTGTGATGGCCTTGATGCCCTCAATCATCACGGGGTCAGACATGCGCGACACACCGCCATCGCGGCGAATGTCAGCGGGAACCCGCTCGAGGGCCATGACAGCGACGGCGCCCGCGTCTTCGGCAATCTTGGCCTGCTCAGGGTTGACAACGTCCATGATGACGCCGCCTTTGAACATTTCGGCCAGGCCGCGCTTGACACGGATTGAGCTCGCAGGCTGAGAAGTGGTGTTTTCGGTCATGAGCCGCAGTCTAGAAGGCGGCCCCAGGCCACTTCATCAGCTCGCAGGCCACTTTGTGTTTTTCTTTTCTGACACCGCCGATCGGCGGCAACAGTTAGCTCTGCGGCAGCAGGGTTCCTGCGTCTTCTGGATACAGCACCCAAGTGCGTCCAGGAGTGAGGAGGATGGGATCGCCGTCGTCATCGGTCAGGGTTGGCGGCTCCTCGGCCGTCTCGCGTTCCCAGCGGCCTTCAATGACATGACCATCAGTCAATACATAAAGCTTGCCGCTGCCAACGCTGACGAGCTCGGGCGAGACCGCGTCGGCCGCACTTTGCACATAGACCGTTTCCATGATCACGACGTTCTCGGGCGACAGTTGGTCGCCGTCAACCGTCGTGTGCGGTCGGCCGTCTTGGGTACGGAGCCATCCACTGGTTGCGGCATCCCAGGTGTGCGTCACGATTGGCCCACCGGGGTATGCAATGGTGACCGGCCCGGTTATCGCGACCGCAGAATCTGGCAAGTCGGTGCCTTCGCCCCGATAGGAGAACCACCCGGTTGGGTGCGTTGAGTTCACCGGCGTCAGCTCGAAGAGATCTTCGGAGTTGGCATACAGGTTGTGAGGAGCGGCGTGGATGTTGTCACGGAAATACAGCTTCTCGGTGAGCGCCGTGACGGCGATAATTGGCAAGCCGCGAAGCCCTGAGGCGACATAGTTGTTGCCGCCTGATGATGCGTAGAGCGGTTCGCTCAAACCTTTGAGCAGGTCGAAGTCGGATGTTCGGGACGAGCGGACTGGACCGATCGGCGATGCGTCTTGGCTATGGAACACGGCCATGAAACGGGTCACGCCCTCGGCTCGCATTTCGAGGACCATGTCGGCCTTGTCGAGTCCAGTCTGCGGACGAGCGTCTGGATGGTTGTCAATCTTGACGGCAAGCGCAGGACGATTGAGGTCGATTCCAGCAGCCGCTTCGAGACCGGTGAATGGAGCCCCACCGGTATACGGCTCCGGAGGTGCTTCGGTTGTCGTTGGCGCCTCGGTAGTCGGGGGTGTTGTCGTTGCGACCGTCGTTTCGACCGTCGCTTCGTCACCCCCAGAGCATGCGGCAGCGCCAAGCGAGAGCGCAACCAACACTGCGAACAGGCGGGAAGTCTTCGATGAATTCGTCATCAGTTCTATAACTCCGTAAGTACTTCGATTCGCCACTCGAGTGGCGAGAAAGGAACAACAGTGCGGGCAGTGTGATCGGTCACGAGCCAGAGATGCTGCGAACCTGCGGTCGCCTTTGCAGGAAGCGCTGACGCGTGAGAAATTCGGGTGAGAGCAGACTGTAGACCAGGCGGGTATCGAGTTAGCGCCACCGCGGCCATGTCGGCCTCGATGTCGCGATCGGGGGTGATTAGGCGGCCAATCGCCCACGCTGCGAGTGGCTTGGCGGCACCGGCGAGAGGGGTGTCAATAAGTGGGATTCCGAAAAGCGCAGCGCCGATTGTGGCTGCAAAGGCGTCGCCTGATTTTAGTCTGACGAGTAGTTCCGCTGCGACGGCCTCAAGCTCGAGCCTATTAAGGGTGTCGAGTAGGCCCTTCGTCACGACGATTGAACTACGGTCTTCCACCATCACTGAAGCTGCGTTGCACGCCGGGTCGTCGACCACGTACACGTCAGGCTCAGTCACGCCAGCCCGTAGTGACAGGCCCTCTAGCAGGTTGGCGAATCGGGGAATGTCGTCTTCACTGACAAGCGTGCCTCCGAGTTTCGAAAGCACGTACTGATCGGCGCGGCGAATCCGCAGCATGACAAATCCAAGGGCAACGCCGAAACCAATGATGGGAGCGAGCCACCAGGGGGCGCCAATCAGAAAGAAAACGGCGAGAAGCGGAACCGCAAGCCCGATGCCGAGGAGCAGCGCTGCGAGCGCAATGGTCTTTCTCGTACCGGTTGACAACTCTCGTCCCTTCTCTGAAGAGCCACGTTTTCCGGCCCTTCGAAACTGATGACCTATCGCGCGGCCCTTGGAGCAGGCTAGGCGGTCGATTCCCAATTGAGGTGTATCAGCCAGCGGCCTTTTCGTAGTGCTTGAGGTATGCGGTTGCGAGCGACGACATCGAGAAGTCGGACGCCCGAGCACGGCCTGAAGCCACTATGGCCTCGACTTCAGCACCGCCCTCAAGAACGAAGTTGAGTGCCGTAGCCAGCGCTTTGGGATCTCCAGCGGCAAACAGCGTGGCGTCTTTGCCGTCTCTGGCGACAGCCCGATAGGCGGGAATGTCGCTCGCGACCACGGGAGTACCCGCGGCCATCCCTTCGACCAGCACAATCCCGAAACTCTCACCGCCGAGCGACGGAACGCAGAATGCGTCGCTTCCCTTCAACAACGTCTGCTTTTGAGAATCGGTGAGCGGTCCAAGAAAGTGGAACCTCGAGTCGTTTTTGGCTAGCGCCTTGAGACGCTCGGTCTCAGGCCCTTCCCCCCCAATCCTAAAAATGACGTCGCTTGGCATGTACTTAGACGCATCGATCAAGGTCGCCAGGCCCTTCCGAGGTTCGTGACGAGCGAGGAAGAAGACCGACGGTTGCGTCGCCCGATCGGGGGTCGCGTTCTTAAAGCTCTCTAGTTCGACGCCGTTGTACAACACGTCGCAGTGGCCGTTGAGATGACGGTTAACCATCCCAGCCGCTTCTTCCGACACAGCCACCGACACATCAAGTCGCGAAATAAGCCTGCGCAGAAGGGGGCGCATATAGCGATAGGCCGCGATCTCACCGCTGGCGTGGAACGTCCCGACCAGAGGGACTGGCTTCACGACCAACGTGGTGAGCGTCGCTCCCGGCGCTAGTGGTTCGTGAAGGTGGAGCACGTCGAATCGTTCGTCCCAGATTGCGCCGAGGGCCCGAAGTTGAGCCGGCGGGTCTGGGGCAAGAGGCGCAATCGAGCCGTTCTGGACATATGGCATTGAGTTGCCAAGCGGCGTTATCCAAGGTTCGGGCGGGATGCCATCGCATGGGGCGAGGACTTGTGCGGCGTGTCCCTGGGCCCTCAGTGTTCGGGCTAGCCCGATGACCTGCTGTTGCACGCCGCCCCACACCGCAACGCTGTATGGGCACACCAGTCCAATTCGCACATCACGAACCTACTTGGTGGATCTCAGGATCATCCGGCCACAGAGGCGATAGCACATGCCATTGTTCTGGGGTCTCACGAATAAGTCGTTCAAGCTCGGCGGCGTACGCCTGCGTTAGGGCCGACGCCCGCTCTCGTAGCGAGCCATCTTCTGGGGCATAAAGAGGGTAGCCAAGCTGGCAATGCCGGTCGTGCGCACGAAACACAACTGCGGTGGGAAGAAGCGGTGAGCCAGTGCGAATCGACAGCACGGCGGGACCGATCGGCATTGTTGTCATGGCACCGAAGAACGACACCGGAACCCCGTTTCCGGCAATATCTCGGTCGCTCACGAGACAAACGACGTGTCGTTCCCGAACGGCTCGAACCAATGTCCCGATGGCATCGACGCCAAGCGGAACGACGTTGACGTTGTACGAGGATCTGAGCTCGACGAACCAGTCAAACAAGTCATCGGGTTCTAGGCGCTCAACGACGGCCGTGACCGGCATCCCCGCGACGCGCCCGAGCCAAGCTGCTGCCCACTCCCAGCCGCCGATGTGGGGCAACACGATAATTGGGCCAATTCCGGAGGCCCTGACGTCTTCGATCCGTTCGAGGCCGACAAACGAGAAACCTCGGTCAAGGGCAACCGGTTTGAGCCGGGGTACGCGAAACGTTTCGGCCCAGTACCGGCCATAGCTCGCCATTGAGTTGCGTAGCAGGGGCGCATCGACGGTGTGCGGCGTTACTCGAGCGAGATTCTGCGCAAGCCCTTTCACAATCGAGGGGCGTAGACGCGCCGCAATACGACCCCCAGCTTGCGCCGTCACTATGAGTAGCGACAGGGGAATCGTGGCCGCAAGGGTGCTTCCAAGCCGATAGATCCGAAGTTGTCTACTCATACAGTTCCAGACTGACGAGTGTCTGGCCCGCAAGGCGCGGCATCAGCGGCGACGCCCGCAAATTACTATTGGCGAGTGCGTCGTCTGGCTTCGGCCCTTGCCTTGGCACGTTCGCGAAATACGCTGCTGGAGCGAGCCTGCCTGCGCCGGGTCCTTGATCGTGCTTCACGGGTTAAGGGCCCATCGGCCTGATCGTTTGTGGCCTGCTTCCACACCTTCACGAAACGCATGACGGCCGTGATACTCGTCAGCACGAGCATGACCCACAGCGTGTAGACGAACAGTGGGCTGAAGAGGAGTCCGAAGCCGAGCACGATGAATCGCTCGGCTCGTTCCATGATGCCGCCCTTGGCGTCATAGCCAAGCGATTCGGCCTTTGCCCTCTGGTATGACACGAGGGAGGCCGCGATATAGAGCGCAAACGGCAGCATCGCCATGCGAGGGTTGTCGGTTCCGGCGAGGTACCAGCCGGCACCAGCGAACAACAGCCCGTCGCTCAAGCGGTCAGAAGTTGAGTCGAGAAATGCACCGCGAGGCCCGGCGACGCCAGCCGCTTTCGCGACTGCGCCGTCTAGCGCGTCTGGTAGACCAGTGAGGAGGAGGAGCAACACCGCGACCGGAAAGTTCCCAAGGCCGATGGCAACAGCGCAGCCAGCAGCCATTGCGACGCCAACACCGGTCACCACGTTTGGCGATACGCCGATCCTTTGCAGGTTGCGGCCGATTGGCATCATTGCTTTGTCAAAGTTGGTTCTAAAACTGCCGTCAAACATGTACGGACTCAATTCTGGCGCTTGGTACAACGACGCCCGATGGGGCGACGAATCTGTTCCACTGTAGTCAGGTCGTCGGAGCAACTACGCTTACGCCATGACTGATCGCTACGACTCCCTCTCTCCTCGAGATCTCATCGTGACCCTCCGCTCGTTGCCGCGACGCTTCGACCACGTCCACGCCGCGGCCACACGCACGGAGGATCTCGTCGCCCTTATCGACGTACCAGGTCAAGACGGATCTTCATTGAGTTCATTGGTGCACGATGCAGCTCAGACAATGGCGGTACTAAAAGCCTCCATTAGCGGTGTGATTACGTCGAATACCCCAACCGTCTCCGCTCACGTGCTCGAGGCAAGCGATCGACTGGAGTCGGACGGCGCTCCGATGACGGTCAAAAAGGCAGTTGCCTCGTTATCAGACGACGCGCAGGCTCTCGCCGATCAGCTCGACGGAGTCTCGGCTGACGATTGGGCCAGAAACGCCGACATCACCGGAGGTGGCTCGATACAAACAGTCGCCTTGGTGCAAGAATTGGTACGAGCGATGATCGACCTACTGCGATCAGCTGAGCGACAGGTCGAATGGATGCAAGGCCAGCAATAGACGAGGCGACGCGGCTCAGGGACTACTCTTCGTCGAGATCCGACCAGTCTTCAGGATTGTCTTCGATCAGGGTCTCGATGACCCGCCCATCGACCCCATCGACCCGAACG
>JBBKWJ010000022.1:0-4843 GCA_037968895.1 Acidimicrobiales bacterium
AGGTCGGCGAGTTGGGTCTGCGCTGCGGCATCGCCGATGAGTACCAGGCTCGTGTTGGCCCCGAGGAGCGCATCGCCACCCGGGTTCCCGACAAGAACTCCGTCGACCTCGATTGCAACGACGTTGCACCCGGTCTTGGCCCGCATTTGGCTTTCGGCCAGTGTCTTGCCTCGCATCGAGATTGGGACTGGGGCACGGAAAACGTCGAGACCCTCGGCGACGACGAGCGTGTCGTTTCCCCGAAAGTGGTTCCAGATCGCCGCTGCACCCATCGAGGCATAGGAAAGCACGTCGTCGGCTCCTGCGCGATAGAGCGTTGAAACGTTTCGATCGAGATTGGCGCGAGCGACGATGCGGATGTCGGGGCGCAGTCGACGGATGTAGATCGCAAGGTAGATATTGACATCGTCGTCGTGGGTTGTCACGAGCACGCCAGTTGCTGAACGAATGCCGGCTTCCTCGAGCACGGCGAGGTCGGCGGCGTCTCCGTGCACGTATCGGTCATCTCGAATACGGTCTGCCTCCTGTTCCACGATCCGGTGGGGAATACCAGCGGCCTCGAAGGCGCTTGCAGCAGCTCGCCCAACTCGACCGCCACCGATGATTACGACCAACCCGTCGCGGTCCGAGCCCGTCTCGTACTGAGCGTCGTAGGCGTCAAGCTGCTCTCGCGATGCTGCGAGGATTAGGACCGACGACTCGCTGAGCGTTGTGTCGGGGGTGGCGAGGGTGAATACGCCGCGATCCCACATGCCGACGACTCCGACACCGAGTCTCGACCGGAGGCTGGCGTCAGCTAACCGCATGCCAACTAGCGGCGTCCCTGCCACGCGTGCCTCGGCGATCAACACGCCAGCAAAATGCCCAATGACATGACTCCGGCCGTCGGCGAGCAGCGTGCGGTCTGACATCGACGAGCCAAGCAGGCTTCCGAGCTGCAAGACGTCGGTGGCTCCGGCAAGCTCAAGAATGTCGACCGAGGCGGTCTTTGTCGCGGTGGCGACCACAGGCACGTCAGGTGAGATCTCACGAACCGTGAAGATGATGTTGGCGTTCGTTGTATCCGGCCAGGTGGCCGTTACAAGAGCGGCCGAGGCGGCTCGTGCCGCTCGATGCGTCACCGGATCATCGCTGCTGCCAACCATGACTCGGTAGCCCTGATCGTGTAACTGCAGCGCCTCGTCGAGAGCGGCAACCAGCACCACGTACTCGACGCCCGCCTGCTCGGCTCGCCGGATGAGTGCATCCTCGATCGGACCGAGGCGGGTAAGCACCAAGTGTCCGCTGGTCTCGTTGGGCAGCGAGCGAGGGGCGCGGCTGGCGTCGCGACGGGTCATCCATGGAACGAAGACGAACTGGATGAAGGAGAAGGGCAGGAGAATCAGGAGGAAGGCGGTCCCGGTAAGCAATACCACGACCGAGAAGATCCGACCCATGTCGGAGGTGAAAGTGATATCGCCGAACCCAAGGGTGGTCATGGTGACCAGCGTCCAGTAAAAACCTGTAGCCCAACTGTGGTCTTGACCTTCCCGGGCCATCAGTTCATGGAAAACAACGGTGAAGCCGACGACGAGTAGGAGGAAGGTAACCAGCAGCACGAATACCATGCGCAGGTCGCGGCGGCGCAGCGGACCTGTCAGGTAGCTAAGGACGAACGCAAGGCTTTTCATGGCTAGACGGTAGTCCACGTCGTCTCCTTGAAAGAGGCCCGGTGGATCTAAAGAGCCCCGGCCAAAAGGCCGGGGCTCCTTTGAGGCTGCAAACCAGGCTGTGACCCAGATTGCCGTCAGTTACGTATTGTCTCTGTGTTCTTATTCGGTGTTGGCGTGGCCGCCGTGGACGTCGGAGCCGCCGCCTCCGCTTACAAATGTGCCCTGAGGTCCGTCGAAGTCAACATCGGCAGGGGTAGTGCCCTTTGCCTTGACACCGACGACGCCGTTGACTGATTCGGTCGATGCAGCCATGTTATAGATGGCATAACCAATGGCATCGACGTTCACATCAAGGGCTTCCGAACTGACGTTGTCGACGGTGTCGCAAGCCAGGTGATAGCAGGGGTCGAATTGGTTGCCTGCTGTGCCACCCCAAATAGCGGCTTGTTCAGGCGTCTTGATGCCCTCGGCGCCGGTAAAGAGGCCGCTTGACGGAATGCCCACATCGATGAAGGCCTGGTAGTCGGAGCGTCCCGAGAACTCGGAGTCTTCGTATGGAACTCCCTCGATTGTGTAAAACGCCTCGAAAAGGTCCTCAAGCGCTGCAGAACCGGGAGGCACAAACACTGGCGCAGGGAACGTCGATTCGTCGGCGTCGTACACGCCATAGATGAAGTTCGGCGAAGCAATCATATCGAAGTTCAGGTAGAGAGCGAGTGCGTCATACTCCTCTTGAGTGAGGCCGAAATCAGGATGGAAGACGTACGCTTCTGAGCCAATCAAGCCAGATTCCTCAGCACCCCACCAGGCGAAACGCAAGCTGTTCTGCGGTGTGTACTTCTTGTTGTTTCCGATCGCGAGGGCGACGGTCAGCAACGCTGCAGAACCGCTTCCGTTGTCTTGGATACCAGGACCCGCATCGACCGAGTCGAGGTGGGCACCTGCCATCACGACGTTGTCGGTGTTTTTGCCGTCGAGGTCAGCGATCACGTTCTCGGTGGTCCGAGTGTCGATGGTGGTTACTACAGCCAGGTCGATGCTTTCGGCAGCCGACAGCGTCACACCGTCGTCGTAGGCAACGTCGAGAACCGGGATCGTGAGAGTTCCCACGACACCTTCGCCGAGCGTGCCGCCGATGATGTCAAACCGACCATCAGCGTTGCCCTGGTTGAAGATGACGACTGCTTCGGCACCAGCGTCCTGAGCGTTCACTGCTTTCAGCCCGAAGGAGCATGCACCTCGTTGGATGATTGCAATGTCAGACGAGCCCGAGAAGTCAAGGCCATCGAAATCGGCGGGTTCGCAACCCGATGACGAACCGTTGCCGAGGCCGAGGTCGAGGTCAACTGGGATCGGGGTTCCTCCGACAATGTTGCCAGAACCAGAGAACGACATGGTCTGGGTCACAATCGAAACACCATCGGCAGAAAGCGAGCTTGATACTTCTGCGTAAAGGCTGAAGGCAAACACTTGCCGTTCTATGGTGTATCCGGCAGCCTCGAGCAACCCGGCTACGTAATCAGCAGACTGGTCGTAACCTGGGGTCCCCGAGTTGCGAACAGCACCATTAGCGTCAGCGATGTCCTGCAACGCTTGGAGATGGACCATGGCATCGTCGCCGCTGATGCAGTCCAGGAACTTGTCAATCTGATTCAGGGTGCGATTAGCGCACGCTTGGGGTGACGGTGCCGCCGAAGCGGTACCCGCCGGTGCCATCACGGCGACCACCATCGCCATAACAGTAAAAAACTTTAAGAAATGCTTTTGCATAAATTACCTTTCGTAGGTACGCCCACCAATATTGAAAAATGACCATAGCTCGCTCGTTCGGTGCGTGCCCGCCAACCGCAACATTGCCGGTATCGAGCTGTTTTGGCACTGTGAGTGTCAAAGTCGCGAGGCCGCAACCTGTCCGTCTCGCTGAAATCGTAACCACGCACCTTCAGCCGCAACCAGATCCACGGGAGTGGGTCAAATTGCGTTGACAGTGCAATGGGGCAGGCGTAAAATTCCGAGTTGCCCGGCCAAAAAGGGTCGGCATGAATGAGGGGGAAGAAGTGAATAAGTTACGTAGAAAAGATTGATTTCGGCATGACTCTGTTTCCCATTGGCTGTGGGACTAGGGGCTAGTGCTGCGGGCGCTGGTGAGATCACCGGCAACGGAACGGACAACGTAGTCAAGGTCAACTTCTTCTGTGCCTACAGCGGCCTGAACGACCTGATCGACGAAATGGATCCAGGCAAAACTCAGAACTGGGGCACCATCCCCAAGGAATTTCGGGACACCCTGCGCTCGATCGGCGTCTCGCCGAACACCGAGTGCAACGGTCACCTGAACCCATACAAGAAGCCGTAGCAGGTTTCGCCGGTGGTGGGTGGCGGACGTACGCCCACCACCGTTGGGGTCGGAATACGGGTAGAACGACGCGGACAGTCATGAGCCGGGCGATCGTCGCCCGGCTCATGACTGTTTCTACTCCCGGCTACAGGGCCTTTACGGCGTTCTGCCAGGCCTTCTTGTAGTCGAGAACAGCCTTGGCGTAGTTGCCGCTGGCGACACTAGCCGCGGCGTCGGCTATGTTGCCCTGCGCCTTTGCAATGTCGCTGGCTTTGCCACCACCGGCTATTGCGGCATTGAGCTGCCTCTGTGCGAGCAACCGGTCGGCTTCGACGATCTGGTCGATCGCTGACTGCACTTGGATCGTGTTCACCTTCTGAAGCTCTTGCGCAGCTTGGTGTTCACGATCGAAGACGCTGTTGCCAGTCTTTGAGTTGAGTGTCGAAGAGTCGACCCACCAGGCCGGGTTGAGACTCTGGTTAACCCGGTCGATCGCTTTCTGGATCTTCTGATCGTCTTGCTGGTTGCCAGTAGGTAGAAGCGCCGATAGATCGGCGACCGTATCCAACTTCAGCGACATCGCCGTGTCGAGGTTGAGGCCGATGATCACCGGATCATGGTCCGAAGATCGGAAGGCATCAGGTGCGTAGATCGCGTCCTGGGCATCTTTCTTAAACGACGTGTCATAGTCGAGCAAGTCGGCTTCATCAGCGTTGATATGCCAGATCGTGGCTCCTGTTACCTGTGACGCGAGAGGTGCATTCGCCAGCTGGTAGTCGAGGTAGCCGATCTGACCGTTGAACACGTAGGAGTACGCATCCTCGCCCAGGTAGTCGAACACGAGGTCGCTGTA
>JBBKWJ010000023.1:0-13751 GCA_037968895.1 Acidimicrobiales bacterium
GCAGCGGGCGAACCCGAAGGCCAGCCGAATGGAGCTCGGCCGCCTGCTCGAGTACTGAATCGTCCTCTGCCACCTCGCGGCCCAACACCAGGATCGTGGCGTCTACCGCCTCCACCATCGCGCGCAGCGGCGAATGCGCTGCGATTACCTGGGCGGGGTCAGCGGTACCAACAAGTGTGACCTCACGCTCAAGTCCTTCGGTCAAATCCGCAGCCAAACGTTCGCCCTCGGCCGTCGTCACAATCGCGAAAACCCGATCGCGGGCGGCACGCTGTCGCTGTCCTGCGCCAGCCATGGCCGTCGCGACTGCGCCCCAAATCGGCACCGCAGCCATGGCGCCAAAGAGCACGAATCGAGGAAGTAGCGGCGTGCCGAGCACCACCTGCACGGCCGAAACCACGCCGATACTACCCGCCATCGCCAGGAGCGTAAGACTCGAGCCCCTGACTGCGGTTCCCACGTCGGGAACCCCAAGTCCATAGGCCAAGACCACGACGATGAAAGTGAATCCGACGAGCCAAGGAAACCGAAATGTCCCGGTGACCGAATAGTCGAATCGGCTGGCGTGGACTGCGCCCAGACCGATGACGGTGACAATGGTGCCTAGATTGAAGATCACTCTGCTGATTGGCTTCACTGGCTGATTGGCCTCATTGACGTATGCCTTCATCGGCGAATGAACTCGGCGTGTCTGTCGACAACACCTGCGACTCTAGTCGCCGACTCACCCCTAGAGGTACGACCGTGAGGTGCATCGCTCGAGCTAGCGAAGGAGCTAGTCTAAGCCTGCTCCAGCTGTCCACTAGTTTGGCCGACAATGCGTGTTCTGTTTGATGTCGTGCACCCTGCGCATGTCCATTTCTACCGATTCATGATTAAGGAGCTTGTCGACCGCGGCGACGAGATCTTGGTGGTGTCTCGACCCAAAGACGTTACAACTCAGTTGTTGGACGAGTTGGCGATACCTCATCGCGTTGTCGGCTCTGGGCCTCGCTCCGGCTGGCTAGGCCAGGGAAGCGAACTTCTGTCCCGAGTCGCCTCGATCGTCTCGATCTCCCGTGATTTCAAGCCAGACGTCATATGTACCCGTAACCCTTCTGGAGCAATTGCCAGCCGCTTCGTCCCAGGAGCAAAAGGCTTGTTCGACACTGATGACGGCAAGCAAGCGGGGCCCGTTTATCACCTCGCACACCCATTTGCGACCATGACAACCCTCCCCGACTGCTTGCCCGAGAGTACGAAACGACGCCATGTTGGCTACCCCAGCTACAAGTCACTCGCATTCACACACCCCGATCGCTTCACGCCTGACCCCACAATTAGGCAGGAGCTTGGCGTCGGGGATGAGCCATATTTCATAGTTCGGACCGTAGCTCTCAGCGCTGCGCATGATCACGGAGAAGAAGGCCTCCCACACGCAGCGGCACGAGCCATCGTCGAACTACTCCAACAACGAGGCCGCGTGTTCGTGTCGGGCGAAGCCGACTTGCCTCAAGACTTCCGCGAACTTCAGTTTCCAGGCCGAAAGGATCGCTTTCACGACGCTCTGGCGTTCGCCGAGCTGGTAGTTGGCGACAGCGTCAGTGTTCCGATCGAGGCAGCACTACTTGGAACGCCCGGGGTCTTCGTCTCCACGTTTGCGCGGCGACTTCAAATGCTCAACGAGCTCCAAGACCGCTTCGGACTGATCTCGCAGTTCAAGCCGACCGACTGGGAGATGGCACTAGCTGAGATTGATCGAGCAACATCAGACCTCGCCAAGCTACGCACCCGCGGCCTCGAAGGCCGCTCGCAACTCCTTGAGACTAAGGTTGACCTCACCAGTTGGTACCTCGACCTCATCTCAAGCTTTGAGCAGTCAACACGTTGAGCGGGCAGGCGGTCCTCTCCAAGCTGCTGGAGCTTCGCACTCGACGTCCGTCGAAGCGGGTGACGCTCGTCGTGTCAATCGTGGCAGCGATCGCCGTCGTGGTCCTCTCGGTCGTGTCTATAGGTTCACTCGAGCTCACCTGGTCCGAGATCAACCAATCGGCGGCTGTAATTTGTATCTTGGTTGGGTTCTTCCAGATCCCACTCAACGCCGCCGAATACCGGTTGTCGTCGCGTTTCGCCGGTGCGGTTGTCGGGTGGCGGGATTCGATTAGAACGACTGCAATTGCGAGCGCCGCAAATATCCTGCCGGTGCCAGCAGGAGCGGCCGTACGAATCCAAGGTCTTCGGCGCAGCGGCGCCGGAACGGGTTCTTCAGTCGCAGGCACTGGCGCAATCGCAACAATCTGGCTTGCGGTGTCTGCAGCCGGATCGTCGATAGTCTTGTTCACGCTCGGCTCCCCTGGTCCGGCGCTCGGGTTCACCGCACTTTTCGCCGTAGCTGCATCAATAGCAGTCCTCGCTATTCGTTCTTGCCAAGCTCGCGATGCAAAGCTCGTGGCAAGCACTATTGCGCTGGAAACGGTGTACGTGGGTTTCGCCGCCCTTCGATTCTGGCTAGCACTTCGCACCATCAACGTCGACGCCACCGCTTCTGAGGTTCTCGTAATCGCGTCTGGCAGCCCGGTTGCGTCAGCGGCCGGTGTTGTTCCGGGAGCGTTGGGCGTTCTTGAAGGACTGGCTGCCGGCGCTGCAGAGTTGGTCGACCTACCCGGTTCATCTGGCTTCCTTTCTGCGGCACTACTCCGAGGATTCGCGTTCTTCACGAGCGGCGTTGCGTTAGCGTGGATTGGACTCGAACACCTTCGACCATCTCGCGACCTCGCGAGTCAACCCCCAGAACCCACCGACGGAGAGCGCATCAAGTGATTAGTGAGTGGTACGAACAGCGACGCCTGAAACTGATCGCTCGAATGGCTGGCGACGGATCGATACTCGATTGCGGGTACGTAGGGATTCCCAACAAGTACTTCACGGGAACCGTGACCGGCATCGACCTTGACGAGGCTCCGCCCTCGTTACCGGCGAACTATTCGGCCACATTGCAGATGGATATCACCAAGCTTGCAGACTCCGTGGAAACCTACGACACGATCGTCGCGGGTGAACTAATCGAGCACCTTGAGAACGCCCACGAATTCCTTCGCGCCACGCGCCGCCTGCTCAAGCCGGGCGGTTCGCTAATTCTCTCGACACCAAACCCACTCGGATTCCCGATCGTATTCGCGGAGCTCTTCCAAACCGAACGGTTCTTCTATACCGCCGACCACCGATTCCTCGTCACACCGCGCTGGATGAAGCGGATGTTAGTCGACTCGGGATTTACTGTGGATCGAGTCATAGGCGTCGGACTCTGGCTTCCAAAGTTTGGGCTGCCGTGGTCGCCAGCAACGCTCAGCTATCAAGTCATTTATGAGGCTCGACCCGCGTCGGATCAGTAGCAGTGTCAGTCAGCTAGGAGTGCATCAATAATTCTGCTGGCGCTATCGCCGTCGCCATAGAGCAACTTCGAAAAGTTGCATTCACCGAAGTTGTTCACGGCCGAAGCGATTCGATCGGGGTTGGTGCCGACTAGCTGATTGCAACCTTCATCGACGAGTTCGACCCACTCGGTTTCATTTCGCAGCGTGACGCACGGTTTTTTGTGGAAATAGGCTTCCTTTTGCACGCCACCAGAATCAGTGATCACGAGACTGCAGTTCATCTCTAACCAGATCATTTCGAGGTAGCCGACCGGGTCAGCAAGAGTGACATTACCGGGCACTTCGAGCGACATTTCGGCAATCTTTGCTCGGGTCCTCGGATGCAACGGAAGCAGAACCGGCTTGTCGACGTTCCTAATTCCATCGAAGATGCCGGTCATCCGCTCGGGGTTGTCGGTGTTTTCCGCTCGGTGGACGGTACATAAGACAAAACTCTCAAGAGCAAGGCCGGAGCTTTTGAACCATTCAGGCTCTCGGGCAATCGACTTGTAGTACAGCGCTGCGTCATACATCACGTCGCCGACGATCGACACCATGGCACCAGCAATGCCCTCAAGACTCAGGTTTGTCCGAGCCAGTTCCGTCGGAGCGAAGAGAATTGAGGCCAGGTGATCTGTCAGAATCCGGTTGAGTTCCTCGGGCATCGCCCTGTTGAATGAGCGAAGACCAGCTTCGACATGGGCAATGGGGATCTGAAGTTTCGCCGCTGCGAGAGCACCAGCCAAAGTGCTGTCCGTGTCGCCATAGACCAGCACCCAGTCGGGCTGCTCCTCTAACAGCAGCGACTCGATTTGTTCGATCATCCGACCAGTGTTTTGACCGTGCGTGCCACCGCCAATACCAAGATTGTGCTGGGGCCGAGGAATGCTCATCTCCTCGAAAAAAACATCGGACATGTTTGGGTCGTAGTGCTGTCCCGTGTGAACAAGCACCTCGTCGAACTGGGATCCCCGTTCCGCGAACGCTCGCGAAACAACCGCTGCCTTTACAAACTGGGGACGGGCCCCAACCACTGTGAAAACCTTCATTTCTACCTTCTCGTCGCGGCCAGCTCGGCCTCTTCGCTCCGCTCAACAGCGCTCAAATTGCTAGTCGAACGTTGAACGAACGCTCGAGATTACGCGATCAAGATCGTCGGCATCGAGATTCGGATGCACAGGCAAAGAGAGAACCTGCTCAGCGGCAGCAAAGGCGTTCGGGACTGCGCCGGGAATGACGCTCGGGTTACCCCGATAGCAGTCATAGTCGTAGACAACCTTCGGGTAGTAGATGCCGCTTCCCACCTTGTGCTCAGTAAGGCGCTCAGCAAGGTCATCGCGAGTCACTCCCGACGCGGGGTCGACTCTGACGGTGTACTGATGCCACACATGGCCTCGGCTCTCCATAACCACGGGTGTCTGCAATCCATCAATGCCCGCCAACCCATTTGTGAGATATGCGGCGTTCGAGCGTCTCGCGGCGACCTTGTCGTCAAGAGTCGCCAACTGAGGAATTCCGATCGCAGCTTGAATGTCGGTGAGTCGCCAGTTGTGGCCAGCGACCTCGTACTGGTAGCGAGCCCGCATTCCTTGGTTGCGTAGGACACGAACTCGGTCAGCAAGATCTGCATCGTTAGTCGTTACGAATCCGCCTTCGCCGGTCGTCATGTTCTTGGTCGCATAAAGGCTGAAACAGCCAACTCCAAAAGTTCCTGCGCACGCACCTCGATACGTCGCGCCATGCGCTTGGGCCGCATCTTCGATAACCGCAAGACCGTGTTCTGCGGCCAGGGCCATGAATGGCGCCATGTCGGCACATTGTCCGTAGAGGTGGACCGGCATGATCGCCTTCGTCGCCGGACCGATAAGGGACTCGACCTTCGCCGGATCGAGGTTGAAGTCATCACCGATATCGGCGAAGCGCGCAACGGCTCCTGCCTCCAAGATCGCGTTGACCGTTGCGACAAACGTGAACGGAGATGTAATAACCTCGTCGCCTGGCCCAATGCCCGAAGCCTCGATGGCGGCAACCAAAGCAGTAGTTCCGTTGTTAACGGCGATGACGTGATCGACGCCGATGTATGCGGCGAACCCATCCTCCAATCGTTCGACGAGTGGTCCAGAGGCCAGACGTCCGGACCGGAGAGCTTCGAGTACGAGTGACTCCGTTTCGGGCCCACCGACGTCTATCTCCGTAATGTTTATCTGGTTCATTGATTCTCGATCTCTAGTGGTCGCTCTAGCTCGCGCGACACCACGTCGCCCGCCTTGTTGACCCAACCGATTCGACGCGACGGGTTTCCAACTACAAGTGCATAGGCCGGTACGTCACCAACGACGACCGTACCGGCACCAACCATTGACCATGCTCCGAGAGTTGCGCCGCACACGATGGTCGCGTTCGCACCAATTCCGACGCCCTCTTCGACAACCGTTGGGGTCAACTGCCAGGCGTCACCAGATCGTGGTCGTAGGTCGTTCGTGAAGACTGCCGACGGACCGACCATGACTGAGTCCCCTAGCGTTACGCCATTGAAGAGCGATACATGGTTCTGAACCTTGACGTCGTTGCCAACAATCACACCGCCATCGACGAATACGCCTTTCCCGAGTGTGCAATTGGAGCCGATTTGGGCACCTCGACGCACGTGCGCGAAGTGCCAGACTTTGGTTCCGTCGCCGAGGGTGGCTCCCTCTTCGACAATTGCTGTCTCGTGGACAAACGGTGGATCGTTCGACATGGACACAGGCTCCAGACTCGCGATGGGCAAAGACGTCGGGAACAGCCAGCGAGTGTCGCCGAGTCCGCCATTTCCCCAAGGTGCTCGACTACCCTAACGGAGAATCGCGCTCTACAGAAGGACCAATTGGTGACAAACGTTCGTGCAGGTTTGATCGGTCTAGGGATGATGGGCCGCAACCACGCAAGAGTGCTCGGGCAGCTTGAGAATGTCGACTTCGTCGGTGCGGCAGACCCAGTCGGTGATCAGTACAGCGCAGCCTTGAACACGCCGGTCTACAACGACATCGACAGCTTGATCGAAGCTGGTCTCGACATGTGCGTCGTCGCCCTCCCGACTGAAGCGCACCTCGCCGCTGCGCTCAAGCTTGCCGCCGCTGGCATCGTGACCCTAATTGAAAAGCCGCTAGCCAACACCGTCGAAGAATGCGACCAACTCATAGCCGCCTTTTCGGCAACCGACACTCCGGCGTGTGTCGGCCATATCGAACGTTTCAATCCGGCGCTTCAAGCACTGCGACTACGACTCGAGGCAAATGAACTCGGCGAGATCTACCAGATCGCAACGCGTCGGCAAGGTCCATTCCCTAACCGAATTCGCGATGTGGGCGTCGTTAAGGATCTCGCTACTCACGACATTGACCTCACGGCGTGGATCGCCGACTCCCCCTTTGTCTCGGTGAGTGCACAGAGCGCGCACAAGACTGGGCGAGAGTATGAAGACCTCATCGCTGTCACAGGCCTTCTCGCTAACGGTGCAGTGACAAACCATCTTGTCAATTGGCTCTCGCCACTCAAGGAACGAGTAACAATTGTGACAGGCGAAAGTGGCTGCTTCATTGCTGACACTTTGACCGCCGATCTCACATTCTGCGCGAACGGCGTTGTCGCCACCGAATGGTCGACGATCTCGAACTTCCGTGGCGTGACTGAGGGCGACGTAATTCGCTACGCAATCCCGAAGCCGGAACCACTGGCAACAGAACTCGCCGGGCTTCGCGACCTCGCGTTGGGCAAAGAATCCAACGTTGTCACGTTGGCCGCTGGTCGTGCCGCTGTTGCCGTCGCTGAAGCGTGCATTTCGTCAGCCGCTCTTGGCCAGAACATCTCAATCGAGGCATGACAATGGACGTATGTGTAGTTGGACTCGGCAAGCTCGGATTACCGCTTGCGGTGCAGATCGCAAACGCGGGGCACACGGTGCATGGCGCCGATATCGACCAGCGGGCGGTCGATCTAGTCAACGCGGGCATCGAACCCTTTCCTGGCGAGGAAGAACTCCCAACCCGGTTGGCCGAAGCGGTCGAGAGCGGTCGGCTTCACGCTTCAGTCGACACATCAGGGGCCGTGGCGAAATCGAGTGTTGTCGTGGTCCTTGTGCCGCTCATTGTCGACAGCGACCGCCAACCTGTTTACAGGGCGTTGGACGCAGCAACAGAATCAATCGGCGCGGGTTTGCAACCTGGCACCCTCGTTAGCTACGAGACAACACTGCCCGTCGGTACAACGCGTAACCGGTTCGCAGCGCGCCTTTCTGAGCTGTCGGGGCTAACTGTCGGCGAAGACCTCTTTGTCGTTCACAGCCCCGAACGAGTATTCACCGGTCGCGTGTTCGCAGACCTGCGTCGATACCCAAAGCTCGTCGGCGGGGTCGACCCAGAGTCAACGACGAAAGGCGTCGCCTTTTACGAGGCCGTTCTTGACTTTGATGAGAGGCCCGACCTAGACCGGCCGAATGGAGTCTGGGCTCTCGCCAACGTCGAGACTGCTGAGCTTACGAAACTCGCTGAGACGACGTACCGTAGCGTCAATATCGGTCTGGCCAATGAGTTCGCACGGTACGCAGAGGTGGCTGGAATTGACGTATACGACGTCATCACAGCCGCAAACAGTCAAGTGTTTAGCCATATTCATTTGCCGGGGGCTTCTGTCGGCGGTCATTGCATTCCCGTGTACCCACACTTCTACATGCTCAATGATCAACATGCCGCGCTCCCTCGGTTTGGCGTCGAGTCAAACGAGTCGATGCCCGCACACCTCGCGTCCCTCCTCGATGGACGGATCCAAGGGGGACTACACGGCAAGTCTGTTGGCGTTCTCGGTCTCGCGTACCGAGCGGGGGTAAAGGAAGACGCCTTTTCTGGCACATTCCCGCTAGTCGAGTCACTTCGCGCATTGGGCGCGACAGTTGTCGTCGATGACCCGATGTACACCGACGACGAGATCTCTGCCCGGGGACTGATCCCCATGACTGAGAAAACAAAGCTTGACGCGCTGGTGCTTCATACGGCTCACCGCCAATACGACCAGTTCACTTCTCGCGACTTTCCCGCCGTAAGAGCGATCGCCGACGGCAGGAACTGGCTTGATTCTGACAACTGGCCCGGCGTCGACATCGCGGTAATTGGAAGAGCAAGCGGAATCTAGAACCGACGGGGCGCTGCCGTCAGGAGAATGCTCAGCGTTACTGCGTTTTCGCCGCCTCGGTCGCCTCGTCAGTCGCCGAATCACCTTTTTCCGACGCAGTACTTGGGGGCAGAGCGCCCCGTTCGTAGTGTGACGGAGGCACGCCAGCAGCTAGCTCAAGCCTTCGCACGCGCTCAAGCACGCGCTGGGTAACCAGCCGGTGTCCCGAGATCAGATCGGCAACGATGGCCAGGGCGAAGAGTTGGACTGCGGCGAGCGCGCAAATCGCTCCAACAATGATCGATTGGAGGTGGCCCGACGTATCACCGTTCACTACAGCGTCCCAGGTGAAGGGGACGAAGGCTGCGACGGCCGCCGCAGCCGCGAGGGCGGCCAACGATCCGAAAAACTTCAGCGGCTCATAGGCTGCAAAAACCCGTCCGATAGTGAGAGCGTTTCTGCGGATGTAGCCCCACATTGAGCCAAACAAACGAGACTCGCGAATCTTGTCGTTCGTCTCGATTGGAATAGAAACAACGGCTGAATTCATTTTGCCAGCCTGGATGATCGACTCAATTGTGTACGTATACCGATTGACCACGGTGAGTTGGATTGCTGCCTCCCGACCATACGCCCTGAATCCCGACGTAGCGTCGGGGACCTCGGTTGCCGACGCCTTGCGAACCACCCAGCTTCCAAGCAACTGCAGTCGGATCTTCAATCCTGAGAACTCGTCAACACCGCGAACGTTCCGGTCACCAACAACAAGATCGGCGTTGCCCTGAAGAATCGGGGCGACAAGCATCGGGATGTAGCTTGCGTCGTACTGATTGTCGGCATCGGTGTTGACAATGACGTCAGCTCCAAGTTTCAGGCTTGCGTCAAGTCCAGCCTGGAACGCCGCAGCAAGACCGCGGTTCTGCGGCAAACGCACGATGTGGTCTACCCCCAGCTCACGTGCAACTTCAATCGTACGGTCGGTACTGCCGTCATCGATGATCAGCCACTCAACCGATGTGAACCCGGGCACCTCACGGGGCAACTCGGGAAGGGCTATCGGAAGCTGCGCTTCTTCGTTCAGGCACGGGATCTGAATTATTAGTTTCATGGCTATTGGACCCCCAATTACGAACGCAACAACAAAGGCGGTCCACCTCAGTCGACCTCACACTCGATCGACCACCATATACAGTGAGGAAGGTCCGACGCCGCATACCTCGACGAACTCGTCATGTTTCATACACCATCAGCCCCTTTGACGCCTCAGAACCTCTAGAATTGCCGTTCGCGCGCATCTGGACCGCATCGTCGGTTCGCAGGGAGACAGCATCAATTGTTCGAAAGACTACGTCCGAACGACGTCGCCCTAGGTGCGTTTCTTGTGGCGCTCATCTCGCTCGCCACCCTCGTCGTAACTCGATCGAGCGGACCGATCCTCTGGGACGACGAAGGAACGTATCTTCAGACTGCAGTTGACTTTGCTTCTTTGCGACGACCGGACCTGCTCGCGAGGTCACCTAGCTACGCAGCCGGCTACAGCATCCTCCTCGCTCCAATCATCGCGATACTGGGCGTATCTCGCACCTACGAATCGGCGATGCTGCTTAACGCAGCCGCCGTCGCAGGCGTCTTTTTTTTCTCGTCACGCCTCGCCAGGGAGTTCTTGCCGGACGACCGCACCTCACGGTTGCTCATCCCGATGACTGCCTCGATCTATCCCGCGCTACTTCTCCAAGCAACACGAGCATGGCCTGAAGCTGTCCTCACCCTGCTAGTGAGCGGCTGGGCCCTTGCCGCGGTGAGGTTCGGGACAACCAGAGCGCTCCAGCCTTTGCTTTGGCTCTGGGCCGCAGCATCGATGGCTTTCATTGTGCATCACCGCCTCGCTCCGCTTCTCGTCGCATCACTCCTAGCCCCGGCCGTCGTGAGCGATCTGCCGAGGAATCGCAGGCTCAAATACATCGGTGCAGGCGTGCTCGCCATCGTCATTGTGGTCAAAGTTGCCTCAGCACTTGACGGACTGGCCGACACCGAGGCGTTCGAACGAACCGATCGGATCTTTCTACTTTCCTCACTCGAAAACTACGTCGGCATCATCGGCTCATTTGGTGGTCAGCTTTGGGCGCTCCTCGTCGGAACCGCCGGCATCGGCGCCGCCGCATTTATTCTTCCACCGACGCTTCGACGCCATAGGGGCGTTTGGCTACTCGGCCTTGGTTTTTTAGGCTCGATTGTTCTCACGACCCTCTTTCTGGAGGGTGTCACGGCAGTCGACAAGGTTCTGTATACACGGTATATCGACGTATTTGGACCAGTGACGATCGTCATCGGCGTTGTGTCGATTATGGCTACCCGTGATCACTTGGCGCAGATCGCCGGTATCCCACTCCTCATCGCCGCGAGCCTTGCCGCGGCGGCATGGAAGCTGCCAGCGCTAACTGGGGCAATCGTCAAGATAAGGGTCACGAGTCTGCTGCCATGGGATCTCATCGCCGGCGACCGAAACCGGCCAACGACTCCAGCAATTGACGTGTGGCAAATCGCCGTGAGCGTGATTGCGGTCGCGATAATCGTCGTTCTTCTCATCAGGGCTTCAGCAACAGTTGGGATCGCAGCGTTGCTCGCAGTCAACCTCGCAGCGGCAGCGGCAGGTGGAGCATGGTCGTTTCGGCCTTGGCTCAACATCACAGAACATGCGGGAGTCGACGTTGCAGGCTTTATGGACGAACGAGGCGAAACTGAACTACTTGTCCTTAATGGAAGTGGCCGGATCTCAGCGATGGAGTCGGCGCGTGCAGTCGCGTATCAATCCGACTATCGGATTACGATCCGTGAATACGATTCAGCTGATTGTCCGGTCGCACTTTTCGCCCTTGGCACTGAAACACCGCCGCTCTATCCCGCAGAGGCTGTGGCAATCACTCGAGTATTCAAGTCAACACTGTGGATGAAGACGTGCTGAGGGGCACTCGCCGCAAGACAAAGGACGCATGATGGCAATCAAATCGAAGATCAAGTCGGGTATCTCACTTGCGCTGGCCCCGACAACGCAACGGCTAGAATCCCTGATCCACGCGATCAAGAACGAATTGGTAGAGCGGATCGATACCTTCGCTAACCAAAATACTGCGGTCCATGAGTCGTTGACCGAACAGTTCGGCCTGGCATCACAGCGGTATGCAGATCTAATGGCAAAAACCGAGCTCTCGACGGCCCAGCTACGCAGCTCAATGGATGAGCTTTCGATCTACCTCAAGGCGTTGTCTAATGCCGAAGGCGATCGCACGCTTGAGCTGGCCGACATCGACCGTTACGGCGCTCACTTTCTTAATCGAGCGTTGAGTTTTAAGGGTCCACTTCGAGAGTCTGGCTACTTCCTCAATACACCAGTCACGACGATCTGGCACCCAAACGAGATCCGCCTCGAGCGGATCAACGAGCGAATTCTTGAAGTCCCGTTCGTCCACGAACAACTTGCTGCACTCGCGCCACGGTCATCCGTTGTCGACATCGGTGGGGGCGAAAGCACATTAGGTCTCTCGCTCGCATCAGCAGGACACCAGGTCACCGTGGTCGAGCCTGGTGCGTATCCGTACGCCCACCCAAACCTCACCCACCAGCAGGTTGGGGTCGAAGACGTCGAGGGAACAGAGATCTTTGACGCCGCCGTGCTGCTTTCTACGATCGAGCACCTTGGCGTAGGCGCCTACAAACACGCCGAACGAGTCGACCTCGACATTGATGCCATGGCCCATATTCGCGGCCTCGTGAAGAGCGACGGACTATGCGTGGTCACCACTCCGTTCGGCACAGCTTCAGTTGACGAACTCCAGCGGGTGTATGACCTCGACCGCCTCACGCGCCTCTTGACCGGTTGGACCATCGAAGTCTGCAAACTCGTTCGTAAGATCGACAACCTTACGTGGGTACTCGACGACAGGCCGATTGCCGATTGCGAGACAGGCGACTACTTTGTCGTCCTCGTCGTCGCTCGCAAGGCCGATGATGCAGCGGCCGTTCCCCAGTTCGACCTGTGAGCCGACGCGTCGTATTTGACCTAAGGGCCATTCAGAGTCGGCACCACGGTGAGCGCGGCATCGGCCGATATGTTCTTGCTCTCGCCAGAGCTGTCGAGCGGGTCGACCCCTCGCTGGTCACCGACTACCTGGTTGATCCTTCGTTCCCGATCCCACCGGGGGCGAGTGTCGCAATCACAAGCGGCAAAGCACTCCGGACTGATGACGTCCCCGTCTCCTATCGCACCGATGGCGGTGTGTTCCTGATGAGTTCGCCGTTCGAAGAGGCCACCGGCCTTGAGACGATTCTGCCGACGTGGGCTAGGGGCGACCGCTGGCGATCAACTGCAGTGCTCTACGACCTGATTCCGCTTCTGTTTCCCGAGAAGTACCTGGCGAGCCACGACGCTCGAATTGCCTATGTCGGCCGCACCGCTCTGCTTCGTCAAGCTGACCGACTCTTTGCAATCAGCGAGGCGTCGCGCCGCGACGCGGTACACATCCTCGGCGTGCCAGAACACAAGATTGATGTCATCTACGCTGGCGCCGATCCGGCCTTCGAGCGTCCCCTTGTTGGCGCGTCGGGCGTACGAGATCGTCTCGTCGAATCGGGAATGATTCCCGGCCTCCGAAAGAAATTTCTGCTCTTTACCGGCGGCCCCGACTACCGCAAGAACATCGTCGGCCTTCTTGAGGCATTCTCCTTGCTCGACGAGGCAACGCGTGCGGCACACCAACTCGTCGTCGTCTGTAAGCTTGACGACGCCTCACGCTCGCTAATTGAGACTGAAATCACCCGATTTGGGGTCGGCCTCGATGTGCTTCTCACTGGTTTCGTCGATGACCGAACACTGGTAGCCCTCACCCAAGCTGCCACCCTCGTCGTGTTCCCTTCGCTCTACGAGGGCTTCGGTCTGCCCGTCCTCGAGGCGCAACAATGCGGAACCCCGGTGATATGCAGCGACAACTCGTCCCTCCTCGAAGTGCAAACCCTCGCTGCGGCCCGGTTTGATCCCACTAGCCCCCGTTCGATCGCTGACGCAATCGTTCGAGCCCTTAACGACAACGAACTTCGCCACCTCCTCTCGCTTCAAACCGTCGACCCGAAGCACTCGTGGACCGAGGCCGGGAAAGTTACGGCAACCGGCCTGCGAGAGTTGAGAGACGAAATCCCTCCTCACAACGCCAAACCGACCGT
>JBBKWJ010000024.1:0-37532 GCA_037968895.1 Acidimicrobiales bacterium
GACCGAGCCGGTCGCAGCGCTTAAAGAAATGAGACGGGTCGTCAAGCCGGGCGGTGTTGTTGCCGTACGCGACGCCGACTACAACGGCATGTTCTGGGCGCCCCAGCTACCGGTCCTCGATCGCTGGATGGAGATCTACCAGGCTGTGGCCCGAACGAACGATGCCGAGCCGGATGCTGGCCGATTCCTGCTTGGTTGGGCCCAGGAAGCGGGATTCGAGTCAATCACGCCGTCGGCCGACACGTGGTGCTTCGCCACCCCAGAAGATCGTGACTGGTGGGGCAACCTTTGGGCCGATCGAGTGCAGGCGTCAGCGCTCGGCGAACAAGCGCTCAGCTACGACATTTCGACCAAGGAAGAGCTGGCTAGCGTCAGCGCGGCGTGGCACGAATGGAAGGCCGACCCGGCTGCTTGGTTTGCTGTCGTCAACGCCGAGCTCCTCTGCCGACAGTAACTGCTCGCCCCAAAACGAACACTTTGGGGTCTGACCCCGAACCGTTCGTTAGATCGCGTAGTCGGATACCTGGGTGTCGGCGCCGTCGTCGGCGTAGTTGTCGTCGTTGCGGGCCTGCATGAACTCGGCCCACACGAACGGCCGGTAGTGGTTAGTCGTGTCGACCAGCTCTGGGATTGGTTCGACGAGTAGTGATGGCGCCGGATTGAAGAAGTAAGGAATGCTCATGCGAGTCGATGTCGTCATTGGTTGCACCCGGTGAATGGCGGCTCGATAACGATCGTTGGTCCATGCCTGCATCACGTCGCCAAGATTGACCACGATCGTGCCCGGCTCGGGGTCGACATCGATCCAGCCGTCGGTTGCCGACTGCGCCTGCAAACCACCAACGTTGTCTTGGAGCAGCAACGTGAGAACACCCGGATCGGTGTGATGGCCGAGCGCGACGTCGGCGAGACTGGCGAGTTCGCCACGTTCTGCCTCGGGAACTGGATCGCCGATGTTGTAGTGGTTGAGGCGGACAGCGCTCGACCGGCGTGATCCAAGGTGTCGTGCCGCCACGTCACTGGACAGGCCAAGCGTGTCGTGCACTAGGGCAACCGTGCGATCCGCCAGTTCACTAAAGGCATCGAAGAATTCGGTCAGCGTGTCTTGGTAGCCGGGAAGCCCATCGGGCCAGCGGTTGCGGGTGCGGGCGGCTTCTCGTTCGGGGTCTGTGAAGTCAAATACCTCTTTGTGATCTCGAACTTGCTTCGTCAGTTCACGATCGTTGTAGCCAAGCGGGTTGTCTGCAGTGCGCCGGATCGATTCTTTGACTGCCCTGCTGGCACCAAAGAATCGTTTGCCTTCGTCGAAGGTCCGACCTATCAGGTCATCGAGGCCATGCCCGGCAAGAAGGAAGAAGCCGTGGTCTCGACACGCGTTGTCTACCGCAGCGGACTCTGTCGCACTCGGGTTGCTGATGTCGATGACGGGTACCTGGCGCATTGTGGGAGCCTATTTCACCGAAGTCGATGGCGCCAAGACGACTACAACCGCCAAAACGAAAGAGAGCGAGGTGCTGCCCCTCAACAGCGCCTCGCTCAATCTTTCTAGCCTCTGCCGCCGAGGCCTTGTGAACAACCTATTGGCGCGCTGACGACCACGGATCGGGGCCATCCCCAGTTCGAGACGACACCAATGGGGGTGCTAGGGGAAGACGACGGTCTTGTCGCCGATGAGATGAATTCGCTCCTCAGCCCAGTAACGCACGGCCCTTGACAGCACGAGGCGTTCAGTGTCTTGACCGAGCGCAACCATCTGAGCTGGTGAATGAACATGGTTCACTCTGGCAACGTCTTGCTCGATGATTGGGCCTTCGTCAAGATCGGCGGTCACGAAGTGTGCCGTCGCTCCGACCAGCTTCACACCGCGGTCGTGCGCCTGGTGATATGGCTTGGCCCCTTTGAAGCCAGGGAGGAATGAGTGATGGATGTTGATTGCTCGCCCGCTGAGCTCTCGGCACATTTCGTTGCTCAGGATCTGCATATAGCGGGCGAGCACGACAAGTTCGATCTCGTGCTTTTCGACGAGGGCGAGAATTTGTGCTTCCTGCGCTGCCTTCGTTTCCTTGGTTACCGGCAGATGGACGAAGGGAACCCCATAGTGCTCGGCGATGTCGGCACAATCGGGATGATTCGAGACGATGACCGGAATGTCGACTCGAAGCTCGTTGTTTCGCCAACGGTAAAGGAGATCGACGAGACAGTGATCAAATTTCGAAACCAGAATCATGATCTTGGGACGCTGATCCATAGGCCTGACTTTAAGCACGGCTTTCGGATCGTTGAGCTTCTCCGAGACGAGTTCGAAGATCGCGGTCGGGTCTTCGGCTGGGGCGGTGAACACGGTCCGCATAGTGAATAGGCGAGAATCCGGGTCGCCGAACTGGGAGTTCTCGGTGATGTCACCACCGGACTCGAGTAGCGCTCCGCACACGGCATGGACGATGCCTGGTCGGTTGGGGCAGGTGAGGGTCAAAACGTGGCTTGGCATCGAAGGAAAACTATCGCCAGACGATCAATGGGAGACGAGATTGCGCCGCCGGGACGAAGGTGGCAACGTGTGAGTCGCAGATCAACACACCAGGAGCCCAGATGTCAACCGCGCTTCAAACGTCTCTCGCCAAGCGTTTCGGTCTTCGGGCCCCGATATTCGGGTTTGCCCATGACATCGCCACTGTTGCGGCGATCACTAATGCCGGAGGGCTAGGCGTATACGGGGCCACGCGCCGCTTCCCGAATGAGATTCGAGACGAGTTGGCCGAAATTCGGCGCCTCGTTGGCGACAAACCATTCGGCGTAGATCTTGTGCTGCCGCAAGGAATGCCAGAACACAATGATCGGGCCGAGATCGAGAAGCACATCCCCGATGAGCATCGTCAGTTCGTTGCTGGCATGGTCGAGAAGTACAACGTGCCAGCGCCGAGTGGACCGGGAATGCGCACGCGGTTCGTTCGCTCGAGCGAGATCGAGGCCGACCAGCTTGAGGCCGTGATGGCATCAGACGTCGACTTGTTCGCCTGCGGAATCGGTGCTCCGAAGGCGGCCGTCGAGCGGGCGCACGAGCTCGGAAAGGCGACGGCTGCACTCATTGGCTCGCCTCGGCACGTTCGTTCAGCGCTGGCCGCTGGCGTCGAGATGATCGTCGCTCAGGGCACCGAGGCTGGCGCCCACACTGGCAAGATCGGGACCTTCTCACTCGTGCCCCAGATTGTTGATCTGGCTGGCGACATTCCTGTGCTCGCCGCAGGCGGTGTCGCCACTGGCCGCCATCTCGCCGCCGCTCTCGCCATGGGCGCTGAGGGCGTGTGGACGGGCACCATGTGGCTCACCACGACCGAGCATGCACCTCACCTCGGGCCAACCCTTGTGGCCAAACTGCTCGCCGCAGGCAGCGACGACACGGTGATTCAACGAAGCGAGTCTGGTAAGACGATGCGGATGATTCGGACGGCGTGGTCTGACGAGTGGTCAGCTCCAGGCGCCCCCGAGCCGCTCAAGATGCCATATCAAGACATTCTCGTCGGTGACCTCCTTGGCGCGATCGCCGAACATGATGTCGAACCGCTTGTTCATTCACCGGCGGGCCAAGCGCTTGGGCAGCTCAATGAACTCAAGCCGACGGCTCAACTAATTGATGAGCTAATTGCCGACGCCGAGCAGGCGTTGCAGCGGCTCGGAGGCAACTGATGTCTGACCATCTCGTCAATCTGGCGATCGCTGATGGACTCGCGACTGTCGAGCTCAATCGGCCCCATCGAAAGAACGCCATCATCGGTCCGATGATGGACGCGCTCGCTGATGCGGTCGAGGCGGCGAGCACCGACGCCACAGTGAACGCAGTATTGCTTTGCGGCGCAGATGGTGCATTCTGCTCAGGCCTTGACCTTAAAGAAGTGCAGTCCGATCCGAAGCCAGACTGGTTGGCGACCCAGCCCCAGTCGCTCCGGCGGGCTCACATTGCTCTGGCGAAATGCCCGCATCCGGTGATCGTCGCCCTCGAGCGATTCGCAATCAATGGCGGCGCGGCTTTCGCCCTCGCTGGCGACATTGTCATTGTCGGCGACGAGGCATTCCTTCAAGTCGCCGAAGTGAAGCTTGGTATGGCTGCACCAAACAATCTGGCGTGGCTCTGTGCCCGCTATGCGCCTGCCACCGTGCTCTCGATCGTGCTCGTTGGTGATCGTCTTTACGGCCGTCGCATGGTCGAGCTTGGCTTGGCCTACGAGTCAGTACGTGATGACCAAGTACGCGCCCGAGCGACCGAGCTTGCGTTGCAGGTTGCTGGCTACCCGCCGGGCGCCGCCGCCGCTCTTAAGAAGGCGTCGCTTGAACTCGCTGGCCTTGGCGATGTTGACGCGTGGTTTGATCGGGTTGGAACCCCGGTAGCGGGCTCGCTTCCGAGCGACTTGATGAAGAGCTAGCTGACCTGGTCGAAACCGTCTCGCCGCATATGTCGCCTGTTTCAAACGGAATGAGCGTTTCGCAGCAGCTCGATCGCTGAGCCCCGATGTTGCGAACCTTGCTCAGATCAGACGACCCGTTTGCGTCGACCTCGGCCAGAAGATATGCCACCGCATCGGCGCGCCACTGCGAACCTGCTCCACGGCGAAGGATTTCGATCGCCCGCTCGTCGCCCATACCCTCGCGATATTGACGAGTGTGCGTCATGGCGTCCCACGCATCGCAAGCGCTCACGATTCCGACCTCAAGCGTAACCTCGTCACCAGCCAAGCGGTCGGGATAGCCGGTGCCATCAACTCGCTCGTGATGCCATCGGACTGAAGGAATCGCGCCGACAAGCGATGGTGCGTCGTCGAGGAGCCGTACGCCTTGCTCGGGGTGGGTCTTGATCGATGCGAATTCTTCGTCGGTGAGAGCCTGTGGCTTATTGAGAATTTCACTCGGGATCATGAGCTTCCCGATGTCATGGAGAAGCGCTCCAAGTGCAACTGAGCGGACGGCGCCGGGAGCGAGACCAGCCCGGATCGCCACGCGCATTGCGAGGGCCGACGTACGGACAACGTGATCTCGGGTGATGGGGTCCTTCCTCTCGAGGGCGGCAACGAAGCCGTGGACCTCGGGGCTAAGGCCAACTTCAAGGGCGGCCAACGGCTCGGTCGACAAGAGGGGAGCGAGGACGTCAGCGACATTACGACCCGTTCGGTAGCCCGCAAGTATCGCTCCGCTTGCAAGGAATATTCCGAAATTCTCGACAACCAACATGACCCATGAAGCCGTACTTCCCGGGGTCGAGCGCACCGCGAGAATCGCCGATAGCGCCAAGGCAATTAGACCGAAGGCAGTGAAGATGGCAGACCGCCGCCGACCGACGCGGTAGAGAAACAACTGCCGGTTGACGAGCAACAGGGTTGCCGCCGTCGCAAGCAGTGCGATGGTGGTCTTTGCCCACGCTGATGGCGACGCGGTTGAATGAACCAGCGTCAGGCTGAGACAAATGGCGAGGCTTATATTCGCGATGACCCACGATCGCCAGTGATTCGCCAACCGTCGACCGACTGCAGACCCAGGGCAGAGCAGCGGAAGCGCAACGAGGATCGCCGCCGGCAGTGCCAAAAGGGCAATGAGCTGCCCTTCCACCATCGTTCCGGAGGTATTCACATTGCCAAGACTCTGCGCCGTCATGAGCAATGAGAGCACCAGAAGGCTTGAGCCGAGAATCGAAACCTCTGCGAGTTGCTTGCGCCACCCGGCGACAAGTACGACGAACGCGACAATCGCACAAGCGGTTCCCGTTATGCCAGCGGCGATGAACCAAGCGGAGGCGTGCATTCATGACCATCGACGCGCTGATGCGCCGTCTTTAGCTGACCCGACTCGCGATCGAAATAACTACGAGATCGGTTGGCTCTTGCTGTTCGGGCTCAGGGAGTTCGCTGATGCTTCGGCGCCGGCCGACGACCTGAACTATGAGGTGACGATCATCTGGTGTTCTGGCGATTCCCTTAGCCCTCACAACGCTGTCGTCCAGGCTGTCGAGTAGCTCGTGGATTGCTGGTTCGTCTATCGGGTTTGGCAGCGGAAGCAACGTCGTCTCATGGACGTCGAAAAGGCTGACTGAGGGAGTCGAGGTTCCTGGCTGACGTCCGCCAAGTTCAAGTAACCCGGCAGTTGCGATCGCAGATTCGGGCTCCAGCACTGGTGTGTCTGGAGCAAGCTTCGTCAGTCGGTTACGAACCCGAGCCAACATCTCGGCGTCGACGAGGTCGAGCTTGGTCGTGATGAGGAGGTCGGCTGCACGAACCTGGGTTCGCAAGGTGTCGCCGATAACTCCGTGTGCTTCATCGTCAAGAAACTGCTCTGCGTCGACGAGGACGACGATCCCATCGAGCACAAACCCAGCCGACTTTGTCCAGGGTGCGACTCGGTCTGGGTTGGCCACACCACTCATCTCAAGGATGACGTGCTCGGGGGGAACTGGCCGTTCGCGAAGTTGATCGAAGGCAATTCCTAGGCCCTGGCTGAGACTGCAGCACACACAGCCATCGGTGAACTCGATGGTGTCGCCGTCTTGGCGGCGAATGAGCTTGGCATCGACGTTGACTGCTCCAGCATCGTTGACCAAAACAGCAATCGGCTTGGTCGTGCGCACCAGCAACTCATTGATGATTGTTGTCTTGCCGGCGCCGAGGTAGCCGCCGAGCAGCGTGACGGGAACTCGTCTGCCATCCCATGGCAGAAACTCTGGTTCTTGAAAGCGCACGTTCAGACCCTATACGGATCGGGCAAACGTGCCCAGCTTCTGAACTAAAGGAGCGGAGGGCTAAAGGTTTTCGCTCTGTTGTGTCGAGGAAGAACTAATCCCCCAATTACGGAGTGTTTTCACCATGCTTAGTTCTCTTCTTTCCACGCTCGCCGGTTCGGCAGCGAAGGTTGTGGTCGCGACGTCCGTTACTGCGGCAACGGTTGGTGGAGCCTATGTTTCCGATGACGTCGACATTCCATTTGTTGATGATCCGTCGGGCATAGAAGAAGTAGTCGACGCCTCCGAAGAACTTGCGTTCGAGGACACAGCGACGAGCGACGAAGAGCTCGTCGAAGAAGCAGCGGACGACGAGCTTGCGGACGACGAGGTTGAAGTCGACGACGCAGTAGAAGACTCCAGCATTGCTGACGAGGACGGCGAGTCCGACAAACCTGCCAACCATGGCTCCGAAGTTTCCGCGTTTGTGCACGAAACGGAACTCGAGGGCTGTGAGAAGGGTCATGCAGTCGCAGCTCTTGCGTCTGGCAAGGCGGAGAAGGCTGACAAAGAGTGCCCGGTTAAGGGTGATGACGCCGAGGAGTCTGATGCTGACGAGGCCTCAAATGATAGCGATGAAACCGACCACGTCGAAGATGCCGATGAGAACGACTCAGATGATGAGAAGGACTCAGATGATGAGAACGACTCAGACGGTGACGATCACGAGCAAAAGAGCGAAAAGGGCAACAACGGCTCAAACGGCCAGCGTGGCGACAAGTAAGTAGCGTCCGTCACGGGCTGCGGCTTCGCTCGACTACGATTGTCGTTCGATTGCAGGAGCAACGACTATGTCAAGCGAAGCCGCCCCACTCATCACGACCATCCGGTCCGATCTCACGACCGCCATGAAGGCACGCGACGCCGTGTCGATGCGAACCCTTCGTGCGATCATTGCCGCCGTACAAGAAGCCGAGACGTCGGGCTCCGAGGCAGTCACGCTTGACGATGCCGGCGTGCAGAAGGTAATTGCGGCACAGGCCAAGCGCCGAGTCGAGGCCGCCGAGGCATTCGATTCTGGCGACCGCCCTGAGCAAGCAGCCGCTGAGCGGGCCGAGCTTGTGGTGCTCGAGTCGTACCTTCCTGCTGGTCTGAGTGACGACGAACTCGTTGCTATTGTTGAGTCGGCACTCGCCGCTAGCGGTTTCACGACGAAGGCCGATATGGGTGCCGCCATGAAGGCCGTCAATGCAGAGGTCGCAGGTCGAGCCGATGGCCGCACGGTCGCCGAGCTTGTTAAGGCTCGACTGGCGTAGCGAAACGGCCAGCGGGTGCGGCCGAAAGCTGCCAGTCGTCGGCGAGCCACTTGTTCGCAGCGTCGTTGACTCTGCCGAAGATCTTGGCTGCCAATGCGTACGCGTCGCCCCCATCCCAGCCGGTGGGAAGCAGAGCCTCTGGCAGGGCCGGGTCAGCAAGACGAGCTCGTCGAAAGTCGTGGACCAACATGGTTCGGATCAGGAAGGCCTCTTGGCCGGTAGCCGCCTGGCCCACACCGTCCCGACCCCAGGTTTGGACGAACGACCCATAGCTGGCGATCGAGTCAGCAAGGCCGAAGTCGGCCGCGAATGATGCCTGATCGACTAACGCCGTGAGGTCAGCGAACCGTGCCGTTGCCGTCGGAGGGCACGATGCAAGGGCCGAGCGTCTAGCTGCAGACTCGACATCGTCGACAGTTGCCGTTGGCGAGCCAAACACGCCGGCTGCGAGCTGACCGAACCCAAGCCATCTCAGGGCCGCTACGAAACTTGGCTTTGCGTCGTCATCAAGCTGATCGGTGTTCGAGAGCACGATGGTCCAGTCGCCGTTCCAATCGTCGACTGGCGGGTGGTAGATACGCCGCTCGGCGGCGGCGAACTCTTGCCTGCCTGTTGGCGAAAGCGAATAGCGACTGCGGCGTCCAACCCGCTCGGTGTCGAACCAGCCTTCGGTACCGAGCCGATAGATCGAGGTCCGAACGAGCCGATCGGAGAACGCAAACGGCTCGACGAGCTTGATGAGGTCGCCGAGCCATACCACACCGCCGGCCGGTGCGATCGAGTCGCCGAAGACCGTCACGAGTAGTGATCGAGCGGAAATCTCGGGTTGCGCGCCGTAGGCGGCCGCTTGGTCGACAATCGGTGTCATAAAAATATGATACACAAGACTTGCCAAATGGCAAGGAATGAGTATCATATTGTCAGACGAGGTATGAGGAGGAGTGGATGGCAAACGAGCTATCGCATGAAGAGCGGTTCGAGGCGATTCTGGCTGCTGACCAGAAGATTGAGCCACGAGACTGGATGCCAGAGGCATATCGCAAGACGATGATCCGCCAAATATCTCAGCACGCCCACTCTGAGGTCATCGGTCAACAGCCTGAAGGCAACTGGATTACTCGCGCTCCCACCTTGCGCCGCAAGGCGATTCTTATGGCCAAGGTGCAAGATGAAGCGGGCCACGGGCTCTACCTCTACTCCGCAGCCGAGACCCTCGGTATCGCTCGTGATGAACTCAATGAACTGCTCCATAGCGGGCGGCAGAAATACTCGTCGATCTTCAACTACCCAACTCTGAGTTGGGCCGACATGGGAGCGATTGGATGGCTTGTCGATGGCGCCGCGATCACCAACCAGGTGATGCTCACTCGTACGTCGTACGGGCCGTACTCCCGGGCGATGATCAGGGTCTGTAAGGAAGAATCGTTTCATCAGCGCCAGGGCTACGAGATCATGATTGCGCTTGCCAATGGCACCCCTGCACAACACGAGATGGCGCAGGACGCTCTCAATCGCTTCTGGTGGCCCTCGATCTCCATGTTCGGTCCGCCTGACGACCAATCACCAAACACTGAGCAATCGATGGCCTGGAAGATCAAGCTCGAGACCAACGACGCGTTGCGTCAGCGGTTCATCGACATGACGGTTCCGCAGGCCGAGTTCCTCGGTCTCACTATCCCCGATCCCGATCTCAAGTGGAACGAAGAGACGAAGCACTACGACTTCGGTGACATCGATTGGGACGACTTCTGGCAGGTCGTGAAGGGCAACGGGCCCTGCAACCGAGAACGAATGGCCCATAAGCAGAAGGCATGGGACGACGGCGCCTGGGTGCGAGAAGCGGCTATGGCTCACGCCAGCAAGCAACACGACCGCACGCTCGCGGCAACGGCTTAGGAGATACGCATGAGTTACGAAGTACCACTTATCGAAGGCGAGACCGAGGCCGAGCTGAAAGGCACGGCCGGCGGCTATCCCCTGTGGGAGGTGTTCGTTCGGGCGTCCCGCGGGCTTAACCACGTACACGTCGGATCCGTTCACGCATCCGATGTCGACACCGCTCTGCAGAACGCACGAGACGTCTACACCCGTCGTAGCGAAGGGGTCAGTCTCTGGGTTGTGCCGTCGGCCGCAATCTCCGCTTCTGAGCCACACGATCAGGACGCATGGTTCGACTCGCCGAAGGCCTACCGCCATCCGACGTTCTACGAGATCCCTGAAGCGATCGGACACATGTGAGCAGCGCACTCGTTACCTATCTGCTGCGTCTGGCTGACGACAACCTCATTCTTGGGCAACGCCTCGGTGCGCTTGTCTCGCGGATGCCTGACCTCGAGGAAGACATCGCTGTTGCGAATGTGGGGCTCGACCACATTGGGCAGGCCAGACACCTCCTGGCCTACGCCGCTCAGGTCGAAGACGCCGGTCGCGACGAAGACGATTTGGCGATGCTTCGTGACGAGCGCTCGATCCTCAGCTCAGTTCTTGTGGAGCAGCCCGACGTCGACTTTGCGCACACAATGGCACGCCAGCTATTCGTCGACGCCTATCAGGTGCCGCTCTACCGGGCGCTCTCGCAAAGCTCAGACCAGACGCTTGCTGGCATCGCCCAGAAGGCACTGAAGGAGGCCGACTATCACCTCCGTCGTTCCGCTACTTGGGTCGTCCGTCTTGGAGACGGAACCGAAGAGAGCCACAACCGGATGCAAGCTGGCATTGTCGAGATGTGGAAGTACGTCGACGACCTCTTCGTAACTGACGAGGTCGAGGCCGAACTCGTGGCAGCAGGTATCGCAGCAGACGCAACCGCTTTGCGAGCGTCGTTCGATACCACGGTCGCCGAGGTCCTGGCTGAGGCAACGCTCGAACTGCCAGATGACTCCTATCAGCGGACTGGTGGCCGAACCGGCTTCCACACCGAGCATCTCGGCCACCTCCTGCCAGAGATGCAGTCGCTCTATCGGGCCCATCAAGGTGCCGAATGGTGATGGCTCCTTCCGTACCCTCCTTCGATGGGCGCTCTCCTGACGAGATCTCGTTTGAAGAGATCTGCGACGCGGTTGGCCGCGTCCCAGATCCCGAGGTTCCTGTTCTCACGATTGAGGACCTCGGTGTTCTTCGCAACATCGAGCAGCTCGACGGCAAAATCGTCGTCACGCTCACACCGACCTACTCGGGATGCCCCGCAATGAAGTACATCGATGATGGTGTGCGCTCGGTGCTCGCCGAGGCTGGCCACACCGATGCCATTGTCAACACTGTTTTCAGTCCCGCTTGGACCACCGAGTGGATGTCTCAAGAAGGCAAAGAAAAGCTCGTCGCCTATGGCATTGCGGCTCCTCATAGCGTGAGTGCCGCGCCCACCGGGTCGGTCATGTTCACTCGTCGCCGACCAGTCGCCTGCCCCCAATGCGGATCGACAGATACATCGGTTATAAGCGAGTTTGGCTCCACCGCATGCAAGGCGCTCTACAGATGTAAGTCGTGCAGCGAACCATTCGATTACTTCAAGGAGATCTAGATGAGCGTCGAATTTTACTCGCTCCCTGTCACCGTCAAGGACGAGACCGCCGACTCGGTCTCGGTCACATTCGCGGTTCCTGATGACCTCCGCGACGTGTTTCGTCACAAGGCAGGACAACATGTAGTCCTGCGTCGAGAGATCGACGGTGAAGACATCCGCCGCTCCTACTCCATCTGCACCAGTGCCGGAAGCGACGAGTTGTGTGTCGGCATCAAGCGCATCCCCAACGGCGTGTTCTCCGCGTACGCCACTCAAGAGCTCAAAAATGGCGATGTCATCGATGTGTTGCCGCCTGTTGGCGAGTTTGTGCACGAGGTCGACCCCGACGCGGCCAACCACTATGTGGCGCTCGCCGCTGGCTCCGGCATCACCCCGATGCTGGCGATCGTAACGACCGTGCTCGAGACCGAACAAGCCAGCAGTTGCACTCTGATCTACGGCAATCGAACCACCCAGTCCATCATGTTCCTCGAAGACATCGAAGCGCTGAAGAACCGGTTCCACGACCGCTTCCAGATCGTTCACGTTCTCAGTCGTGAGCCCCATGAGATCCCCCTGTTCCAAGGGCGCATCGACGCAGCCAAGATTCGATCCCTTGCTGCGAGTCTGATCGATGTTCCGTCCGTTGCCGGTTGGTACATGTGCGGGCCGCTTGAGATGATCGAATCAGTGAGTGAGACCCTTGGGTCGCTTGGCGTTGACGACGACAAGATTCACTACGAGTTGTTCTTCGATGAACGCATCGAGTCGATCCCCGATGTCGAAGACGACGCCGAGGGGCTCGTCACCATGACCGTCACGCTCGACGGCCGGAGCTCAGTGGTCAAGGTTGACCCAGACGGTCCATCGGTTCTCGACTATGCACGATCGGTTCGGGCCGAAGTGCCGTTCGCGTGCAAGGGCGGCATGTGTGCCACCTGTAAGGCTGTCGTCACGAAGGGCAACGTGAGAATGGTCAAGAACTTTGCTCTCACCAAAGAAGAGGTTGATGGCGGCATGGTGTTGACGTGCCAGAGCCATCCAGTTGACGGCGACATCACTGTTTCCTTCGACGTCCACGGCGGCGTGGGGCGCTAGCGAACTAGGGTCGGCCCATGCCCACCTTTGTTAGTGCAGAAGAGTTCAACGAGGCCGGTCTTGATGACTGGCGGTACATCCTCGGGTCGATTGAAGCGACATTTGTGGCTGCGTCGTTTGGCGCGGGCGCAAGCTTTGTTGCGTTGGTTGGAACGCTCGCCGATGCCCAGGATCACCACCCCGACATCAGCCTTCGGTATCCGGGCGCGGCCAGGATCCGATTGACCACGCACTCTCATTCGGGTTTGACGAATCTCGATGTTGAGTTGGCCGAATCGATCTCACAACTTGCTTCAGCGCATGGCTTGGCTACCGAACCAACAAAGGCCGAGCGCATCGAGATCGCGATTGATGCTCTCGATATCAACGCGATCCGACCCTTCTGGGCTGCCGTGCTTGGCTACCGCGAGGCGTCGGCTGCAGTTGACGGGATCGTGTACGACTTGGTTGACGCTGACGGAATCGGCCCTGCCATTTGGTTTCAGCAAATGGATGAATCCCGGCCGCAACGTAACCGCATCCACCTGGATGTGTCGGTGCCGCACGATGACGCCGAGGGCCGAGTTGCCGCCGCTATTGAGGCCGGCGGTGTGCTTCTATCCGATGCGAGAGCAAAGGCCTTCTGGGTACTCGCCGACGCCGAGGGCAACGAGGCGTGCGTCTGCACCTGGCAAGACCGCGGGTAAGCGACATGTAAACAGACTCTTAAGTACCGGCAACTGCGGCAACGATCGTGTGCTCCGACGGTTTCCGTTCATGACGCCCTCTCAGGGCGGTTCCCGCAACCGGCCATTGGCCGCGAAAGGTAGTCATGAACAGGAAACTCAAAAAGTCAGCTGGAGTTGTCGGTTTGGCGCTCGGGGCACTCGTGCTCGCAGCGCCGCCGGCAAGCGCCGACCCTGGTCGATCCGAGAAACGAGGCGGCCAGGAGACAACATTCACGGTGACGATTGAGAACGTGAGCAACGGCTTCGACTATGCAGCGTCAGGGGCCTTCGCTAACCCTGATGGCAGCGACACGCCCGGGCCTGCATTTCCTGGCAGTAGTTATAGCTTTGATGTTTATGCCGCCCCTGGCGAACGACTCAGCTTCGCCACCATGCTCGTGCAGTCGAACGACTGGATAATTTCTCCGCTTGAGGCTGGGGTGTCGCTCTACGACGCCAACGGCGCACCGATCAGTGGCGACATTACGAACCAGCTCTACGTCATTGATGCGGGTACCGAGGCTGACCAGCCACTTGGCGAAGGCGCCGATCAGGCCCCTCGGCAGTCTGGGCCAAACACCGGTGCAACCGACCCGGACAACACGATTCGAGTTGTCGGGTCGGCTCCCTCGATTGAGTCGCTCGTCAACGCGTCAGTCGAGTCTGACGGCAACGGTCACTTCACGGTGACGATCACGAATGTCTCGGGCGACAGTGCCGTGCCTGGTCCGCTTGCTCCCGGAGTTTTTGCCGTGCATCACCGTGATGGCCCGCTGTTCACGCTCGGTCAACCTGACCGAGGCGAAGGTCTGGAGGCGCTGGCCGAGGACGGTAGCCCGGGCGATCTGGCGGCGGCGCTCGCCGGACGAACCGGTATCGCGACGCCGCTTGCTCCCGGCGTGTTTAGCGTCGGCCAACGGGTCGCTCCGCTGTATCGGATCGGTCGTCCCGATAAGGGACGAGGACTTGAGGCGTTAGCCGAGGACGGCGACGCTTCAGTTCTCGCCGGTTACCTCGCGAACCGCCCCGACCAAAGCGGCGTCTTCTCGACTCCTGCTGGCGCAAATGCTCCCGGACCGCTACTACCGGGCGAGGCATACACCTTTACTTTCACGGCCAAGCCTGGCCAGAAGCTAAATGTGGCGTCGATGTTTGTGCAGTCGAATGACTGGTTTTTCGGCACCGACGATTGGGGCATGGATCTGTTCCGCCGTGGTCACCCGCTTGATGGCAATGTCACCTCGGCGTTCCAGCTGATTGATGCGGGGACTGAGGTCGATCAGGTACCAGGGTTCGGTGCAGACCAGCCGCTTCGTCAAGCAGGTCCTGATACCGGCGCCGCTGACGGAAATGACAGTGTGCGAGTCGTTGCCGACGACGTGGCTGACTACATCAAGGTGACGATCAGCCCCGCGAAATAGTCGACAGAACCCGCAAGGCGTGACGCCGGAGCGTAACACTGGGGTCTGCTTGTCCCGGTGTTACGCCTTAGGGGGTGAGGCTATGCGACGGCAGGTGGATGACGCGGTCGACGAAGTGATCTTGGTCGGCTTCGTCTTGAGTGACAATGATCGTTGGTGTGCCCGTCTCAGCCAGCCAGCCATCGAGGCAGGCGTGTACTGCATCTGAGGTCAAACGATCGAGGGCAACGAATGGTTCATCGAGCAGAAGCACCTCTGGTCCGGCCGCCAATGTCAATGCGAGTGCGGCTCGCTGGGCCTCGCCATTCGACAGAGTGTCCGCTGGTCGATAGATCACGTGCTCGCCGAGCGCAAGGGTGTGGAGCAAGCTGAGCGCACTGTCTGCCCCGATGACGGCTGCAATCGCGTCGAACGGCGTTGCCTCTGGCGCAAATACCGAGCGGAAGTTTTGGGGCAACAGCGCAACTGGGCGGAGATCAGCAGGCACGAAGCTGTCATGCGAGTCCCAGACGTTGGCGCCGTGTTGCACGATGCCGGAGGCGGCTCGCAGCTCACCGGCGACGAGACGAAGCAGCGAAGACTTACCCGTGCCGATATCGCCGGACACTGCGATGAGTTCACCACGAGCTAGCGAGAACGATGTGGACACGGCAAGTTCGCCAAGATCCATCGTCGCATCGACAACCAGCTCTCCTTCAAGATTCATTTCTCGGGCTCCGTCACGTAGATTCCGCAATTGTTCAACTCGGCGCCTGAACCTTGCCAGAGCGCACCTCGGCTGTGGTGGGTGATCACGTAACTCTTCATCCCTCGCCACGGACCGATGAAGAAGCGCATTTGCTGCTCACAAAGAACAAGCGGTCCTTCGTACTCGATCAGATTGCACTCGGCCGGCGAAAGGCGGCGGATTGGGTTGTTGCGGTGCTCCCGCCCAAATCCGTCACGCTCCGGGCTCAAAAGCGTTCCCGCCTCACAGTAATTTTCTTGCCTCGAAGCTGCACGCCGCGCATCGCCTGGATGACGTCGTCAGCAGCCGAGTCGGGAACCTCGACCAGCGAGAACCGGTCGGTGATCTGGATTGAGCCGATTTGTTTACCGCTGATCTGCGACTCACCCGCAAACGCACCGACGAGGTCGGCAGGGCGGATGCCAGCGTTTCGACCGGCGCTCACGTAGAGCCTGGTCATACCTTCGGACGACTGGTGCTTGTTCGCGCCACTCTTGGCGCCGTGGCTCTTGTTGCCACGGTCGTCACGGTTAGGACGGCCACCACGATCGGGGCGGCTATCGCCCTTGGCGCCCTTCGCCGACATGTCGGGGATCTCACGCTGATCGGCGTCTGGGCTTGTCGCCTCATGGGCGATTCGGATAGCAGCAAGTGCAATTTCTTCGATGTCGTACTCGGTAGTGAGAGCCTCGAGCACGGCATGAAAGTTCTCGTTGTCTTCGTCGTCGAGCAAGGTTTCGACGAGTGTCGCCCTTGTGATCTCGAGGCGACGCGAGTGAAGGTCGGCGACGGTTGGCACCTTTTCGATTGCGATGGTGCTCTTGGTGACGCGCTCGACGTTCTTTAGGAGGCGGCGCTCGCGAGGATCGGCCAACGTGATGGCGACTCCCTCGCGTCCGGCACGTCCGACGCGCCCAATTCGGTGCACATAGGACTCGGTCGACTGGGGAACGTCGTAGTTCACCACGTGGGTCAGATGGTCGACATCAAGACCGCGGGCGGCGACATCGGTAGCGATAAGGAGGTCGGCCACCTTGTTGCGGAGCCGGTTCATCACCCGGTCACGGGCCTCTTGGCTCAGACCGCCGTGAAGCGCTTCAGCGCGATAACCGCGGCCGTTGAGGATCTCGGAAAGTTGGTCGACCTCGTTGCGGGTTCGACAGAAGACGATTGCAGCGTCGGGAGACTCGACGTCGAGAACCCGTCCAAGCGCTGCCGCCTTGTGGCCCCGGTTGACGATGTAGGCAACCTGGCGAACGAGCGGTGCACCATCGCTGGTTGACTCTTCGCGTTTGATGCGGATCTGGATGGGATCCTTTTGATGGCGCTTCGCAATGTCGTCGATGCGGCGAGGCATCGTGGCCGAGAACAGCACGGTCTGGCGATCTTCTGGCGTTGCGGAAAGGATTGCCTCGAGGTCTTCGGCGAAGCCCATGTCGAGCATTTCGTCGGCCTCGTCAAGAACGACCATTGAAATGTTGTGGAGCTTGAGCGTGCCGCGCTTGATGTGATCGAGCGCCCGCCCTGGCGTTGCCACCACGATGTCGACGCCGTCGTTAAGGGCTCGAAGCTGACGCTGGATTGGCTGACCGCCGTAGATCGGCAAGACGCGGGCCTTGATGCCGCGGCCGTAACGATGGGTGGCGTCGCATACCTGAATGGCAAGCTCACGAGTTGGGGTGAGGACGAGACCAAGTGGGGCTTTCCCCCGCTTGTCGTTGCGCCCGAGCATTTCGAGAAGAGGAAGCGCGAAGGCCGCGGTCTTTCCTGTACCAGTAGCCGCCTGGCCGAGCACGTCGTGGCCCGCGAGAACGATGGGGAGGGCCTCGGTCTGGATCGGTGTTGGTTCTTCGTAGCCCAGTTCGTTCAGGGTGTTTAGCAGCTCAGGGCCTAGGCCCAGCTCCTCGAACGTCTTTGGGTCGCCGGAATCATCGGTTGTCATGGCATTGCTCCTTGCGGTGGTGAACGAGAAAAACAGGGACTTCGCTCACCGATAGTTATTAAGGATGCCAAGAAAGCTGGCTATTCGATACCGATTTGGGCTATCGGGAGGATCTTCGCCTACTCTCCGACGTGCCGATTGGCCCGAATCCGAGCGTCGAGGAACTCCATGTACGAATGGTCGCCAGAGCACAAAATGATCCAGCAGGCGATGCGGGACTTCATCGCGAAGGAGATCGTGCCCATTAAGGAAGACCTCGAGCACGGAGACCTTCCTCCTTACGAGGTGCTTCGCAAGCTCTACGCAACGTTCGGCATGGACGAGATGGCGCAAGCCAGTTTCGACAAGCGGATTGCGGCCGACAAAGCGATTGAGGCTGGTGGCCCGGCTCCAGAGAAGGGCAGCCACGGCGGCGGCAACGATGCAGGCTTGTCGCTCATTCCAATTATCGAATTGTGCCGCCATTGCCCCGGCATGGTGACTGCCCTCGGCGTCTCGACCGGACTTACTGCCGGCGCCATCAATGCCAAGGGGACAATCGCTCAGCGTGAACGCTGGGCCGCCGATGTCATCACGCTTCGCAAGATCGGCGCATGGGCCATAACTGAGCCAAACAGCGGATCAGACGCCTTTGGATCGATGCTGGCAACGGCTCGCAAGGATGGCGACGAATACATCCTCAACGGCAGCAAGACGTTCATCACGAACGGGCCATACGCCGACACCATTGTGTTCATCTGCAAGCTTGACGAGGGCAACCCGCCGAAGGAACGCAAGGTGCTTTCGTTCGTCCTTGACAAAGGCATGCCGGGCCTCGTCCAGTCGAAGCCGCTTCGCAAGATGGGCATGCACTCCTCGCCAACCGGCGAGCTGTTCTTGACCGACGTGAGGGTCGGCATCGACCGTCTGATCGGTGAGACCGAGGATGTGAAGAGTGGCGGTCGCGAAGGGGCCAAATCGACCTTTCAGCAGGAACGCTCCGGGGTGGCCGCTATGGCGCTCGGAATTATTGAACAGTGCCTTGAGTTGTCGATTGAGTACGCCAAGAACCGCGAGCAGTTTGGTCAGCGAATCGGCGACTTCCAGCTCATCCAGCTGAAGCTGGCGAAAATGGAGGTGGCGCGAATGAATGTGCAGAATCTTGTGTTCCGCACCATTGAGCTTTCGAAAGAAGGCAAGACCATGACCTTCGCTGAAGCCTCAGCAATGAAGTTGTACTCCGCTCAGGCCGCTACCGAGATTGCGCTCGAGGCTGTACAGCTTCATGGTGGCAATGGCTATATGGCTGAGTATCAGGTCGAGCAGTTGGCCCGAGATGCCAAGGTGCTCCAGATTTACGCAGGCACAGACGAGATCCAAACCACGGCAATCGCTCGCTCGCTGCTCGCCTAATCGCGTGGCGCGAGGGTTTTTGCTGCGTCGAGCAGGAACTGCCATGCGTCGGAGGCCAACCGGCCGCATCGGAGCGACGGGTCGGTGCGAGCGGGACACCGGATAGGTCTCGGCGTACTCGTCACGCCCCACGCGGTTCCTGGCTTTGGTGGTTCTGGTGTGACTGGCTCCTTCGGTAGCGACGAGGTCACCAAGTAGATCGTGTTGTTTCGTTGGCGTCGTGGTCAAACCGAATTGTTGCCAGGCGGATCGTGGCTTGGCTGAGGTCTGTCGGACTGTCCCGTGATGGATCGGCAGGGTCAAGCTTGGTTGTGGCGCCGACGAGTTCCTCTACGGAGCTGTGGTAGAGCTTCCCAGAAATCGGGAAGTCCGAGTAGAAGTAGTGGCCGTCAAGATCAGAGTTGTTGTCGATCGCGTACCCGCCGGCAATGGCCTCGTTCGGCGCACCGGTGTGGCCGAGCTGGGCGGCCGGGTATGTGAAGCCATTCTGGGCGTCGTTCAGTGGTAGTGGGGTGACGCCAACGTCTTCACCTCCGGCGGCCAGATGGACAAACGTGCCTTCGCGCTGGGGCCAGCCATAGTCGTCTCCGCCTTTGATGATGTTTATCTCTTCGACGTTGTCTCGGCCCGCCTCTGCGACCAGCAGCACGCTCGTACCGTTGTAGCGAACGAATGCAAGATTGTGTGGGTTGCGATGGCCGAACGAGAAGACCTCACCCGGCATCGACGGATCATTGACGAATGGATTGGACGGAGAGATGCGGTATGGGGACCCGCCGTGCACGGTCGGATCGATGCGAAGAATCTTTCCGAGTGCATCGTTGTTTTGCCCACCGCCAGCAAGGGCAGAAAGCACTGATCCATCGCCATGCCCAACATAGAGAAGGCCGTAGTTCTCGTCGCCTGGTGACGCAAAGGGGTCAAACGCGATGCCCTTGATGGGGTGGTCGTAGACCGGCATTCCGACGCGGAACACTTCTCGGTAGCTCGTCGAGATGGGCTTCATCGTGGTGAGGTCAATGCGCCATTCGATGAGAACGCTGTCCGCCGCTATTGGCGTCGCGACGTCACTGATATAGCGGTGGCCGCCAGTGCTGTCTGGCCTGCGCTCCATGACGGAGGTATAGAACAGGCCGTTCGTCAGGAAGCCGGGGTGGAATGCGATCGATCGAAGGCCACCGTGGGCGTTGTTTGTGTTGTCGAGGACTTGGTCAGTCGAGAGTTCAATTGCAGTGCGAACATCGAACCACACTGAGGTCTTTGGGTTGTCGTACGAACCGCTGACTCGGTAAATGAGCCCGTCGGTCTGAACGCCGACGTAGAGATCACCGCCAACGGACGCAAACGAGTTGATGCGCGGCGGCAGACCGCTTGAAGCATCGGGAAGTTCGATGTAGGGGCGGACATGTACCTCGAGCCCGTCGTTGCGAACTGGTTGCTTCACTGGGCTTGCCCCAACGCTGCTTGAGATCGTGAACACCAGAGCCAGAGCCCCGACGATCGCAGTGATGCGCCGACTCACGCGACTGTGCGTGATGCTGCCTTTCACCGCATTCTGGTTCATTCGTCCCTCTCGCCTGCACGCGCTGACCATGCACGCTCCGCCGGTTTGTGCCTTGTACACCGTAGAACACACATCGGTCGAGTAACAGAGCAGAAGTCTCAGGCGAGATACCGTGCGTGGCGCCGACCTATTTGATGGAACGAAGTGGCGCCAGTGCCTGCTCGCCCTGCATCGTCGCCTGCTTGCCGTGAATTGCGACGAGCGCGGTGACCGCGACTGTGACTAGATGAATGCCCTCGAACGCCATGTTGACGCGGTGCGCATGGTCGTCGACCAGCGCCATCGCAAACTGCGCCAGCAAGGCGACGGCAGATAGTGCGACGGCGGGTACTGCGTAACGCGGCCGCCATGCCGTGAGAAGCCCCGCGATTGCAGTGGCAAGACCAAGCGCACCGTCGCGCGTCAGGTGCGACACATCGACATGCTGGCCGAGGTCGCCAAGCGGGTTGATTCCGAAGAGCCACGGGATTGAAATGAGTAGCTGAGCGCCCGCGACGACGGCAAGAAGGATCCTCAATCGAAGCGAGACGGTACCGGGGAGGGGGCCTGATCTTGGGGCAACGCCGTCTTCGACTACGCCAGCGCAGACAGGACACCATGCTGCGTGCGCCTTCGCTCGACGCAAGGCTGATTCGTCATTGAGGTCGGGGCGGGAGAGAATCGACAACACCTCATTACAGACGCTTGAGCCGTTCGTCATCACGCGGTCCGCCGCATATGGTCGAGATCCTCGGCCAAGCTTGACCGCGCCCGCGAGAGCCGGGACCGCACTGTGCCGATAGGAATGCCAAGGATGTCGGCGGCTGCCTGGTAGTCGTAGCCGAGGACACCGCAGAGCGTGATGACTTCACGCTGGGGGAGCGGGAGCAGGCCAAGTAGGTCGTCAACGGCGAAGGAATCGACGTCGACGACACCCTCCTCCGGCAAAGACTCAAGGGGTGTCTCGTTCCAACGCTGAGCCGCGATGTCGGTCACGCAGTTGCGACAAATTCGTAGCAACCAGCCTTCGAATGATCCTTCGCCTCGAAATGAGTCGAGATACTGCCACGCCCGGACGAACGTCTCGTGAGCTGCTTCTTCGGCAACCCACTGGTCGGACGAGATTGCCCGCGCGTATGTTGACACCGCGTTGGTGTGGTTGCGTACTAGTTCGTCGAATCGGTCGTTGTCGTTCATGTGAGGCGAAGGGTTTGCCCGGGTCTGAAGCCTATCTCGACACCTGAGTTACTTAGGAGTCTGAGTTGGCGACCCATAGAAAGTGTCGAAGGTCATGTTTCGAGATGGAACTTTTGCGGGCCAGCATCGGTCTACGGCGTGGAACTCAAATGAAGCTCAAGGGAGAAACCAGATGAAACTTTCACTCGTCGCCACGTCGGTGCTTGCTGCAGCTGCGCTCACACTGTCAGCCTGCGGCAGCGACTCGATTGGCGCTGCGGGCGAAACGACCGACGTTGGTGAAGCAGAATTGGGCGCGGGTGTCGTGGAGGAACTCAGTATCGAGGGTGTCTGGTCCAGAGAGAGCCCATCGATGGCCAGTAATGGTGCGGCCTACATGGTGATCACTAGCCCGATCGATGATCGCCTCATCGGCGCATCAGTCGACGTGCCCATTGCCGGCCGGGCCGAGATTCACGAGGTGGTGATGGCCGAAGGCACCATGACGATGCAGCAGGTCGAAGCGATTGAGTTGGCAGCTGGCGAAACAGTTGCGCTGGAGCCCGGCGGCTATCACATCATGCTGCTTGAGCTTGTCGAGCCTTTGGTCATGGGCGAAAGCTTTGACCTCACACTCGACTTCGCCAATGCTGGTCCCGTGACCGTCTCTGTCGAAGTTCGTACTGAGGCCCCATGACGCGTATCCCGACGGGCGTAGCGTCATTTGGCATCGCCTCGCTTCTCATTGTGTCGGGCTGCGGCGGTAGCGACGGACCGACCCTCACCGCAGAGGGTGAGAAAGGTCGCGATTTAGCCAAAGCTGCGGGCTGCGTGGCCTGCCACGGCGATGACGGCGACGGCGGAGTCGGTCCGGGGTGGATCGGCCTGGCCGACTCAGTTGTCGATCTCGATGACGGAACCACTGCAATCGCAGATACCGAGTTCCTGACCCGATCGATAACGGAGCCAAATGTAGACCAGACCGCCACCTACACTTTGCTGATGCCAGCGAACTCGCTAACCGACGACGAGGTTGCTGCTGTGGTCACCTACATCCAGGAACTGAAGTGAGACGCTTCGCCACCCTGCTTCTCCCTTTAGTACTTCTGGTGGGGGCGTGTTCGTCCGAGACGCCGGTCGAATACGCCGGCTACGAGCGCACTCCGCTTCCCGCCGTCGGCGAGCATGTTCTGCCCGATGCAGAAGGCGGCGAGTTTGCACTTGCCGCGAGCGACGAGCACGTCCTCCTTGTCTATTTCGGCTATACGTCGTGTCCCGATGTGTGTCCGACGACCCTCTCCGATGTGCGAACCGCATTGAGCGACATCGACGAACCAGAGCGGGTCGAACTCGCCATGGTTACCGTCGACCCGGAGCGCGACACCAACGAGGTGATCGCGGGCTACGTCCAGTCGTTCGTGCCGGGGGCCCACGGTCTACGAACCGAAGACGACACCGTCTTGCGGTCTGCCGCCAATGATTTCGGGGCCGACTACGACGTTGGCCTTGCCGACGACGGCGAACCTGAGGTTGCTCATACCGGTTCGCTTTACGCTGTTGATTCGTCAGGGAATCTGTTGCTGACCTGGCCTTTCGGTACTACGTCTGATGACATCGCCTCAGACCTCGAGAACCTTCTCGATCGGGTCGTATGATGCCCCTCGGCCGTCGAGCGTGGCTCCTTCTTGCCGTACTAGCGATGGTGCTCGGGAGCTGTGGCGGCGATTCGTCGATTGACGTTTCGCGCGATGAGTCGGTGTCTGACGCCGACTATGCCTACGAGATCCCCGCTGGTGCTGGTGAGGCAATCGATCGCGGTGAGCCGCTCGAGATCTTGCCTGGTGAGCTTGAGGTGAGGGTTGGCGAGGTCATCGAAATTGTGAATCTCGACGACCGTGGCCACCTTGTTGGCCCGTTCTTTGTTGGCGCACACGAGACACTGCGTCAGAAGTTCTCGTCTGCCGGCGAATTCATCGGGGTGTGCACCGTGCATCCGTCGGGTGAGCTCGTACTCACGGTCGTCGAGTGAATCGGTCGCGACTGGGTACTGTGGTGATTCGGGCCGCGGCCCTCGGTGCGCTCATGCTTGGTGTTGCCGCAAACCCTGCCCTGGCTGATGCCCCAGGACCAACCGACTATTTATCTGAGGTTGTCTCGGTAGAGCCGCCGAGAGATGGGCTCTCATTGCGCATGATTGGTGGCGACAGCTTCTTAGAGCTGGTTGTCGCCGGGGGCCATGTTGTCGATGTCGTCGGCTACCGGGGTGAGCCGTATCTTCGCTTCGAAGCTGATGGCACCGTCCTAGAGAATCAACTCTCGCCTACGAAGTACCTCAACGAAGAACGGTACGGGACCGACACCGGTCCTGAAATTGTTGACCCAACCGCCGAGCCAGAGTGGGAAGAGGTTGCGAGCGGTGGGCGCTTTGCCTGGCACGACCATCGCACGCACTGGATGAACGATCAGAAACCACCAGGCGCAGAGCCCGGAGATCGGGTGCTCGAGCAAGTAGTTCCGTTGCTGGTCGACGGCGAGGAGGTCGACGTCACTGTCGTCTCAACGCTGCAAGAACCGCCCAAACCCGTCGGCGTGCTGCTCGGCGGAGCCATCGCCGGTGGCGTGTCTCTCGCATACTTCCGTGAACTACTCCGAAGTCGTGCTGCGATCTGGCTTGGCCTTGGAGCGGCCATGGCGTGTGTGTTTGGGGTATGGGCCTTTGTGTCGGTCCCTAGTGAAACTGGCCCGAGCCCGCTTTTGTGGCTTGCCCCAGCTTTGTCCTTGGCATCGGTCGCGATCGCACGGGTTAGCCGTTCGCAAGTGTTCCAGAGCGGAATGTTGCTGCTGGGTGGTGTCGAATTGGCGCTGTGGGGTTGGAGTAGAAGAGGCGCCTTCTGGGCGGCGATTCTTCCGTCAAACGCTCCTGATTGGATCGACCGGGCAAGCGTGTCACTTGCCCTCGTCGGCGGTGCTATTGGGGCATTTGCTGGGCTCGTTGGGTTGGTGAGGGTGCTTCGCGCATCCCCACCAACCCGCCCGGCGATTTAGAACTGCTAGTTAGACGTTGCGGCCGAGGAACGCAGCAAGCTTGTCGGCATTGGTTGCGCCTGCAGGTGCTTCCTTCTCTGGCCCGAACGGAGCGCCCTCGTCGCCGCGGAATGAATCTTGAATCGCGTGACGTGACTGCTCCAACACCATGGCCGAGAGTTCGGGGGCGATGTCAGTTGACTGACCGGTTGCCTTGGCGAGATCCCAGCCGTGGGTCAATGTGTCATTGATGGCGAGCCCCATAAACGCAGCGCCCGGCATTTCGCCAAATGGCATTTTCACAATGCCATCAAGGGCGCCGTCGGCATTGAAGGCGTCAAGGCAAGAGCGGGTTGCGTCGTCGTACGCGGCCAGAAAGTCGCCAGCCGAAGGCTTCTCGCTCGCTTCGCTTGGCTTCTCGCCGAGTAGGCCAGCACGGAAGAAGGATTGCCCGTTCACAATATGGTCAACAAGACCGGCAACGTCCCATGACGCGCATGGCGTTGGATCACTGAGCTGGTCTGGCTTCACGTTTGCGAGCACGCTGCGTGTTGCTTGCATCGCGGCAGCGAGGGGTTGGGTCATCATATTCATTCTCCTTGATATCGAACATGTGTTCCGCCCAAGCCTAGGCGGAGCTCGGCAAGATTGTCCACAAGGGCATCACGAACTCGACCCGAGATCACCGAATTCGAGTCGAGCGCTCAATTTCACTTCGCCGGGGTGAAGAAAGTTGATTTCAGTAAGTCCGTCTTCAGTTGGGTTGATCGTCGCTGGCCCCTCAACGGTCCAATACGGCATGAACCTGATGCGAAGCGTTGCGGTGCCGACTTCGCCCGATTTCAGCAAGATGTTGTCGTAGCCGAGATGCACCAGTTCGGCTGGCTCAGACAGGATCTTGGTCGCATCGCTGACCTCCCAAACGGTCCAGTGCTCGCCTTCCCACACGACCGTAAGCCAGTCATGCTCTTCGGCTAGAAGTTCGGCTTCGAGCTTGCCGCCATTGTCGAGTGCAACGTCGGGCAAGGCCACCCAACGAACCGCCCGGTCCAGAAGCCACTCGTGATACTCGGTCGCCGACAGTTCTGAGTAGAACATCGGGTTAACCTCGCGGTCGGCCTGCCGTTCCCAACCCCGTGCCAGTGAGAATTCGGTGGCCACGTAGGTCGATTCCCAATGGTTGAGTGTGAACGGGATCTCTACCCGGCTGTTGGTGTCGCCGTGCCAGTTGATGAAGTTCACCAGCGGTGTGAAATAGGCTTCCTCCCTGCTCGGATCGGCGTATGCATCGATTGAGCTCTCGGCGGCAGGGAAGATGGTCCAGCAGGCAAAGGCGACGGCGAGTCCGATCGCAAGCCGTTGACGGTTGCGGGTCGCAAAGAGCAGGGCCGCAACGCCGGCGAAGAACATAGGGAGCCGTTGAAAGTTGCCGCCCATTGGGTTCTCGATACTGAAGAATGCGACAGCGCCAGCAAGTCCACCGAGGGCAGCGAACCAAACTGCCCGATTCGAGGTGCATCGGACCAAGCCAATAGCGCCAACAATGCACAGCGCGAAACCGACCGGCTCGAACTTGAAAATCCCACCAGACCCAAACAGAAGAGAGAAGGCCACAAGCGGGGCGAGCGATGCAACAAAGTAGATCGATGTAGCGACTTGCGGGCGGAACCGTCGCCCGTCGGGTAGCGCGTCGTGAAGGGCGATCGCTCCTACAACTACGCCGAGAAACACCGAGGCGACGGGCGTTGCGAAACCGGCGATGACGGCGAGTGCGATGGCCTGCTTGCGGCGATCACGGAACCAGGCATCGAGCGACCAAAGGCCAAACGCGAGTCCGAGGGCGAAGGCTGTGCGGCCGACTAGCACGTTGGCGACGGTGCTGACTGCGAATACCACGGCGGCCAAGCGAGCCAGAGTACCGGGTGCGAGTTGGGCCAGTCGGCCGAAAAGGAACGCACTGACGATTGAGCTGACAACGGTGACAGCGACTGGCCCGAACCAAGCGCTGAGCAGTGGTGTGATCAGGCTGTAGCTTGGTGTGAAGTGGCCTGAATACCAGGCGTTATTCCAGATTGTGAAGCCATCCGCATCGAAGATTTCGGCGCGGAAATACTGGGCCGGATAGTCGGCTCCTCTCATCCCGGTTACGACAACAACGAGCGCGAAGACGGCCGCGACAAAAGCGGCTTCCACGCCTGGTTTGGCGTCGACTCCCCACAACTTGACGAGTCCGGTTTTCTGCGCATACCCTCGCATCTGCACCGCCTATTTGCGAAACTCTAGCTCTCGACGAGTTGTTTCGCGGTCCAGAAGCCAGGAAGCACACCAGCACCGCTCGCGTATGCACCGAGCCGGCTCAGGCTGTCGTGATCGAATAGTTCGATGACATCAAACACGATGCTCGGCCCACATGCTCGCAGCGCTCGGTCGGCTTGGGTCCCGCTGCGAGGAGCGGATGGGGTAATTACGAGGACTCTTGCGGCTGGGTCGACAGCTCTGAGAATCTGGATTCGGCCGAGGGTTCGCCACAGCAGTTCGATGCGTTGGAGCCCCGGTTTGGACGACGTAAATGCCCCGGCAACGTCGACGTAGAACGGCGTGCCATCAGCGGCCTCGATGGCAAAGTCGAAGTCGATTCCGGTGCCTGCGATCTTCGGTTTTGTCTTGGTTACTACGAACCCTGCATCGGTCAGGCAACCGAGAGCGATGTCGCCGACCTTCTTACCTGCGCTGAGCGCCTTGCTGTAAGCGAGGTCTTGGCGTTGATCGTTGGTCAGGTTGAGCGCCACTTGGGAGTCGTGCGCGGCACGCTCGACGGTGTCAACGCGGTCGAGTTCGTCCTCGAGCCGTGAAGACGCAAGCTCAACGAATGCAGGATCGATGTCGTAGCAGATGCCCCGCCTGCCGGTTCTGGCGGCGGCGACGAGCGTGGTTCCGGCACCACCAAATGGGTCGAGCACGATGTCGTCGACATACGTGTACAGCTCGATTAGGCGACGAGGCAGATCGATGGGGAACGGTGCAGGGTGGCCGATGCGAGTCGCTGACTCTGCGTCGAATTCCCAGACGTCGCGAGTCGCATCAACGAATTCGTCATTGGTCAGCGTTGATCGGTGAGGGAGGTTCTGCATCTCTCGCTTGGCCGGTTTGATGGCTCGGGAGAATCGGCCTTTGCTCGCGATGATCACTCGCTCGGTTACGTCACGCAGCACCGGATTGCCCGCTCGGGCGAACGATCCCCAGGCGCACGAACCAGAGGATGTCTTGCCCTTTTGCCACACAACTTCGCCTCGCAATAACAGTCCGAGGTCGTCCTGCAGAATTGTTGTGATGTCAGCAGAAAGGGAGCGGTATGGCTTACGCCCAAGGTTGGCGACGTTGACTGCGATGCGACCGCCAGGCTCAAGGACCCTGGCGCACTCGGCAAATACATCGCGAAGCAACTCGAGGAACTCAAGATAGCTGGCCGGGATCTGATGGTCGGTGCCGTTGCCCGCAACGGCGGTTTCGTAGTCTTTGCCAACGAAGTAAGGAGGTGAGGTGACCACGAGGGCAACGCTGTTATCTGGCAAATCGATCTGGGTCGATGACCCAAGCACCGATAACCCTCGACCGATACGCGGGGCGGCCTGTTGCTGGTTTACCACCTCGCTGTCGGAGAGGATCGGAGGGGTGAATCGTTCATAAAACGGGGCCGAGTTGTGGCCTTCGCGTTTGCCGACGCCAAAGGACGAGGTCTCTGTGGAGCGGCGCCGATTCACTGCATCAGCGTAGCGCGCGGCGACGCGCGTGCTGGTCTCGGCCTCGCGGCATCCCCTTTCGACGCCCTCCGCTACGCTGGCCAGCTATGGATCGACGCCCTGCAAATGAGCCAGAAGAAGCAGGCTCCTGAGCTTCGATCCACCAGCTGGTCGAGGGGGGCGGCAAGTCATCCCGCGCCCTGCTTCAGCCAGGCTCGGAAACCCCGCGCCTTGGGCTGAACACGGCGACCTGCCTTCGCTCAACTCCCTTGATGCGGTGGTCCGCACGATCGCTGCGTCCACTCCCTATGCGCCCGAGGTCGTCGCGGTCCGCGGAAAACCACCGTCAGCAGTGCTTGTGCCGCTTGTTGATGGTCCGAGCGGCGTCGAATTGGTGTTCACGCGCCGATCATGGAATCTGCGTAGCCATATTGGCGAAGTCTGTTTCCCCGGTGGTCGGATGGATCTGACCGACAGCTCCCTGCTCGACACTGCGCTTCGTGAAACCGAAGAAGAGATCGGCCTTAGCCGTGAACACGTCGAGATTGTGGGTGAGCTTGATCGCCTTGCCACTGTCTCGAGTCCGTCACTCATCGTCCCCTTTGTTGGCACCATCGACACGTTGCCATCGCTCACGCCTTCGCCTCACGAAGTCGACGGCATCATCCACATCGGTCTCGAAGAGTTGCTCGACCCGGCTATCTACCGGGAAGAAATCTGGACTCGCGACGGCTATGAGATGCCTGTTACCTTTTTCGAACTTGAGGGAGACACCCTGTGGGGGGCAACGGCGCGGATGGTTCGCAACATGCTTGAGTTGCTCGTAGGTATTGAGCCAAGCGGAAGGGGATTCGGGTAATGCCGAGAAAGTTGACCAACGCTCAAGCACGGCGAATCGCCCTCGGGGCTCAGGGTTTCGGTGATCCCAAGCCGAAAGGTCGCGTCGACGCCAGACACTTCCGTCGCACGCTCGACCGCATGACGATTCTCCAACTCGACTCGGTCAACGTGTTTGCCCGGTCCCACTTCATGCCGATGTATTCCCGGCTCGGGCCGTACGACCAAGATGCTCTAGATCGGTGGCTCTGGTTGTCTGGCGAGAATCACGAGTTCTGGTCTCACGAAGCAAGCATCACCTCGATGGAGCTTTACCCCTTGTTGCGTCATCGAATGGGACAACGGCGATGGAGCGGCGGCGCGAAGTTTGCGGCCGAGAACGCTGACTATGTGGCGGCGGTTCTCGCCGAAGTCGCATTGCACGGACCGATCTCGGTCGCCGATTTGTCTGATCCCGGCGAGCGCTCGGGTCCCTGGTGGGGCTACTCGCAAGGGAAGATGGCGCTCGAGTGGCTTTATCACAACGGACAACTTTCGGTCGCCCATCGGACCAAGTCGTTCGTGACCCACTATGACCTTGCCGAACGAGTGGTGCCCGATGAGCATTGGTCTGGTGACGAGCTGAGCGAAAATGAAGCAGCGCGGCGCATGCTGCTGCTCGGGGCCAAAAGCCACGGACTTGGCACCGACAAGGATCTCGCCGACTATTTCCGTCTCGGGATAAAGGTTGCCCGACCGGTTCTCGCTGATCTTGTCGCCGAAGGCTTGCTTGAACTCGTGACGGTCGAAGGCTATGCCCAGCCGATCTATCTCGACCCGGCCGCCAAAAGGCCCCGGTCAATCAACGCCTCGACGTTCCTCTCTCCTTTCGATCCAGTCACTTGGTTTCGCCCCAGGGCAGAACAACTCTTTGACTTCGAATACAAGATCGAGATCTACGTGCCTGAAGCGAAGCGTCGCTATGGCTACTACAGCCTCCCGTTCTTACTGGACGACCAGCTCGTCGGTCGGGCCGACATTAAGGCTGACCGGAAGGCCGGCCGGCTTCTGGCCAAAGCAGCGTTTGTCGAACCGGGTCACGACGCTGTCCGCGTTGGTGAAGAGATGGCAGCCCAACTTCGAGTTATGGCGGAGTGGACAAATCTCGACGAGGTCGAAGTGCATTCGAAGGGGAACGTGGCGAGTCAGGTGAAGAAGGCGCTGGGTTGAGTAGATCATTGAAGCGAGCGCTCGTCGGCGTTCTCTCGATCGTGTTGGCGCTCACGCTCTGGCTCCCGTGGGTCTACTTCGGGTCGGCTTCTCGAACATCATTTGGCGTGTTCCGGAGTGCCCAAGCGCTTGGACTCGACGAGCTCGCCCCTTTTCGAGTGGCGTGGTATCTGCTTCCTGTCGTCGCACTCGCGGTGCTCGGCGTCACCGCTCTTGGGCATATTCGTATCGCTGCGGTGCTACTTATTGTGCTCGCACTACTGCTTGGACTTCCGGCGCTGGTTGTAGTGGTCGCGGGACTATCGGCTTGGGGGAGCAAGCTGGCCTTCGCAGTCGCAGTTGCCGCCCTCGGGGTCGGATTGGCAGCGACGATCGCTCGGCCCGATCCAGGGGCGCAGTAACGATCCTCTAAGGTCTTGATGCGAGGGTGCCGATACTCAAGAATCGGCGGCACGAGTGTGCCTTTCGCACCTTCGTGGAGGGAAGATATGTCAGATCAGCAGCCAGGTGAATGGTTCCAGAACCCAACCCCACAGGAGCCGCCAAGCGGCCAGGGAGTCGGAAACTGGGCGCCGCCACAGGGCCCAGCTGTGCACATGCCACCCGCAACACCCTCATACGCGGCACCTCAAGAGTTCAACTTCGAGAGCCATACCGTGCAGAAGAAGGGCGCCCCAATCGGGCGTCTCGCAGTCGTCGGATTGAGCCTGGCCCTCGTTGGCGGTGCTGGCTTCGCGATCAAGACTGCGTTGGACAATCCGGCTGGTCCGTCGTCGCCGAACGACGCAGCCGATGCACTTTTTCAATCGCTTGACGACGACGACTTCGTTGGCGTTGTCGAGTTGATGGCGCCATCAGAGCGCGAAGCCTACGTCGAACCGTCGCTCGACATCCTTGCGGAGTTCGCCCGGCTAACAAACAGCGATGTCAGCGACGATGTCTTTAGCGATATTCCGTTCGACATTGAAGTTGACGGCATCGAATATCAAGTGACAGAGCTTGGTCCTGGGGTTTCATGGCTAGAAGTTACTGCGGGCGAGATGGCGATCACGTTCAACGCAGACGAGGTCCCCGACTGGGCCGACGAGTTAGGCGACGAGTTTGACGCTCCCACTAACAGTCGGACTGAGACGGTCGACCTCCGCGACGAAGGCATGGCCTTTGCGTTGGTCGAAGAAGATGGCGGCTGGTACTGGAGCGGCGGATACACCATCGCGGAGAACATCCGCGTCAACGCCGGCTGGGCCCGACCGAGCTTCACTGGAACCGACATGGCCCGTGGTGCCGATTCGCCGGAAGCGGCCGTCGAGAACATGGTCTATTCAATGACCGACTTTGATCTGCGTGGGGCCTTCACGCTTCTCGATCCTGAGGAGTTCGGCGTGCTGTACGACTACTCCGACTTCTTCCTTGACGACGCCGCGGAGCAGTTCTCCTCGCTACGTTCCGAACTTGATCAGCAAGGTATTGAGTATTCGATTGACGAGATGAAGATGAAATCATCGGAGGTTCGGGGTCGCACCGTGGTGACCGTCGACTCTTTCGTGGCCTCTGCGACTGACGGATACGACAGCGGGACGATCGAATACCGCGACGGCTGCGTCCGGATCGAAGTCCCGGACTCCGACACGATCGACACCTGCAATGAAGCCGACCTCTGGAACGAGATGAATGGCGGCGAGTTGTCGAGCGGATTGAACGCCAGCTTCGCCGATTTCAAGAGTGGCATCACCGTCGTTGAACGTGACGGCAAATGGTTCGTGTCCGGCGGCCCGACGATCCTTGGTTTCTATGCCGACGTGCTGGCCGCGTTGACCGAGGAAGACTGGAACGAGTTCACCGACGGAATCGGCGATCTCACCGACCTGGTCAATGGTGGTCTTGGCGGCATCGACCCGTTTGCGCTCGGCTCGGGTGACGACTGGGTCACTTCCGATGACTTTGGTGACGACACGACGTTCGCTGAAGACGAGTTGTTCCTTGGTGACGAGACACCGGTTGACGACGACTATTTCGAAGACTTCGACTACGAGGAAATGAATCCCGTCTACATTGAACCTTCCTACGACTTCTGGACGGACCATCCCGACAACTCTCTCGGCGTGTTCATGTACGACCTGGACACTCCACTCTCGGTCGTGAATCTCTACAAGGACTCTGGCTTTATTGAGCTGGCAGAATACGAAGCGCCGTATGACGGTGAGCGTCTCGCCGCCGCGATGGCCGCAGCGTATGGCTGTGAGCCGATCGACGCAGGGCTCATGGGTGAAGGTGTTGTTCGCTATTCGTGCAACGACGGACTCGTCGTGCAGTACGGACGATGGATGATGTACTCATTCGAAACGTCGCCAGACACTGAGGCGATCGCCATTGACCAGCTCGCTCATCTCCGTTCGATCGGCGAGTAAATGGGAACCCAGCGGAGCGCACTTCACCCTCTGGGTTCCCGGTGCTAGTGTTCCGCCATGCCTTCGCTCTCCTTTGACGGTGAAACCCACGACGAGATTGTGCAGCAGGTCAGACACTGGCTTGCCGCTCACGACGCCTCCGACGAGGGCGGACCAAAGCCGGCCGACCTTGTCAACCAGACGGCTGCGCTAACTAAGGATGCGCTTCGCGTCATCGCTGAGTCAGCACCGAACAACATCGGCCAGTCAGAACTGTTTAAGGCGCTAACCGAGATGGGCTACAAGGCGACCGACTCCACCAAGGAGGCGGCGCTTGCTGGCCTGGGAACGCTCGAAGCGACGACAAACGGATCGGTCGTAAAAAACGTCGCCGATCGGGGCACCCAGGCGCTGTTCGAGATGAACGCTCAGGTTGCGAAGCAGTTCCTCAAGTCAATAATGAAGGACAAGTAACTACCTGCGAGTTCTTCGTTTCCGAAGATCTGCCGGAGGGGTTGCGTAAGCGACTAGCCTGTTCGCTTCCCAAGCGCGAGAAGGCTGAACCCATGTTGGTGTCAAAGTGACCGCCGCTACGAGCGTCGCTCGTCCAGACCAGGTTGTCCTCGTCGTCGACTTTGGGGCGCAATACGCCCAACTGATCGCCCGTCGGGTCCGCGAGCTCCGCGTCTACTCAGAAATCGTGCCGCACGACATCACAGCCGCCGAAGTGGCCAAGCTAGCGCCGGCCGCAATCGTGCTGTCGGGTGGACCCAAGTCGGTCAACGCCGATGGTGCGCCCAGGCTCGATCCAGGCATCTACGAACTCGGTATCCCAATCCTTGGTATTTGTTATGGCGCTCAGCTTTTGGCTCACCAGCTTGGCGGCGTTGTCGGTCGTGATGACCGCGGTGAATACGGTCGCACCACCTGCACTTACGAAGGTGCATCGGTGCTTGTTCCATCCAGCGTGGCCACCGAACAGACCGTTTGGATGAGCCACTTCGATGCAATCGTCGAGGCCCCCGAGGGCTTCGTGGCAACGGCGTCTACGCCAAACGCGCCAGTCGCCGTACTCGAAAACGACGAGCGCAAGATCTACGGTGTCCAGTTCCATCCTGAGGTCGGGCACACCGACGGCGGCCAGGCGATTCTCGGACAGTTCCTCCACAAGCTCGCTAGCTGCGACGACAACTGGACCATGGGTTCCATCATCGACGCCAGCGTCGCCGCTATTCGCGAACAGGTTGGCGAAGGCAAGGCCATCTGCGCATTGTCTGGAGGAGTCGACTCCGCTGTTGCCGCCGCCATGGTGCACCGGGCAATTGGCGACCGCCTCACCTGTATCTATGTCGACACAGGGCTCATGCGCCTAAACGAGTCCGACCAAATCGTCGAGACCTTCGAGAAAACCCAGGGGATCAAGCTCATTCACGTGAGCGCGGGCGAGCGGTACTTCACGAAGCTTGCGGGTCATGTCGAGCCAGAGACCAAGCGCAAGATCATCGGCGAGCAGTTCATCCGGATCTTCGAAGAGTTCGCTCGCAACCTCGACGATGAAGAGTTCCTCGTTCAGGGAACCCTCTACCCGGATGTGATTGAGTCCGGCACCAAGGACGCGGCCAAGATCAAGAGCCACCACAATGTGGGCGGCCTCCCCGACGACCTCAAGTTCGACCTCGTCGAGCCGCTGCGCAACCTCTTCAAAGACGAGGTCCGCAAGGTCGGCTCAGAGCTTGGGTTGCCAGACGAGATCGTCTTGCGCCAGCCATTCCCTGGTCCCGGTCTCGGGGTTCGCATCATTGGTGAAGTAACCGAAGAGAAGGTGCACGTGCTGCAGCAAGCCGACTTCATCGTTCGTGAAGAAGTCCGTAACGCTGGCCTCGAGCGTGAGCTTTGGCAAGCGTTCGCAGTGTTGCCTGACATCCGCACCGTCGGCGTCATGGGCGACGAGCGAACCTACGCCCACCCCATCATTATTCGGGCCGTTACCTCTGAAGATGCGATGACCGCCGACTGGGCTCGGCTGCCGTATGACCTTCTTGAGAAGATGTCGAACCGGATAATCAACGAGGTCGATGGCGTCAATCGAGTGGCCTACGACATCACGTCAAAGCCCCCCGGCACCATCGAGTGGGAATAACAAAAGCGGCCGCTTTTCGACCCCATTTTCGCGCTCAGAAGCGGCCGCTTTTCGGGTGCGTTTTCGGGCATAAAAGCAGCGACTTCTAGCCAGCTGGGGTTTGGGCCGCTCGGCCAGGAGCGAAAAGAAGGGCGATAAAGCCTGCAGCGGCTAAGCCACCGAAGGCCAAATATGGCAGCGTGAATGACCCTCTGTCATCGGCGATGGCGCCAGCGGCGAAGGGCGGGACGATCGCGGCGATCCCAAAGAAGATCGTCATCAAACCAAACGCTGAGCCGAACTGCCGGTCATTCAGATGATCGCGGACGTAGGTGGCGGTTAACGTCGGATAGCTCACCCAAAGGCCACCGAACAGAATCACAACGAGGACGAGAGATGGGCCCTCAAGCGTCGCCACCCCGACGCTTGCCGCGCCGATGATCGACATCACACCGAGCATCGCGGTCCGTCGTCCCAGTTGGTCCGAAATCCACCCGATTAGCGGAGCGCCGATGAGCGACGCCAGGCCGAGACCAAGGTAGATCGACGTCACATCATCGCGGCTCACATCACCGTCGGTCTCCAACGCCTCAGCAAGAAACGTGGAGTAACCGGCGGCAATTGCCCCAAACGCGATGTATGCCAAAGTGACTGGAAGCCAGCCGGGGACGCTTCGCAGGCCGTCGAACGAAATTCGACCAGCGGGAAGCCGCTCGGTTGTTTGCGTTCTGAGTGACTGGCTGACTAGAAGCAAAATTAGAATGGCGCCGACGCACTCGACAAGATACACGGGACGCCAGAGTTCGGGATTATCGGTGAAGGACCTGGCCCCACGGGTGCCAACGGCGACAAGCGAAGTGGCGAGGCCGATGGTGCCGGTGAGCATTCCAATTACGACGCCCCTTCGCCTGGGCTCGACGCCTTGGGTCGCGAGGACCGGCGCCGAAAGCCAGATGCCGGCCCCGCCGCTACTTAACATGGCAAGGCCAGCGAGCACGAGTGGAAACGATGTTGCAGCCGCCAGGATCGCGAGGCCGATCGCAGATGTTGACAGACCGGCCTTCATGATGCGGAGCGGCTCGAATCGACCAGCTAACAGCGTGACAATCATGACCCCGACGAGGTAGGCAACGAAGGTGGCGCCACCCCCGAAGCCAGCCTGTGTGTTGGTGATGGCGAGGTCGTCTTTGATTGCGGGCAGGAGCAGCGGATAGGTCGACCGGCCAAAACTGTGCGACACAATTGTCGTGAGCGGAATGACCAACGCGGCGATCCCGATTCCCCATCGGGCCAATCGGCCTGACGCCGGTGGAGAGTCGCTCTGGCCTGACGTCTGCATCGCTGGATCGTAGGCCACTCAACCAGCGCCCCCGAAAAGCGGCTGCTTTTCAGCGCGAAAACGGATGCGAAAAGCGGCCGCTTCTCAACGCGAAAATGGGGTCGAAAAGCGGCTGCTTTTCTAGTGGGGGAGGTAGCGGTCGAGGATGTTGAACGTGACCTGGTCGACTGCGGCATCGTCACCGAGTCCGAACACCCAGTCGGTTGTGCCGACCGTGACAACCTCGCCCCCCTCGGAGCCGTATGGTCGTGCCACCGACATAGTGGCATTGCCGTAGCGAACACGTGCCTTCGAATCGTCGGTGAGATCACCATAGAGACGCGACGCAACGAACTCGAGGTCTCCTTGATCAGACAACGCCGAGATCGATTTCGGATACTCACCGACCGTCAGGTTGCTCGACGGAACAAACGCCACGATCTCCATGTCCTCTGGCGTGCCGTCATTTCCAGCTCGGATCGGAAGCTGATAGTCGTCGAACGTAATCCTGCAGCCAGCCGTCTCGTATCCGACTACCCCATGCTTGGCTCCAAGCACATCTCCGTAGCGAAGCCCGGTTTCGGCGAAGAGCCAATGGTCGTATCGGTACACCATGAACCCGCCGAGGCCCCGTGGTGTCGCCTGGCCAAAGCGGTGATAGAGGCCATACACCGAGCTCGCACCGAGGAATGCTGCCTCCGGCCGATCGAGCAGCGGATCGCTCCAAATGCCTGTCATGAGGTGGGCCTGATCTGTCCCCATGACCGGGTCGGTCTCGTGGGCTGAATACTTGTGACACACCATGTTCTCGTTCGCCGAGCCTTCCAGTCTCACCTGCCAGAAAATGGTGTTGCCAGAAAGGCTGACATAATTGCCACCGCGTCGGACAAAAGATTCGAGTGTGTCGCGCTGGGCCCACGACCAGTACTCGTCGTGTCCAACTCCGAGCACCAGCGCATAGTCGTCGACAATCTCGGGATGCTGTTCGAGATCGGACGAGACGGCGTAGTCAAGCTCGATATTCGCTGCCTCGGCCCACTCGACAAACCGGCGTTCGAAGGTGAACCAGCCAGACGAGCCGATGTAGCCCGGATAGCCCCGAGCCATACGGAACTCTTGATACTTGTCGCCGTCGGCATCTGGCTCTTCGCCCCAGCGAACGGGTCGGGCTTTGCGGTCGTCGCGGTCTTCGGCTTCCCGATACAACATGCCACGCCCGAATGGCCGCTCGAACGAAACCTGCTTGCCTCCGGTGTAGAGGCTCTTGCCGCCCCAGTTGTTGTAGGCGTTGTAGGTGTTCGTAGCGATGACGAGCAGCGCCTTGGCGGTCGGCTTCGCTGCCTTCACCACGAAGCATGCGTATGCGGTGCGCCTCTC
>JBBKWJ010000025.1:0-3925 GCA_037968895.1 Acidimicrobiales bacterium
TGGATCGCCGACTCGAAAGAGCAGGCAATGGCTGAGGTTCGAGACGGCCATGACGAGTTCTGGAAGTTCCTCGGGCCATACGGTTGGAGCCGCGGCTACATGGGCCCAGACGGCAAGCCCTCGCCGGCCGGACTCATACCGACCCTTGAGGAATCGATCGAGAACAAGACGTGGCTCGTCGGAACCGCCGACGATGTTATTGAAGGAATCAAGTTCTACGAAGAGCTTCTTGGCGGGCTCGACAACCTTGTGATCTTCCCCAACATGCCTGGCGATAAGTACTCGGTCACGAGTGAGCAACTCACGCGGTTCGCCGTAGAAGTCCTGCCGCATCTGTAATTGACATTTCCGGCTACGCTAGATGCCGTTCCACGACCAAGGACAATCTTTCCTCATGTCAACGACACCGGCTGCTCTGTCTTTCAGAGACATCGGAATGACCTTCCCCGACGGGACCCATGCCGTCGACGAAGTCTCGTTAGATATTCATCGCGGCGAATTCGTGACTGTCGTTGGACCATCTGGTTGCGGCAAGTCCACGCTTCTCAAGATCGCTTCTGGCCTACTTGAGCCAACCGAAGGCACGATCGACGTTGACCGCGACCGGCTCGGGTATGTGTTTCAAGATGCAACGCTGCTGCCGTGGCGAACTGTGATGGGAAATGTCGAGCTCCTCGCCGAGCTCCACGACATTTCGAGCAGCGAGCGACGAGAGCTAGCTCAAGACGCCATCAACTTAGTTGGCTTGTCTGGCTTCGAGGGCCACTATCCAAAGTCGCTTTCTGGCGGCATGAAGATGCGGGCATCGCTTGCTCGATCGTTGACACTCCAGCCGCCGGTCTTCCTTTTCGACGAGCCATTTGGCGCGGTCGACGAAATCACGCGTGAGCATCTCAATGAGGAGACTCAGCAACTCTTCCAGCGAGAAGGATTTGCCGGCTTGTTCATTACGCACTCGATCAGCGAGGCCGTGTTTATGAGCACCAAGGTGTACGTAATGTCGGCCCGTCCGGGACGGATCGTCGCCGAGTACGAAATCCCCTTTGACTACCCGCGATCGCCCGAGCTTCGATTCGACCCTGAGTTCGCCCGAATGAGCGGCGAGATCTCCCACGCGTTGCGAGGCTCACACGCATGACCACCACCGACCCTGACGGTCTGCTTCCCGACTCGCGGCCCCAGGCCAGAGCATCCAAGTCGCGACCGCGTGAACTCGCCGAAACCGTCCTGCCTCCCGTTGTTCTTGGAGCCGGATTTCTTGGTCTTTGGTATTTCATCTCGTATGTCATCCTGGCCGAACGCAGGCGCTTCCTGCTTCGCCCACCCCACCAAGTGCTCAAGGTCGGCTTTCTTGATGGCGCGGTGTTTGGCGAAATAATGGGTGGACTCTGGTCGAGCACGAAGGTCGCAATTATCGGTCTCGTGATCGCGATTGTCGTTGGCTTCATCATGGCAACGCTTATGAGTCAAGCGAAGATGGTTGAACGGGCGGTGTTTCCCTTCATGGTCATGCTCCAGGCCATCCCGATTCTCGCAATTGTGCCGCTGCTGTCGTTTTGGTTCGGCACTGGTCAGACCTCGCGGGTCACCGTCTGCGTCATCATTGCGTTGTTTCCGGTCATCGTGAATACGTTGTTTGGCCTGCAATCAGCCGAGAGGGGCATGCATGACCTCTTCACGTTGCACCACGCAAGCCGCATTACGCGTCTCCGCAAACTGATGTTCCCGGCTGCGATGCCAGCGATCTTCGCTGGGCTTCGGATCTCGGCTGGACTGTCAGTCATTGGCGCCATCGTCGGCGATTTCTTCTTCGGCAAGGGCGAGGTTGGCATCGGCCAACTTCTCAAGCGATATGCGAGTCAACTGCAGGGCGAAGAGCTTCTTGCTGCGGTAATCATGTCGTGCGCCCTCGGTGTTGCAGTCTTTCTACTCTTTGGCTGGATCCAAAGTGTTGCCATCGGCAAATGGCACGATAGCTCGGGCAATTAGCCCAGTACCCAAGTAATCCATCGCGGAACAGCAATATCTACCCGCTTACTAACGTTCGATGTCACTACACCCCTGGGAGGGGAAATGAACCGATCAACCTGGACTCGACTGCTTTCGGTGCTCTTTGCACTGGGACTCGTCGCTGCCGCTTGCGGTAGCGACACAGAATCAACAGAGGCCGTCGATGAATCGACTGGCTCAACCGAGGCAGCGGACGAGTCAACTGACTCAACCGAAGCAACGGACGAGTCAACTGATTCGACCGATGCAACAGAAGAAGCAATGGCTGGCATCGATCTCAGTGGCGTCTGCCCCGCTGAGATTGTGATCCAGACCGACTGGTTCCCCGAGGCCGAGCATGGCGCTCTATACGAAATGATCGGCGACGACTATGTCGTTGACGGAGCAAACCAGACAACGACTGGCTCGCTCATCGATGCCGACGGACATCCAACCGGCGTCACGCTCCAGGTCCGCGCTGGCGGCCCCGCCATCGGATTCGCGGCACCTCGCGTCCAGATGTACACCGACGATTCGATCACGATTGCCTATTCCAACGTGGACGCGCAGATCCTTGCGTGGGCTGACGCCCCGCTCATCGCGGTGATGGCGCCGCTCGAAATCAATCCACAGATCATCATGTGGGATGGTGACGAGTACCCCGACGTCAACACCATCGCCGATGTTGGCGAAGCTGGCATCGACATCAACATCTTTGGTGGCGCCGGCTTCCAGGACGTCTTCGTTGCTCAGGGCATCTGGAGCGCCGATCAGGTAGATCCGTCGTATGACGGTGGCCCTGCTCGCTTCATCGCTGAAGGCAACATCGCACAGCAGGGCTTCGCTTCTGCTGAGCCGTACAACTACGAATTTGTCTTCGAAGACTACGGCAAGGCCCCGAAGTACCAGCTGCTCCACGACGCTGGCTATGAGACCTACTCCCAGACCTTGGCCGTGCGCCCTGGCGATCTTGAGACACTAAGCCCGTGCCTTGAGGTCCTCATTCCTATGGTGCAGCATGCGGTGGTCGACTTCGCAAATGATCCGACTCGTGCCAACGCCATGATTGTTGACGCTGTCGCTCAGATCGACTCGTTCTGGGTGTACAGCACTGAGCTCGGTGAGTACGCAGTCGAGACGATGAACGAACTCGGTCTCCACGGCAACGGGCCTGACTCGACCGTCGGCAATATCGACGAAGCTCGTGTCCAGAAGCTCATCGACGACATCAAGGCCGCTGGCCTCGATGTGCCGGACGATCTCGTTGCTTCTGACATGTTCACTAACGAATTCATCGACGAGAGCATCGGTTTCTAGCTCTCGCTAGGTCAGTTCGGTAGCGGCGCCAGCATGCTTGCTGGCGCCGCTTCGCGTGCCGGCCGATCGTCTCGTGTGCAACGAGGAACGACTACGGCTGCAATTTGGGTCTGAACACCTCGGATGTCTGTGTTGCGGCAGCAACGAGGACGCCACGCCGAAAGACTTTGCGCGACATCGGGGCCTCGGCGATTGCACCTCGGATCGAGGGCGCGTCGATGGCGAGGAAGTCTGCAGGGTCCCCCGGCGACATCGTCACTGGTGGGAGACCAATCGCAAGCCGAACGTTGTTGCTCACCATCTCAAAGGCGGTGTCTGGCAGTTGATGGCCAGCCATAACCATTAGCGCGGCGGTCTCGAGCGGGTCGCTGCGGCCGACAAGATTGAACGGATCTTGTACGTTGTCGGCGCCGGCTGCGACAAGCACGCCCGCTTCTTGAAGGGCCTTGATCGCAGTGAGACCACGGGGAATTGCAGTGAGATGATCGCGACCTTGCAGGAAGAGGTTGGTGTGGGGGAGCGGGAAGACCGCAATGTTCGCCTCTGCGACCATGCGGGAAACCTCGCGCTGCACCGCCTGGCTCTGCATGCCTAGGGTGACACAATGGCTGGCCGCGAC
>JBBKWJ010000026.1:0-14136 GCA_037968895.1 Acidimicrobiales bacterium
CGAACGTTGATCTCGATGAAGCTCCCTAACCACGGCACGGGAGGCGTCAGCCCCAATTGCACGTCACGCATCTCGAAGGGGATCAGCCCGACCCAGGCAGCTCCGTCAAACGTATCGACGTACACGCCGGCGGGAAGGAGCCGTTGAACGACCGCCGGGTCATATCGCCAATGAAAGTAGGCGAGTTCAGCCCATTGCTGGCGCAGAACAGGCCGCCCAAAGCTTTGGGGTGGGTCGGCGGTGATGGCTTCGATTACGGAGGTCATAGTTCTGCGGAAATTCAGGTGAGGCTAGACAGGACAGCTTCGGCACAGCGTCGCCCCGAATAGAGCGCACCCTGGATAGACGCGGTGTCACGATGGTCGCCGCATACGAAAAGCCCGTCGCCTAGCGAGACTGCTTGCTTCGGCGAGAAGGGCGGGTTCTGGGTCGGTTGACCATGTGTGATTGCGTCAGTACGCAGGTGCCGCCAAGAATCAACGGTGCTGCCCCACATCGCTCGTAGCTGGCTCCGGACGGCTGGCTCGATGCCAGCATCGTTGATTCCAGGGCATGCCGCGGCGATTAGGGCGGCGCCGTTTGGCGCATATTCGGGGGCGACATTGGTCATGACCGAGATGTTGAGCGCAGGCCCTTGTCCGGTGCCGTCCAAGACAATGTAGCGATCTGTAATTGGGGGCGTATCGGCAGCGAACCAGACACACGACGCCGGATTCGAGTCGACTGGCGGCAGGCCAAGCAAGTCAGCGGCTCGTGGACCCTCAACGGCGACAATGATTTTGTCGGCAGTAAACCGGCGCCCGTCGACCGTACTGACCTCGCCGGCTTTCACTGATTCCGCCGCCGCTCCAAGGTGTAGAACGCCCGGCTGCAGCTGATTTGCCAGCTGCTCGGGAATTGCTCCCATTCCGGCGGCGGGCACTGCAGCCTCACCATCGAAAAGACTCTGCAGGATGACATCGAACATACGCCTGCTGGTTTGAAGCGATGGATCAAGCTGGATTCCCCCAACGAAGGGCCGGAAAAACTGATCGATCATCTGAGAACTGAATCCCTGCTCCTCCAGAGCGGCGAGTGTGGTGACGTCGGCTTGTCGCAATAAGTCAGGCGTCGAGGTTCTTTGCAGCCTGATTCGTAGACGAAGCAACTGCGCCTTATCCAATACTGAACCAATTGGGGCCAGTCCCGTTTTCAACAGCGTACGGGGCCGACGTATTGGGTCACCGACAAGGTGCATCGCCTTGCCGTTCCACACCAGTGCCCCTGGCTCAAAGCATCGAAGATTCAATGCGTCGACGTCAAACTGATTCGCGAGTTCGGGATACGCGGTGAGGAGAACCTGGAAACCGCGATCGAGGCGAAAACCATCAACCAGATCGGTGCGGACCCGTCCGCCGACTCCGTCTGATGCCTCAAGTACTACCACCTTGCAGCCGGCGCGTTGCAGTTGAGTCGCAGCGGCCAAGCCAGCGAGCCCAGCTCCGACGATGACGGCTGATGCGTCTTCGCTGGTCATGACGCAAGAAGGCTTCGTAGAGCCGGCTCTAGGTCTGGATCGTTGAAGTCGTAGCCGTCTTGTTGCAGCACCGTGGGGAGCACCTTTTGACCGGTGAACAATAGATTCTCCGCCAACTCGGAGCCGAGCAGCAGCTTCGGCCCAAACTTTGGAATGGGAAGAACAGTTGGCCTTCCGAGCACATCACCAAGCGTGTCGGTAAAGCTTGCGTTGGTGACCGGAGAGGGAGCGGTGAGATTCACTGGGCCCGAGACCTCGCTGTTCAGCAGATGGACGATGCCACCAACGACATCGTCAATTGAAATCCAGCTCAGCCATTGCTCGCCGCTACCCATCTTGCCGCCAAGGCCGAACTTGAATAGAGGAAGCTGCTTCTTGAGCGCTCCGCCATCGGCAGACATGACGACGCCGGTACGCAGCAGTACCAGCCTGGTTTCTGCGGACTCGGCTGGTGCAGCAGCAGCCTCCCACTTGACGCACAGATCAGCCAGGAATCCTTCACCAGCTTCGTCGCCCTCAGCGAACTGAGCGGTGAGGCTCGTGCCATAGATCCCGATGGCCGAGCCAGACAGCAAGACCGACGGAGGTTTGGTTGCGGTTCGCACGGCATCTGCGACGAGACTTGTGCCGATCGTCCGACTGTCGAGAAGCTCCCGTTTGTAATCGTCGGTCCAGCGATGATCGCCGATTCCGGCTCCGGCCAGGTGAACAACGGCATCGATGCCGTCGAACGCGTTGTCGTCGATGCGATTTTCCTTGACCGACCAACCAATCTCGTTGTCGTTCGGCTGGCGGCGAACAACCGGAACTACTTCGTGTCCTTCTTCGGTCAACCGTCGAGAGAGGGCGGTGCCTATGAGTCCGGAGGAGCCGGTGACTGCAATACGTGCGCAACTGTTCATTCGCTTATTTTAACAGAGTTTAGTCGTTAATTGCACACGTCTCGGAATGGCAAACCAAAGAGCACGTAGGCAAACTGACACATTGCATGCTAAAGTATGCTCAAATCGCATGGAAGACCTAACTACTCGAAAGGCCCGCATGGCCCGCTACACGATCAGTATCCGCACACCAAAGAGCCCAGACGAGGCATTCGCCTACATGGCTGACCTCCGGAACTTCGCTGAGTGGGACCCTGGGGTCGTGAGTGTTGACCAGGTCGACGGCAGCGGGCCGGGACCCGAAGCCGTTTTTGACGTCAAGGTCAAGGCGGTGCCCAAGGATCTCGTACTGCGCTATCGCACGATGAGTTTCGAGTCCAGCACGAAAGTGGTCGCACGAGCGGAAAGCAAACTACTCACTTCACTCGACACCATTACCGTCGCTCCCGACAAGGCTGGCTCAATCGTGACCTACGACGCAGAGTTAACACTAAACGGACTATTCAGTCTCGCCGATCCCCTGCTCGGACTTGCGTTCAACCAGATTGGCGGTCGTGCTGCCGACGGCCTTCGAGAAGCGCTTGACGGCGTCCGGTTGAAGGACGGTAAGAAATGAGCATCAAATCAGTCCTCGACGCAGTGATCGAAGGACCAATCGTGACCAGCTTCACCCGGCTCGGCTACGACGCCAGGAGCAGGCTCGACAACTGGTCTTCGCTCGATTCATATGACATGACCGGCAAGGTTGTCCTGCTAACGGGGGCGACCTCCGGCTTAGGCTGTGCGGCAGCGTTCCATCTCGCCCACAGCGGGGCGACAATAATCGTTGTCGGCCGAGGCGCCGAGAAGAACAAGGCTGTCGTCAAAGAATTGGCCGAGGCAACAGGCAATCAGAACATCTCTCAAGTTGCGGCAGATATGGGCAACTACGACGAGGTCCGTGCCCTCGCTGCTTCAATACTCGCCGATCACGAGCGCCTCGACGTATTGATCCACAATGCCGGCGCCCTGAGCCCCGAACGGAACAACGCGCCAGATGGCACCGAGGCCACAGTTGCTAGCCAAGTTGTCGGGCCATTCATATTGACAAGCCTTCTCCTCGACCGGCTGGCCGAATCGGCGCCATCTCGGGTGCTCACAATGTCATCGGGCGGGATGTATAGCGCAGGTCTCACCGTTGATCGACTGCAAATGACGGCCGACGAGTACAAGGGAAGCGAACAATACGCGCGGGCCAAGCGCGCTCAGGTCACGCTCAACGAGATGTGGGCCGAGCAGTTCGGCGAGGTCGGGATCCACTTCCACTCCTTGCACCCAGGCTGGGCCGATACACCCGGCGTCGAAGCTGCCCTCCCGACCTTCCGCAAAATCATGGGGCCTCTCCTTCGAACCCCAGACCAAGGGGCCGACACACTTGTCTGGCTTGCCGCCGATGATGAGGCGCTCGAATCCAACGGCAAATTCTGGCTGGACCGACGCACTCGCAACATCCACAAACTGCCAACCACGAAATCAACAGACACCACTGCTCGCCGCCAGAAGCTCTGGGATTGGGTAGTCGAAACCGGTGGAATTGGCCCAACCATTCAGTCCTGACCTCTCTCTTCTCAACACGAACTGCGACATCACTATGACTACTTCCGACCAAGAATTCTCTTCCCTCCGACGTTTGAATATCGGTGTGGGACTCGCCCATCTCGCCCAGGCGATCGCAATCCTGCTCCTCAGCAATGGATTCGCAATCCCAGTCCAGGCCAAAATCCAGAACGGCCCACCGGGCTCAGCTCTAACAATCGACAAGGTCTTCTTCGACCTACGATTCTCGACCGCCATCAGTCTGTTCCTGCTCCTCGCCGCTGCCGATCACTTGTTGACAGCGGCGCCGGGCGTCGCAGGGTGGTACAACTCGAGACTTCGAAAGGGCATCAACAACGCACGGTGGATCGAATACTCGGTGAGTGCGTCGATCATGATCGTGTTGATTGCGATGCTCACCGGCATCACGAACCTGTATGCGCTGATTGGTCTGTTCAGCGTGAACGCAGCAATGATCCTGTTCGGTTGGCTCATGGAAGCTTTCAATCCACCCGACCGCACATCAACAAACTGGCTACCGTTCATCTTTGGAAGCCTCGCTGGCGCCGTGCCCTGGACGATCATCACGATCGCCCTTCTCTCCGCCCAATCGGAAGGCGACGGCGTCCCGGGTTTCGTGTACGGCATCTTCGTGTCGCTCTTCTTCCTCTTCAATTGCTTCGCCCTTAACCAATGGCTGCAGTATCGAGGCAAGGGGCGCTTCGCCAACTACCTCTTCGGCGAGCGCGTCTATCTCATCCTGAGCATCGTGGCGAAGACCGCCCTGGCCTGGCAGGTCTTCGCTGGCACGCTGGCCGGCTGAGAGTCAGCATGACTAGCGATCAGCCGCGATGGCTCCAGAAGGCACGCGATGACTGGCACCATCGAGGCGCGCAACGACCCTCTTTCGCTCACGAACCGGGCCCCGACCAGGAGTCGGTGTGGGACTACCCGAGGCCGCCGGTGGTAATGCCATACCGCCGCAAAGTGGAGGTTGCAGGCCAGGTTGGCCTCGTGGCTCGAACGAACCGCTCAGTGCGGGTCCTCGAGACATCGCATCCACCAGCGTTCTACGTCCCACCCGATTCGGTAATTCCAGGACGACTCGTATCTACTGCTGGCTCGTCACACTGCGAGTGGAAGGGAACAGCCGAGTATGTCGCAGTGGCTGGCTCCCTGACACCAGTTGGTTGGCGCTATATGGATCCGTACCCCGAGTTCGCTGAGTTCGCCGGATGGTTGTCCTTCTACCCCGCTCTGCTTCGGTGCGCTGTTGACGACGAGGTCGTCCGTCCGCAATCTGGTGGTTTCTACGGAGGATGGATCACCGACGACGTGGTCGGACCGTTCAAGGGCGAGACTGGCACTGATGGCTGGTGATTCTCAGCCGATTGGGTCGATCGCTTCGGCTTGTTACAGCAACTGGCAGAGTCGGCGGGCCTCGTAGATGGCGGCGGCAATGCCACGACTCGCAACTGCGTCGCCCACTCGATAAAGGGCGAAACCTTCAGACGGCGACGGCTGCGATTCCCCATTGGTCATTGCAGCGATGTCGATTGTGCCTTTGTTGGCCGACGCCGATCGGAGCTCAAGATAAAGCTCATCGTTTGGCACTACCCCGTGCTCGACAACAACCGCGTCGACGGAGCGCGACACTTCGCTCCGTGTGAACACGTTGCGCAGCGTGGCCTTGAGTTTCGTTCCATCTCGTTCGACGGCGATCAACTGGTGGTTCGGAGTCATCACCGCCCCAATTTCGTAGAGCATCCGTAGGTAGGCAGGCCCGGTCGTTGCCGCCAGATCTTGCGCCACTAGCCGATCGGGGGTGACGAGCTCGATCTGTGAGACTCCCCTACCGCTGAGAAATTCTGCGACCGAAGGCGCGTGCTCGCCGCCGTGGTCGTCGTAGATCAAAACGGTTCCTTTTACGGCGGCATGTCCCCCGAGCACATCCCAAGTGCTGTGCACCAAGTCTTCGCCCGCCGATAGAAAACTTGTGTCAGGGAGACCGCCAGTAGCGACGATCACAACATCTGGCTTCTCGCGTGCCACTTCAGCGGCAGCGACGGGAGTATTGAGGCGCAGATCGACGCCGGCGTGTGCAACCTCAGCCTCGAGCCAGCCGATGATTCCCGCAAGTTCGGCCTGTGGTCCGTTTGCTCGCGCTGCGAGCACGACCTGTCCCCCAACACGGCCTTGAGCCTCGAAGAGAACCACCATGTGTCCGCGTTCGCCCAAGACCCGCGCTGCTTCCAGACCGCCAGGGCCAGCACCAATTACCACAACCTTCTTTTGGGGTGCAGCCGACCGAGTTATCAGCTGAGGAACGTGAGTCTCCCGGCCAGTCGCCGGGTTCTGGATGCAGACTGACTCAAGGCCCTGATGCAGCCGGTTGATGCAGTACGACGCACCGACGCATACCCGGATTCTGGCCTCGTCGCCCCGCTCTAGCTTGGCCACGATGTGAGGGTCAGCAAGGTGTGCCCTAGTCATACCAGCCAGATCTATTAGTCCAGTCGAGATGGCGTGACGCGCCGATGCGACGTCGGTAATTCGGGTGGCGTGCAGCACTGGGATATCGACCGCTTCCTTGATGGACGCGGCAAGCGAAACGAATGGCATCAACGGTGTCCCAGATGGCGGGATCGCCTTCGACAGACCCTCTTCTGTGGCGAGAGACGAGCTCGTGATGTTCATAAAGTCGAGCAAGCCTGAGGATGCCAATCGTTGTGCGATCTCGGCGCTCTCCTCGCGACTCAGCCCGCCAATCTGGTCCTCGTCAGCGATCATTCTGATTCCGACTAGCAGATCGGAGCCGACCTCATCGCGAATCGACTGCAGCACCTCGAATGCGAACCGCAAGCGGTTCTCAATCGAGCCGCCGTACTCATCGGTTCGATGATTGGCCAGCGGTGTCCAGAACTGGTCGATGAGGTGGCTCGTAGCGCACAGCTCAACCCCATCGAGGCCGCCGGCCCGAGCGCGCACGGCGGCTGCACCGAAATCGGCGACGACACGACGAATATCGGAATGCTCCATTTGCTTTGGCCAGCCACGGTGCATTGGCTCACGCACCGGCGAGGGAGCGATCGTAGGCAGCCAGTCGCCATCGTTGGAGACGTTTCGTCGTCCCATGTGGGTGATCTGGCACATAACCGCAGCACCGTGTCGCTTGATCCGCTCGGTCATCTCTGCCAGCGGTTCGACAATCGCGTCTGCGCTGAAGTTCAGCTGTCCCCACAGTGACGCAGAGTCAACCGAGACATTGCTCGACCCGCCGATCATGGTGAGGCCAATGCCGCCCTTTGCTTTCTCCTCGTGATAGGCGATGTAGCGCTCGGTTGGCGTGCCGTCGGAGTTATAGCCAGGAGCGTGGCTGCTCGAGAAGATTCTGTTTCGCAACTGCACATGCCCTAGAGCAAACGGCTGCAGCAGAGGATCGACCTGGATAGGCAGGATGTTTGGGGCCACAGTCGGCACTCTAACTAACGACAACTGCCCCAAACATTCACTTGACGATATGGAAAGCTATGGTTTATGTTTCTTTAATGGAAAGTGAACCGACCACCGCAGCAGCCAAACTTCAGCTTGATGCCCTCGCACAAGCCGAAGCAGCGGCGAGATCAGAAATGCTTCAGAGCAACGAACCTTGGACCATCTGGGTTGCTGCGCTTGTTGGTCCGATGATCGTGGCCGCTGAGGCATCGAGTGGCGCACTGCAATATCTGATCGCGGTCATATTCGCTCTTGTTCTTGGAGCACTAGCTGTGCGCGAGGCGAGAAAGATGCGGATCAGGCGACGATTGGGGTTCCTACCGGGCAAGCTCGGCCGGTTCCACTTCGGCTTCATCTTCGTGTTTATTCTGAGCATCAACCTTGTGCAATACATGGTTGACCGGGTCTCGAACGTGGCGTTGGCGGCGATTTCTTACGGCGTGTACGTAATAGCGTTCAAGCTCTGGCTAGTCGCTGTCGGCAGAATGATCGGCGTGAGTGCACCGGAGCAGGTCCCCGGGTGAAGCTAGACGACCTCGATCCTGTGCTGAATGCCCCGAAGCGGCTGGCCTCACTGGGCGTGATAGCCAACGCAAAAAAGGTAGAGTTCTCGTTCTTGGCCCAACACTTCGAGCTGAGTGACTCCGACCTTTCCAAGCAGATGAGTTCGTTGATCGACGCTGGCTACGTGACGCCGACGAAGGTCGGGAAAGGCCGGACCCGCAAGACGTGGTACACGGCAACTAAAGCCGGACGCCAGGCGCTCGCGAACCATATTGCGGTACTGAACGCGCTCGCCACGAGCGTCGCTGCGCCCGATCCGGTGAACGTCAAACAGTAGGTGGCCTAGAGGGACCTAGAGGGGCTTAGCCGCTCCGATGGCTGCGGCCTCCGGCGACTGCCGTCGTCGATCTTTCATAGCCTCGTGGGCCTCAACGCTGCCGTCGTGGAACGTTCCGAACCACTTGTCGAGCGGCAGGAGCAGCATGCCGTAGTTCACCTCGAAATAGCGGTGATGCAAGTTGTGGAAGTAATCGCCACCGTGGAAGTTGACGTCGCCGGTGATCTTGAATCGGTCGAACCCTGAGTGCGACGGCGAAGGCGACACCATCAGGTATACGCAGCAGAACGAAACGATAAACGGCGAGCCAGGAACCACTAGAAACACGAACGGCAAGGAGAAATAAGCCAGATGTTCGAGCGGATGCATCGAGATGCCAGACCAAGGGCCGGTGTTCACATTGCGATGGTGCAAGGCGTGTGCCCAGCCGTAGATCGGGTCGAGATGCAACAATCGATGGTTGACATAGAAATGCACACCTTCGATCCAGAACACCGCAAACGTCATCAAGGCAATCGCCCACACCGAGCTGAGCTGAGGGATTGCGCCGCCGGCGTAGAGCCGGAACATGATCGCCTCGTAGAGCGCCGCGATTCCACCGCCACTCACGAGCGTCCAGAACATGTTGTCTTTCGTCTGGTCGTTGAAGAAGAACGATTTACGGCCCTTCGCCAACCATCGTTCCTCATATTTGAACTCAGTGCCCTGGGCCCGACGAATGTGGAGCCACCAGTGCTGACCACCGATGATCACGAGCATCATCGCCGTATTGCGAACCCACAAAACCGCGACGTCGGCGGCGCCGAGCGAAGCGAACCGGGCGAGACGCGGAGTGAATAGGTGGTACATCAGAGCGGCGATGCCAATCCAGAGCAGCGATTGGGGCCAAAGGTATTTGGTGACCAACCAGCGAACCATTGCCGCTGGACGGGCAGGCGACTGGAAGATTGGCGGCACGGTGATGAGCTCGGGGTCGTACCCCCTAGCTCGTGTTAGCCGAGTTCGTGCTGCTGCCATTGGGCCACTCTGATCAATCAGAAGTTCGAGAAACTGAGTGAGGTGAACGTAGTCGATGATGGCCAGCTTGGCTACCAGATCGAATGGCGTGATACAGCTTGACGCCTGTCATGAAGCGCCACCAGACTCGGCGCATGAGCATCGAACCACTGAGCAAGGAATTCAAGACGGTCAACGGAAAGCAGATGGCCTACCACGACATCGGAACCGGCGACGCAGTTGTGTTCCTGCACGGCAACCCAACGTCGTCATACCTCTGGCGTGACATCGTGCCTCACGTCTCGGGCCACGCTCGATGTGTCGTGCCTGACCTCATCGGACAGGGCGACTCCGACAAGCTCGATAACTCTGGTCCTGGGTCATACACCTTCGTCGAGCATCGTCAGTATCTGGATGGGCTTCTGGAACAGCTCGAGCTCGGTGACAACGTGACGCTGGTGATCCACGACTGGGGTTCAGCACTCGGCTTCGACTGGGCCAACCGCCACCGCGATCGCGTCGCCGGAATATGCTACATGGAGGCAATTGTTCGACCGGTGACGTGGGACGAGTGGCCCGCTGGCGCAACAGACATCTTCAAAGCCATGCGCTCCGATGCAGGCGAGGAAATGGTGCTCACCAAGAATCTCTTCGTCGACGCAATCCTGCCGGCATCGATCATGCGCAAGCTCAGCGACGAAGAGATGAACGAGTACCGCCGACCATTTGTCAATGCAGGCGAGGACCGACGCCCGACGCTCACCTGGCCTCGTCAGATCCCACTTGACGGCGAACCGGCTGACGTCGTCGAAATCGTGCAGTCCTATGCTGACTGGCTATCGACGTCTGACGTCCCCAAGCTGTTCATCAACGCCGATCCTGGCACGATTCTTACCGGCCCCCAACGCGACTTCTGCCGCACCTGGCCCAATCAGACCGAAACAACGGTCGCCGGCATTCATTTCATCCAAGAGGACAGCGCCGACGAGATTGGACAAGCGATCGCGGCGTGGCTCCCTGGCCTTTCAGGATGACAGCTGCCAGAAATCGGCAGTGAGTCCAATTTGATCGAGCAGGGCTTGGAGTTGGGCGAGCGACTTGGGTTGGAACGGTTCAGCGAGTCGATCGCCATACCATCCCTCGGACAACGTCCACATATCCGCCAACGCGACACTCTCGCCGATCTCAGGTTCGTTTTCCTTCGACCGAAGGAACGTGATGGTGCTTCAAGTGCTGACGATGTCATCCCACCAGTGGCGAGCGGGAACGCGGAAATGGATGTATCCCTCTGATTGATCGAGTTGCCCATCGGTCACGGTCAGAGTCAAGGATTCGTCGGTGTCGCTCCAGAACGAGTCGATTCTCGCGTCCTGTTTCATAGCAGCGACAATGGCAAGCGAGTCCCACGCACAGTTGGCCCACCACGCCCCCGTGTCCGCAGTAACCCGGAAATCTGTTGGCTCAGCAGAAAACGGAAGCGCCATGCGGATCTCGCCGAGCCGATGGGCCCTGTCGTCGAGCACGATCATGTGGGTGTCGTGCAACAAGCGAAGTTGGCTGTCGGCCGAATCACCAACGACGTCGATCAATTCTTGGCGGCTTGGGGCAGTGCCAGTCTCGGCAAGGCGCCGATAGATCAACGATCGAAGGTCCATAGCGTCCATTATTACCTAGTGCGTGTGTCGGTGATGGAGATCCGGGACGTGTGGATGCGCGTGGCGGCGAGGCCTGTGGTGATGCTGATGGGTGTGTCGCCCGTCGACATGATCATCGTGGCCGTGATCATGGTGCTCGTCGCTGTGGCTATGTTCATGCTCGTGTTCGACGGCTACATGACGGTGCTCATGTTCGTGGGCTGACTCAATCGATACCGCCACGCCGAGTGCGGCCAGCCCAACTGCGACCAGCTGCACCATCTGCACACCCTCCCCTAGGACCAACCAAGCGATGAGTACCCCGATGAACGGTGCCGTGGCAAAGATCACCTGACCCCTGGCAGCACCAAGGTCTCGTGCGCCCTTCACCCACAGCACGATTGACGCGCCATACCCGGCCGCGCCAACTGCCAACGCGGCCACCACGGCACCCAGGCTGATCCCCGCAGTGTCGTCGGCGAAGCCAAGTCCAAGCATCAGGTTTGCAGTGCCGGCGATGGCACCCTTCATCAACACAACATGTTCGGGCCCGAGCTGGTCGATCTTGGCCGTAACACCATTGTCGAGACCCCAGGCAGCGCATGCCCCGGCTATCAGCAGCGCCCCGACGCTGAGTTCGGCACCGGGCTCCCATACCAAGACCATCCCGGCGCAAGTGACCAATACTGCGCCAGCCACTACTCGCCGTCCGAGGTGCTCTCGGAAAATAGTGGCCGCCAATAATACGGTGGCGGCCAACTCGAGGTTTAACAGAATCGACGCCGTGGCCGCCGACGTCCGTGCAAGACCGGCGACAAGAAGTGCTGGTCCCACGGCGCCACCAGCGATCACGGCAACGGACGCGGACGGCCAATCGCGCTGCAACGCCTGAGCGCTGGGCGGACGACGAATGACCGCTGGCAATACCGCCAACCCTGCCCCGAGGTACAACAAACCGGCGAGCACGAGTATCGGGATGTCGCCAGCCAACTGCGACGCTGCTGGTGCCGAGGCCCCGAACAACACTGCGGCCAGGAGGCACCGTGTTACTCCAATTCGATGCATGATCCCATCCTCGCTACGCGCCGGCACCCCGATTGTCCCTTAACGTCGACTCGGGTTCCGGCTGGATCGTTCCATACATGTATAGGACTAATCCGTCGAACTGCCTCAGGCGGACCAATCGAGGAACCGCTCCCCGAACCAAAGCATCAGCATCCACAAGCCTGCCGACACGAATGGCATGGCAACCACCCACCAGGTCCGCCTGCTAGCCATCCAGACTGTGATGGTGAGTAGCACCGCGAACAGCCCGTAGGCGCCCCATAGGTCTTCTTCCGAAGCTACAAGGCCAGTCGAGAGGTATGCGACTCCGATGGGCACCATTAAGCCAAGGGCGATGATGGTCGCAATGCTCCGCGCAGTTGACCCTGCGCCGGAGGCCGTAGAACCAACTGAACGAGGCGGCACCATGACCAATGCGAAAGCGAAGAAGAGTGGTATTGCGGCAATGAAGCGGGGTGGAGCGAGTGCGCCAAGCAGAAAGAGCTCGACACCTAACGCGCCCCCGAACAGGATCGCAGCCCACGGTGGGCCACGAGGCGCCACGACGGCTCCGCCAACAACGAGGGCGACCGCCATCGAGGCCAAAACGATGCTCGCTATCTCGGAAGCTGCGAGCGGCCCATTCTCTGCAACGGTTCGGATTACCCGGAAAACGACGATGAGCACTGCGATCAAACTCAACGAAAGCAATGGCCCAGATCGACGGCGATGCACGGAGTCATTCTCGGCGGGGGAAAGAGTAACTGCCACGCCCTCAGTTTGCGCTCTTCATCGGACAATGACCAGAGGCAATCTTGTTCTGGAAACGCTGGTGAGGGGGCTGCGCCTTCAGGCGTCGACGAAAGTTAGACGATTACGACCGGCCTTCTTTGCGCTATACATCGCAGCGTCGGCCTTACGAATGAGGTCGTCGAGGTCAGCAACGTCTGCATGAGGGAAGGACACGCAACCGAGACTAATGGTGACCCGCACCTCTGTCGCTGACTCGAAGACAACGCACGATTCGACAATTCTTCGCATCCGTTCGGCCGCATGTCGCAAATCGACTTCACCAGCACCGGGCATCACCGCGAGAAACTCCTCGCCGCCGTATCGCATCAGTGTGTCGCCTTCGCGGAGCACGCCCTTCACGTTCTGGGCGATTGCCTTCAACACGTTGTCCCCGACCTCATGGCCGTATGTGTCGTTCACTGATTTGAAGTGGTCGATGTCGAAAAGCACGACACCGAGCGGTTCGTTCGAGCGAACTGATCGGCTGAACTCCTGGCTCAGTCGTTCCAGCCCGAACCTCCGGTTGTACAAACCTGTGAGTGGGTCGATCGCAGCGACTCGTTGTAGACGTTCATGGCTAAGCGCATTGTTTAGGGCAACCGCGAAGTTTGGCAGAAGCTGCTGAATCATCACGTCCTGGCTGTCGCTGGTGTTCTCCGTCGAAGCGAGTACGACAACGCCGATCGGCACGAGACGAATGTGTAGTGGAAAGGCCACGACCGTTCGAGGACGGAACTTGACAATTCCTCCGTCGAGCTGAAGGTCGCTGGGCAAATCAACTTTTACCGTGTCGAGAGTTCGATACGAGCGCTGTACGACCTCGCTAGCTGCGAGTTCGTCTGGCTCTGCGATGCCGGAGGAGGCCACGGTGACGAGTTCGCCATCGCGCAAGATACACAGTGCTGATGCCGAGTAGTTGCCGGCGCCGTGCAGCACATTAAGCGCTGCGTCGACCAGCGGCGTGAGCTCGATATGCGACGCCAGCGTTGTGGCGAAGTTGCCCGCCACTCGTGAGGCCCGCTGCGATTCAGCGAGAGCTTCTACGAGTCGATTGAACGACGCTGCCGCATCACCGAGTTCGTCATCCGAGTCGACGGTGATCATGCACTTCTCTGGCGTGCAGGCTTCGGCGTCGTCGGCCATCGTTGCATCGCGTAGCAACGTCTCGACCTTCGACATTCTCGAACTCATGAACCGCAAACGAGAACCGACCACGGCTCGGGACAGAAATTGGTTGGTGGCGCCGACCAGGAGACCAGCGCCAATCGTTGCGACGAAGAACTTTGCCGAAAACACAAAGCTCGATGGCACGCCTAACGCCACCACGAAGAAAGGGAAAACGATTCCCATCACGAGACCAAG
>JBBKWJ010000027.1:0-11299 GCA_037968895.1 Acidimicrobiales bacterium
GAGCAGGACCTGCGGCGCCACTTCGCGGCGCATGGCGTCGAGGCGGGTTCGCTACTGAACAATTGGGGTGGCGACGGCCGAGGTCCCTCGATGTACGTCAAGGATCCAGCAGGAAACACCGTCGAACTCAAAGGACCTCCTACCCAAGCCTTTGACCCCAGCGTCGGCTACATCGCCGAGTCAGATCCCAGCTCATAGCGGTCAAACCGCTTCAGCCCGCGTGGTTCGATATTGAGTCGGCATGCTCCCCGTGAACGGGGATGCGAAGCGCAAAGTTGCATCCTTCGCCCGGCGAGCTTGTCAGGCTGAGTTCACCGCCATGGGCTTGCGCAATCGACTTTGCAATTCCGAGTCCGAGCCCCGAGCCACCGCTCGTTCGCGCCCGGGCCGGATCACCTCGATAGAACCGATCGAACACGCGCTCGGTTTCCTCCAGAGACAAACCGGGGCCGTCGTCGATTACCGAAATCAGTAGCTCGTTTGAATTCTGAATGACCTTGACCAAAACTGACGCGTTTGGCGCATGAGTAAGGGCGTTATCAACGAGAGCGGCAACGAGCTGACCGATCTTGTGCTCGTCGATCTCGACTGGTTCTTCCTGCCCTGACAACTCGGCCTGCACGCTGCGACCTGGATGAGAGGCAATCGCACTCGCGACAACATCGCCGATGAGCCTGTCGATTTCGACCTCCGCGATGTTGAGAGGCTGCTCCTCGTCTAGGCGAGCGAGCTGCAGAAGACTCTCGATCAGTGAAGACATTCGGCCGGCCTCTGATCGCATACGGCGCACAACGTCATCGAGTTGGCCCGGCTCGCGGAATCCACCGTCTGCATAGAGTTCGAGGTATCCAAGGATAGAGGTCAACGGAGTACGCAGCTCGTGGGAGGCATCCGATACGAACCGCCTCAGCTTGTCCTCGGTCGCGGCGCGTTGGTCAAGCATCACATTGAATGCGGCAGCGAGTTGGCCAGCCTCGGTTCGATCATCAAGCTCCGGGGCTCGTTCGCCTGTGTCTCCGGCCGTGATCGCTCTAGCCGTTTCCGTCATTGCCGAGATGGGTCGGAAGCCGAGTCGGACGACCCACAAGGAGATCAACGCCAGCAAGATGGCTACGAGTAACGCTGCCGTCACAAACACCAGGACGAGTCGTTGCACTGTTGCGTCCACATCAGTCGCTGGCACTGCGATGAAGACAGTGTCGCCACCAACGCCGGCAGGATCAGCCAGCACACGAAAGCTCGTTGAACCATCGACAGAATTGACGCTGACAAAGGTGCGCTGAGAAATGGGAGCCAACGTTGCAATGTCGGGCACGGTGTCGAGTAGTTGGCCCTGAACTACTACCTCAATCGTGCCGTCGATTAATTTCATCGCTATGTAGACATCTGAAATTGGTTCTTGCAGCGGCTGCACCGGTTCGATGTCTTCAGGATTGCCGGCGTTTTCGGGCCGCACCGGGCTCGGCGGCCTCAGAGGCACGACCGACTCCAGTCGGGCATCGAGCTGGCTCGTGAGCTGATTGCGTTGCTCTACCACAACGCCTATTCCCAGTCCGACAAACAGCGCCATGACCGCCGCAAACCCGGTAAGGATTCGGGTTTGGAGTTTCACTGCTCTGCTCGTAGGCAGAACCCGACGCCTCGGATGGTGTGAATCAGCTTGGGCTCGCCCGAATCCAGCTTGCGACGGAGATAGCTCACGTAGGTATCGACGACCGATGAATCGCCATCGAAGTCGTAGTCCCACACGTGCTGAAGAACTTGCGCCCGAGAGAGGACGCGGCCGATGTTGGTCAACAAGAAATGCAATAGCTTGTATTCCGTCGGCGACAGGTCGATCGTTTCGCCAGCGCGGGTAACTCGGTGCGCATCGACGTCAAGTTCAAGGTCAGCACAACGCAGGATCGAATCCTTTGACGTGTGTCCCGCCTGGGCGAGACGGAGCTGGACCCGTGCAACTAACTCGGCGATGGCGAAGGGCTTCACCATGTAGTCGTCTCCCCCACTCGTGAGACCCTTGACCCGATCCTCGGTGGCATCTCTCGCCGTCAGGAAGATCACTGGCGTCCGGTCCCCAGATTCCCGGAGGCGCCGGAGTACTTCGAATCCGTCGAGCTCGGGCATCATGACGTCAAGCACGATGAGCTGCGGGCGTTGATCGGCGACAGCCGCGAGCGCTTCGCGACCGTTCGTTGCTGGGATCGTCTGGAGTCCGGCCAACGCAAGACCGGACTCCACAAGGAACCGAATGTTCGCTTCGTCATCGACGACAAGTACGAGTGGTGGAGTGTCTGGCATCAGGTGGAGGGCATGGCAGCGAGAATCGCGGCAGCGTCGGCCTCAATAGTAGCGGTGTCGACGATGTCACTGGCCTGATCGCTCAGCAGGTCAGCCCAGGCCGCGACGACGTCGGCCGCAAGACCGCTTTCGAACAGCGAGCTGGTCAGATCGGTCGTGGCATCGGCATACATCTGGGCGAACGTGTCGTTTGCCATGAAGCGGTTGACAAGGACGTTGCCGCCTTCTGCGGGTGCACCGCCCGCAACCACCCCAGCTTGACGATCGCCAGGTTCAGGGCGTGCGTCACCTTGTGGCACTCCACCGCGGTCACCAGCTCCACCGCCGACGTTAGCCGTGTTGAAGGCCAGGTTGAGATCCCAATTCACGACAGTGAATACCTCTGTCTCGTAGTCGTACTGGAGGTAGCTGTTGTTTCCTCGACCGTCGATGTCATCGGCGTTCCCGATCAGATCTTGGAAGGCGAGGTAGGTGGCGAACGCCCCAGTATCGAGCCATTCGTCAAGGTTGTCTCCGAACGTAACGTCGTCTGTGTTGTTGATGAAGTCCAAGAAGTCGATCAGCGGCTCAAGGTCGTCGTCGCCGACCTTCTGATCGAATATGTCGTCATAGGCCGTCGCGTCGTCGCCGCGGTAGCTGTAGTCGCCGGCGCTGTCTGCCTTATAGAGGGCTGATTCCTCAGAATCAAAGTTCTCCTCTTCCCAGACATCATCTGGGTTTTGCATGGCCAGCCGAAGCTCGACGCTGCCACCGTTAAAACTGAGTCTCGTGGAAACTGCCTGTTGCGAGGCAAGGCCCGCCGCGTCGAGGAGTTCAGCGGCGACCGCTTCGTTCATCGACGTTTCAGTTGAGTTCGATCGAATCACAATGTCGTTGTAGCCCTGGTAGTTCTGGTCATCGACGTACTTGTCGAATCGGATGAGCCATGGCATGTCCTCGGGGTTCTCAGCGCTTGCGGCTGTGAGACTGAAGAGCGATGAGTTGCCTTTGAGGCGCATGCCCACATTCTCATAGGCCGTGCCGTCAATAGTGACAGTGACTTCCATCCACTCCTTATCGCCGGTGTCTAGATAGCTGGCAATGATCGCATCTAGGTCATCGGTGTCAAAGTCAACCTCAATGTCGTGTACGACGCTGCTGTCGAAAAAGCCTGCCGAGATTGTTTCCGAGCTTTCGGCTGCTGTTGCCGTGGCTGTTGCCTCTTCAGTAACAGCGGCTGCGGCTGATCCACATGCGGCGGCGCCGAGACTGATTGCTGTAACGAAAGCCAACGACCGGAAGAGTCTTCGCGGAGACGTGGTAGTGGTGGGCATAAGAGCATCCTGTTCATCGAGTCGGGTTTGATGGCTCCATCCAACACGGCTGACTTCCGATGCTTCTGCGAACCGTCTGTTAGTTCTCTGTGAACCTGGGTGAGGCGCTCGCTCAGAAGGTCCGGAGGAAACTCACAGAAGACTCCCAAGGTCGGACTGTTTGATGAGAGGCACACACAAACCGAGGAGCAAGTCCCGTGAATCAGTCCCTGATCATCACCGCCAACATCATTGCGATCGCCATTCTGGTGTTCCGCCTCTACTACCCCCGATATCGCCGCAAGGACATGGTGGTCGCCATACTCAGCCTCAACATCGGAGTGATGGCTGTCGCCACTGCGCTGGCATCGGCAGAAGTAAGCGCAGGCCTCGGTCTCGGTCTTTTCGGCGTGTTGTCGATCATCCGGTTGCGCAGTTCCGAGCTAGCCCAAGAAGAGGTTGCGTACTACTTCAGTGCGTTGGCTCTCGGACTGTTGGCGGGCTTCGAGGTGAACCCAGTTTGGCTCACGCCGGCTTTGATGGCCTCGCTCCTTGTGGCGCTGTATGTGGGTGATCACCCGCTGCTCTTCGCCGACACTCGCCATCAAACGGTAAACCTCGACGCGGCCTACACAAATGAGGCTGACCTCATCACCCGCCTCGAAGGGCTCTTGGGTGCCGAGGTGCTTCGAGTGACGGTGAAGAAAGTAGACCTGGTCAACGACACCACCTCGGTCGATGTCCGATACCGACTTCGACAGGCGCCTGCTTCATCATCACCTGCTCAAGAATCGATCCCTACCGGGAGCACGCGATGAGCAGGACCACCCCCATCACGGCTCAAAGACGAGTCGGCGACCTTCCGTCGATTTCTCTGGTCGACCTCAACGAGGCCGCCTCCCTGCAGATGCGAGTAGACCGCAAGTACATCATCAATGACGAGCAACTCTTGGCCATGATCGATGCTCTATCGAACCGGTTGGCTGCGCTTGAGATAGACGGGCAACGAACCTTCGGCTATGAGTCGGTCTACTTCGATACTCCAGAATACGAGTCGTACTTGTTGGCGGCCTATCGACGTCGAGCCCGCTTCAAGGTCCGCACTCGTTCTTATCTCCACGATCGACTCACAATGTTGGAAGTAAAGACCCGTGGGAGAAGAAACGAGACGGTGAAGAATCGGCGGGAGTATTGCTTTGACAACCGAGCAATCGTCGTTCCAGAGAGCTATGAGTTTGTTGATTCTATGACCGGGCGGATTGGGCTAGGGGCGCAGTTGTCGCCGGTATTGACGACGAAGTACGACCGCATCACACTCGTCGACCTCGACGACATCGCTCGGCTTACTATCGACGCAAACCTTCGGTGCACTGACTGGAAGAACGACCGGATTCAGCTTGACGCGAGCTACGTCGTCGAAACGAAGACAGCGGGTCCAGCGAGCACGGCAGACCGCTGGCTTTGGAGCCACCGCATTCGCCCGACCAAGATCAGCAAATTCGGCACTGGTTTGGCCGTTCTCAATCCGGAGTTGCCGTCCAACAAGTGGCACCGGACCATCAATCGCCACTTCGTCGATGTGAGGATGAAACAGTAATTCTTAACGGCGAGTTTATCGGCACAATCATCGCCGGTATCTACGAAGGAATCCACAACGGGGCACACGACCATCGGAGTGCCTTGTAGGCCTTGCGCACACGTATCTACCCCGCTAACTTTTGGCTTCATGGCCGACCACACACCACCACACACCACCTTGGCCGACATCGGCGTCGTCATGTTCACCGTTGCCGACCAGGATGCCGCCCTCGCTTTCTACACTGAGAAACTCGGTTTTGAGGTTCGCTCCGACACCCGATTCGGCGAGCATGGCGAGATGCGCTGGCTCGAGGTAGCCCCGCCCGGATCACATGCGCGGTTGTCGTTGAACCCTCCAATGGGTGGCGAGCCGGGAGGTGGTGGGATCGGTGTCGAAACCCCCGACGTGCTCGGCGAGCACCAGAGGTTGAGCGCCCTTGGCGGTATCGACCTCGACCCCGAGCCAATGCAGATGCCCGGTGCCCCGTTGCTGTTCATGATGCGTGACCCTGACGGCAACCACATCGCTGTCGTCGAACCGGCCGACTGACTCGAGTAGCCCGGTCGGAGCTGAAACCAGCTCTACCAGTTCGTGTACTTGGGCAGGCCCTTCTTGGCCGAGTGGCACTGCTCCAAAGGCGAGGCGCCGTTTAAGCTAGGGCGGCGGCAGAGCGTGCGAGACGGAGGGCGCCGATCTTCATGCTGGAGCCTCGTGGGATCCGCTTGGGAATCGCCCCTTCTCCTGCGACGGCCGACGAGGCTGGACGGTCATCCATGACGGTGTGACCGAAGATTGCCTGCGTGATGGGCTGGAGATGCCAGCTGGATGGGCAAGAGTGCCAGCGGAATGATGCGATGTTGTTTGAACCACTAACTGGACCTTGTAGGAGAACTGTTATGCCCGCCCGCGTAGCCCAGAAGAAACTCGTGACAGACTATCCACGTGAAGTGCTCACCTTGATCCGCCGTCTGATTGCGGAGACCGTGCCTGGAGCGAAGGAATCAATTCGCTATCAAATGCCTGTGTTCACGATCGATGGGATCTACCTGGTCTACGTCGGCGCGTGGAAACACCACATCGGTCTCTACCCAATCCCTGTTCTCCCAACCGACCTCGAGGCCGACATCGCGCCGTACCGGACCAAAACCGACACCGTCCGCTTCCTCTACAAACAACCCGTACCCTTCGACCTCATCCAACGGCTCATCGACGCCTTGATTCCGATACGTGCCGAAGAGAATTCGTGAGTGCGAAGAGACAGCTAGACAGATCCGGAAGCTCAAATGCCAACTCTTGAAGCCGTCCTCGGCGATATCACCTCCGAGGACGTCGACGCGATCGTCAACGCCGCGAATTCGTCGCTCCTCGGTGGAGGCGGCGTCGATGGGGCTATTCATAGAGCGGCCGGGCCAGAGCTCGCTGACTACTGCCGCAACCTCGGCGGTTGCGAAACGGGGCAAGCCAAGATCACACCCGGATTCCAGCTAGACGCGCAATGGATCATTCACACCGTCGGACCAGTTTGGCGTGATGGAACCAACAATGAACCCGAGCTACTCGCATCCTGCTATCGAGAATCTCTGGCTCGGGCCGACGAAGTCGGTGCCACGCAGATTGCCTTCCCGGCGATCTCAACCGGCGTTTACGGTTACCCGATCCCATTGGCCGCACGAGTCGCTATCGAAACGATCCGCTCGTCCCCTACCCGGGTCTCGTCCGTTCGTTTCGTCGCGTTTGATCACGAGACCTTGGCTGCGTATCTGGACATCCTCAAGGAGTAGTCAAGCTAACTCCGTCACCGGCTTATTCGAGGGCCCCGATTAGGGCTGCAGCCGCAGCGTCACCGTCATTGCCAAGCGCAGCACCATGGAGCAGCGAACGCACCGTGAGCGCTCTCATTCCAGTTCTAGACGCGAGAGATTTCATCGTGTCGACCCAGTATTCGGTGCCCTCATGACCATGTCGGATGCCAAGATCACACTGGGCGTCGAGGATGTACGCGTCGAGCCAGACATAGGGGTCGGCAAGACGGTTGCAGCGGGAACGAGCGTCCGAAAGGAGCTCGAACGCTCGTGTTGTCTCACCCGATGACGCCGCCACCATGGCGAGGCCTCGCGCCGACATTCCTTCCCAGCAGGGATCGCCGAGCTGGCACGCTCTGGCGAACGCTTGACGAAGCAGGTCTGTAGCCCCGGCCGGGTCACCCCTGGCCAGCTGGACCTCACCCCGTAACGCCTGAGGCCAAGGCAAGATCGCAAGCCAATGATCGCGTTCAGCAAGCTCGATCGAAGCGTCGAGCTGCTCGGCTGCGGTGTCGAAGTCTTCACGGAGCAGGTTGATCCGCCCAAGCATCGACAGTGCGAATGCTCGACGTCGCGGGTCCTCAGCTAGTACCGACAACTCGATGGCCTCTTCCAGGAGATCACCAGCGGCGCCATAGTTCCCTCGGTCGCTCTGGACCGAACCGAGGTAGGTCTTAGCCTTGGCCATAATCGAGGGCGAACCATCGGCGAAGGTCAGCGCATCGGTGAGCCACACCTCGGCGCGGTCGTAGCGGGCTCGCAGGAAATCCACGTACCCAAGTTCAGCTCGTGCTTGGGCGACAGCGGTGCGATCGCCGTCGACCATCGCGATCTCGGCCGCCTCATAGAGAGCGGCGACGCCCTCCTCGTCGAATCCGCCAAGCGAGTGGACGAGCGCCTCGGCCAACACCAGTCGAGAGCTGACCCGGAGTCTGGTCACATTCGCATCGTCAGCGAGCCTTGCCGCAGTTCGTAGCGACTGAACACCGGATTCGACTGCTCCTGCTGCGACTGCAGCCGAGCCCGCCTCCACAATCGCTTCGATCGAGGCCGGATCGTCGGTCGCCGCACCTTGATAACCGGTCACGCTCATCGCTGCACGCACCGCAGGCCCCGGTGCGGTTCCGAGTTCGCCTAAAAGTAGTTCACTGAAGGCTGCGAACTGTCGTTTGGCGGCGATGTCATCCCCCGTGAGTCGGTACAGACGGAGCAGCAAGGCTTGATGATTCTCGTCAAGAGGACTCATCACTGCGGCGCGGATTGCATAGCCGAGCGCGGCTTGATTCTCGCCACTCGACATCGAACCCAGTGCCGCCTCATGAAAGATCGCCTCCGAGGCCGCGGCGAGGTGCCTCTGCTCAGCCAGCAACCAGGATTCGAACGCCGGGGCGCTTTGGATCACGATGCCATCGAGAAGATCGGCCCCCAATCCAGGGAGGCCGACTGCATCGGACCATGAGCCTCTCATCAGCACATCGACATCGACCAGCGCATCCGCCGGCAGTTCCAGAACAACGGGGTCACCCTCGAGTGAGCCGACCCCGCCCATGCCGCGTCGAATCTCGGACAGGCTCCATCGCAGTGCCCGCAGCGGGTCGTCAGCCTCGGCGAACAGCAGAGTCGCGAGCTGGGATCGCGTTCGTGGACGCTCGCTTAACACGATGGACGCCAACAGTGCCCAGCTCTTGCGACTCCGGAATTCGTAGCGAGCCCCCGATGTGTTCTCGATGCTCGGCCGGCCGAGCAGGTGAATAGTGAGACTCATCGGAACATGCTCTCACAATCGGGGTGGCCCGCCGCTTTCACGCGAGATGCGCAGCCGTGGTGAGCACCCGCGGATCGGGGAAGTCCTCACAAGACTGGTAGAGGTACGCGAGGCGAACCAAACCATCGGATCCGATTACGAATTCAGCTGCCGCCCGCCATGGATCATCCACCGGGGGCCGGCCCTCCACTCGACGCGACTCCTGGAAGCTCGCTCCGAGATCGCGGGGGTGCGTCCAGAACTCGACCGGGGCATCGAACAACACCCGCTCGACCGGCCATTGGCCGACTCCGTAGGCTCGATACGCCTGATGCTCAGGATCACACAACACTGGGCAAGGCAGAAGGTTCTGATCTCGATAGACGGTCGCTCGGGCCGGTTCACCCTGAGCGATGATGACCGGCATAATGCCCGCCGCTTCGTATGCCTCATACTCATCGAGGAGCCGGCTGGCCCGGTCCACTCCGCACGAGCAACCGAAATGGCGCCAGAACATGAGCAGCACGACCTGATCTGCCCAGAACTCTGAGAGCGACCGGCTTTTTCCGGCGTGGTCTGCCAATACGAGATCTGGCGCCACCGTTCCTCTCGTCAGGCCGATCCCTTCAGGTTCGGTCGGACCAGCGGACCAGCCGTCCAACCATTCGAGCTCGGCGTCTGCCGTCAACGTCGCAACCGTTGACGGCTGCACACTGCTCATGTGTGCTCACTCACCGGATAGATCTCGTCGGCAACGAGGCCGTGGGCTTCGCGGTGCACCGTGTTCGCCGCTTCAGCATCTGGGGCGTCGACTAAGCAGAAGATCTTGCCTGCCTCCTCGTCAACCCAGTACCGCAAGTACTTCACCCCGTGTGCCTCTTGGGTCGCGAGGTCGGCTTCGTGAGCTCCAGCGACATCACTCGCGGCAACCCCGCCCTCAATATTGTGAACGTCCATAAACAGTGGCATCTTCTTCTCCTGTCGTCTCCGACCCCAACCAGTGCTGGTTGGAATCTCTGAATAACGACACGATGAACCACACCCGTTTGATTCAACGTTTGACGATCACACGCCTTAACCAGAACCGACCGAACGAGCGAGGGCCTGTAGAAACTCGCCCAGACTCGACGACAGCTGCTCACGTTCGCTGAGGAGTGGCCCCCACCGCTCGACCGCCAGTGTCTCGGTGTTCAGGCAGAACGGGTCCCCGCTTCCATCATCGCCAAACGCGAAGAGCTCGGGAGGCAACCCCGGGTAATAGTTGGCATCTGCAACCTCGACGAGTCGCCTGACGGGCCAAATAACGAACCACTGACCCGCCTCGTCATAAACGCCGTCGCACTCCCCCCAGAGTTCGACAAGCAGTGGAGGAAGCGGCTGGTGGCCGATCACTTCCGCGACCGCTTCAATGCCACCAGACTCGACGGGCGCAGGGCACCGGAAATTTGGATGATCAATGAGGGCGCCGAGCATGCCGAGAAAAGTATCAGAACGCAGCGAGCTAGCAACGAGGGCCGACGCCTTGGATCATGGTCCGCGTCGACGATACCTCGCCAGTACGAAGAGACAGCTGGACCGAAACGGAGACCGAACTGCCAACTCTCGAAGCCGTGCTCGGCGACATCACCACCGAAAATGTCGATGCCATTGTCAACGCCGACCCAAGTCTCCTCCGTCCGTTTCGTCGCGTTTGATCAAGAGACGATGGATGCCGATATCAATATCCTCCGGGAGCCTTAAGAGTGCGACAGCAGCTACTCAAGCTGAGATGAAGTAGTACTTGCGTAACGTCTCGGTGATCTCCCAGACGAAGCGTGCGCCTTTAGCCACGAAGAAGGTGTCGCCTGCCGTGAAGGTCTCGACTCGGTCATCATCAAGGCTCGTCAGCGTGACTGAGCCAGACAAGATCGTCATCATCTCGTTTACGGGGTGTGGGTCGAAAACCATTCTCGACGGTGCGCACTCCCAGACACCGACTAAGACGCTTCCATCGTCGGCTGCAACGTATGGGTAGTCCAGTTCGGTTGTATCCCCGGTGGTGAACGCGTCGTTCGAGACGTCGGCTGAAGGCTGAAGTCCACCTGCGGGATGAGCTTCAAAGCGGGTAAATGTGTTGTTCATAGGTCTTGGCTCCATTCACACAAGGCTTATACGCAGTTGTTCTATTTGTTGTCCCGAAGGGCGTTTCGCAAGGCGCTCCAGGCTCCTGTAGACCAAAGTGCCCAGCCGACGAGAACTGGTTGGAAGACAAGTCGAACTGCTCGTGCGGTATCGGAGTTCAACCCGAACGCGTCTGTGCCCTCCACGAGCTGAGCGATATTTCCCGGGAAGATCACAACAAAGAACGCGGCGGCAACGAGTCCCACGATCACCCGGTGCTTCATTGCGACGAGCAATGCGACGCCAATGAGAATCTCGACAACCCCTGACACCACCACGACGAGATCGGCATCTACTGGGAACCAGTCAGGAACCTGCGCGAGGAACTCGCTCCGTGACCACGAGAGATGGCTGACGCCGGCAAGGGTAAGTGCGGCTCCGAGCAGAAACCGTAAGGCAGTTTGAATGCTGCTGACTTCGGTCT
>JBBKWJ010000028.1:0-3366 GCA_037968895.1 Acidimicrobiales bacterium
ACTGGTGAGGCGGTGAACGAAGTCTTCGCGCTCGCCAAGGACCAGAAGTTCGCGCTGCCCGCCGCCAACTGCATCGGCACCAACTCGATGAACGCAGTGATGGAGACAGCGGGCAAGCTCAACAGCCCGGTCATCGTGCAGTTCTCCACCAGCGGCTCCGCATTCGTCGGCGGCAAGAACGTGCCGGTGGACGGATCGAAGGCCTCGATCCTCGGTTCCGTCGCTGGCGCCAAGCACGTGCAGACCATGGCCGAGGCGTACGACGCTCGGGTCATCCTCCACACCGACCACTGCCCGAAGGCCAAGCTCCCCTGGATCGCTGGGCTGCTCGACGTCGGCGAGGAACACTTCGCGCAGACCGGCGCGCCACTGTTCAGCTCCCACATGCTCGACCTGTCGGAGGAGCCGATGGAAGTGAACATCGACATCTGTGTCGACTACCTCAAGCGGATGGCGCCGATGGGCATGACCCTCGAGATCGAACTCGGCATCACCGGCGGCGAGGAGGACGGTGTCGACAATTCCGATGCCAACCCGGAGGATCTCTACTCGAAGCCCGAGGAAGTCGCCTACGCCTACGAGCGGCTGATGGAGGTCAGCCCGAACTTCACCATCGCCGCTGCGTTCGGGAACGTGCACGGCGTCTACAAGCCAGGCAACGTGAAGCTCACGCCAACCATTCTCCGTGACGCACAGGCTTTCGTGCAGGAGAAGTTCGGCACCGAGTCAGCTCACCCTGTCGACTTCGTCTTCCACGGCGGATCGGGTTCGAGTCCAGAAGAGATCGCTGAGGCCATCTCATACGGAGTCGTGAAGATGAATATCGACACCGACCTCCAATGGGCCATGTGGGACGGCATTCGTAACTACGAGGCCTCTAAGCACGACTACCTGCAGAGCCAGATCGGCAACCCAGACGGCGACGACAAGCCAAACAAGAAGAACTACGACCCTCGCGTCTGGCTCCGTGCGGCCGAAGAGTCATTTGTTGCCCGGCTCGTGCAGTCATTTGAAGAGCTCAACTGCATGAACCGTCTCGGCTAACGCGAATAGTACACGTACCTGATACGTGTACTATTCGCTCGATCGGATCTACGATGCGACGCGCTCGATATGGCTATCGATGGTGCGCCGTAGTTTTGCTGGCGTTGCTTTCACCACGTCAGATGCCGTGACGTCAACCAGACTGTTTCGTTGACCGTTGGCAAAGAAGAACCGTCGATACACCTCGCCGCTAACTGCGACAGTCGCACCCTCGACCAGCCATTCTGGCACCTTCGAAACCGGCCAAAGAACCGGAATGGCGACGGTCTTGCCCGCGGCTGTAGGGGCGACAATATCGAAGGAGACGGCCGAGGCACCGTCGATCTCTCGCAGGACGGGCGCGACGCGAACATCGCCTTGTAGCAATACGTGATTCATAGCTTCTCCGTGGACAGTGGGCCGGTGGCCCTAAACAGATGGCGCACGGATGCGCTAGTGAACCCTTACTTTAGCGAGGACGCCCTGGCGTTTGCATCACCGAAGTCGGGACTAAGGGTGCCAATTTCGCTGAAGAGGCGTCTGGCCTTTGCCACATCGCCCGCTCGCTCGTAGAGGTCGGCGAGGGCATACCAGCGCCGCAAATGCTGCACTTTCGGACGGCGAGGCGCTCGAGGCGCCGTTTCTAAGATCCGAATAGCGTCGCGCAGCTTGCCCTGGTCAGCCAGTGCCCCGGCGTACACGATTCGGCCTTCTTCGACCGTCTCAGAGGCGGGTGAGGCGTCGCCAAGCTCAAGCCAGATATCTTCGACTTTGGCCCACTCGCGTTTGGCCCGATAGCAATCGGCCAAGATTGGAGCTTGATCTAACGATTGGGTGATCGATGAGAACCGCTCGAGATCTTTGATTGCGGGCGCCCACTTGCCGAGGCGATATTGGGCCAAGCCCTTGAGCTCGAGCACCTCGATCGTGTCGGGCGCAAGCTTGTCAATCGACTGGAGAAGGCGGAGCGCTTCGCTAAACCGTTCCGCTTCGAAGGCGCCTGCCGCTTCGACAAGGCGTTTCTGAAGCTTGCGAATGGTGTCGCCGGAGGCACCGACGAACTTCACGTCGGTTACGTCAATGTCGATGTCGTCTCTGTGCCCCGAGTCGCGTGACCCACGTGGCGATTGGTCTGAGCCAACTCGTTCGTAGGAAACTTCATCGCGATCAACAGGAGGAGCGGGGATACGACGCTTGTTTGACGGCCCACGATCGTCTGGCCGTCGAGTGTCGCCACGGTACGAACGGTTTGCGTTCTTACGGTCCATTGGGTTTCCGGGGCTCTCGCTGCGCCGGCCAGAGTCAGACCGCCCCGAGCCGCTACGTCCTGAGTCGCCGCGGCTGTCGCGTCCTGAACCACCGCGTCCGCCGCCTGAGTCGCCACGACCTGAACCGCCGCGCTCGGAACCACCGCGTCCTCCGCCTGAGTCGCGAGACCCGGATCGACCGCCGGGTCCTGAGGACCCGCGACCGGAAGAATTTGAGCGCCCACCGGGGCGACCTGATGAACGTTCAGCGGCCATAGCAAACCAATCCTAGGCGTGCCCCTGCCAATGCGCGCCTACTGTGTTCTTTTCCCCGCACCGCGACGGCGACCCGATACCTATCAGATCTTGACGAGGCGGAAGACGGGGATCACTCGGCCAGTCTCACTCGCGCTCTTTTCGTACTCGGCAAACTGAGGCATTGCGGCGGCCTGCGCTGCGTAGAGACGAGCACGCTCATCACCTTCGGCGAGTTCTGCCCGTGCCTGCCACTTCTGCGAGCCAACCTCAACCGTGACCTCGGGGTTAGCGACGAGGTTGTGGTACCAGTTTGGATGCTCGGGGGCGCCGGCCTTGGAGGCAATAACGACGACATCGTCACCATCGGTCGAGTGCACGAGGGGCGAGCACAGGGTTCGGCCCGACTTGGCTCCGGTCATCGTGATGAGCACCATTGGCATCCCCTCAAATGGGCCGCCGCAGACTCCATCGTTAGCTCGGAATTCGTCGATGACGCTCTGATTGAATGCAAGGAAATCCATGTGTGCTGTGCCTCTCGGTGGCGTGGAGTTCATTCGAGTATGGCCCGCCGACGACGAAATGATGCGCGTCGTTAGATGCGCTGGTACCTGACACCATAAAGATGCGCCAAAACGCGAAGAAAGCGCCATCCCCTAAGGGCTGACGCTTCCTTCGTGGATTCCAGTTCCGCCACACACACAAAATCGTGCGGGGCAGAGAAGAAATCCGGCGGCGACCTACTCTCCCAGGACCTCTCAGTCCAAGTACCATCGGCGCTGCAGGGCTTAACTTCCGTGTTCGGAATGGGAACGGGTGTGACCCCTGCGCAATCGCCACC
>JBBKWJ010000029.1:0-4604 GCA_037968895.1 Acidimicrobiales bacterium
TAGTGACATTGAGCCCGCAATTGCGACGGTCAGAATGAGGGGGACGACGACCCAGAGCCAACGCCGCCGAACGATCGCGAGGTAGTCGCCCAGCGCGAGTTCCTCGTTGTAGTCCTCCTCGTACATCGTCATAGCCTAGGACAAAACTTGCTTCCTCACTTTTCTCGTCGGGACCTGATTTTGACCGCGGGCGAAAACACCCAGGTGAAGAGGGTCAAGGTCATCATCCCTGGCCTTGGAGGCTTTGTTAGCGTTAGAGTCATCGCAGCGCGACCCATAGAAGCGACGGCGCAGGCGAAGAATGGTTGTTGAAAAGGTGGTTGGAGTACTTGAGACTCAGACGACGAGCGACGTAGTTGTCGTTCTCGTTCCAGACGAAATGGGCCTCTACCAGCGGCGCGGCAAACGAGTGTTTGACTTCGTGGTGTCTCTGGTGCTGCTTTTGGTGTTGACTCCGATCTTGCTTGTCATCGCCCTTGCTGCTCGTATTTCGCTTCGCAAGGGCTCAATATTCCGGCAGGAACGCATCGGAATGAACGGCGAAGCGTTTGAATGCCTCAAGTTTCGCACCATGGAACATGATCGTCGCTGTGAGTGCCATGAGTTTGACGGTCCGGACCGTCGGCATACACACAAATCTGACGACGATCCGCGGCACACCACGGTTGGCCGTTTCATGCGAAAGTTCAGCCTTGACGAGTTGCCACAGCTTATGAACGTGCTCAAAGGCGATATGAGCCTCGTCGGTCCTCGTCCCGAGCTCATCAACGTTGCGAGTGCAGAGTTCATCGAACACCCTCGGCACTGGGTCCGTCCCGGGCTTACGGGTCCATATCAAATCTCTGAGCTTCGCCGCACCGGCGACCTTCGCACCGGCCTCCGGCTCGATGCCGAATACGTTGGTAATCTGAGTTTCACTAACGACGTTAAGTTCTTGCTGAAGACAGGTGTGATGGTGGTCCGAGGCCAAGGCGCCTAAAAGGCCTTGCGCCTAGAAGACGTCCAGATCGAAGTCGTCAGCCGGTCGGTTGAGCATCTCGCCGAATGGACAGAGCACGAAGAGTCGCTGCGTCATGCTGCCGCTCAAGTAGCCACGGATGAGCCCGACACGGTCAGCCGCCGCATAGCGACCTCTGTCTGATTGGCACGCTTGAATGGCAGCCTTCGAAAGCTGGCGCGGCAGCCGGAGCAAACCACGAAGTTGCCAGTAGGCGTATTGGCGTCGGTTGATAATGGGCCAATACTTGCGAACGAGTGCCACCTGGCCGCGGCCGTAGACACGCCGTTGTCGGAGGGCACTGCGAATCTTGGTGCGCTGGCGGTAGTGGCAGACTGCAGCGGGAACAAACACGAGGGGAATGCCGTGGAGCCAGGCCCTGACGGAGAAGTCTAAGTCTTCGGCACCGATCATCGAAGGGTCGGTGCCGCCGAGGCGGTTATAGACCTCGACTGGCATGGCCACAGTTCCACCGCCAGCCCACGGAACCGAACCAAAGATCGAGCCAACACCGCTCACCTGAAGCCGCGCCGCGACAGCCGAAGACGGGTTTGCGAAATAGGACGTCGTCAGGGCGCCGCATGTAATGACAGCGTCGGTCCCGGCAGTGGCCTGTGCGCTGAGATGGGCTTCGATATACCCGTGGTTTGGGGCGTCGTCGGCATCGAAGAAGGCCACCAACGCACTGCGTGCGAGGTCAACAGCCACGGAACGAGCACGGGCGGCGCCGACGTTTTGCCCCATGGCAATCACAAGCACCACCAGTTCAGGATGGGCCTCGGCGAACGCGATAGCGGTTGCGAGCGTTTGGTCGGTCGAGCAGTCGTCAACGACAACGAGCTCGTATGTAGCTGGGTCGGCTGTTTGAGTAGCAAAGCCCTCGAGCGTTTCGAGAATCGTCGACTCGGCGTTGTAGGCCGTCGTGATGACCGAGATTTTGGTGCTCGAAGCGTCGGGCCGTGAATCGGCCTTGGCGGTGGCGTACGCACTATCGGTTGCCCGCAACGCGTTCCGCTCGGGCGCCGACATACCAACGCTCGCCAATGGTTTCGCTCTTGATCGTGTCACCGCAGCCCTGATTTCCCTCAGCCCTCAACGCGCACAGGCCCAACGCAGAAATAGTAGTGCACTCCGCTGGCCAGGAGCGAGACTGCACAGCGGTTTTGCCGCTCAGATTTGGCTTGTGGCACAGTTGATACTGCGAAAGGGCGACACAGAGTCGCGGCTGGCGATAGGACACCGATGAAATTTGACGAACTTGCGTTGGCCGGCGCGTATGTCATAAGGCCAGACAGAGTCATCGACGCTCGTGGATCGTTCGGCCGGTTCTACTGCGAGGACGAATTCGCCGAACACGGTTTGGCTCCTCGAATGGTGCAGGGCAACCTCAGCTACTCGGCCCGCGCAGGCACCCTTCGTGGACTGCACTACCAGGCGCCGCCAGCAAGTGAAGCAAAGTTCGTTCGCGTGCTTCGAGGCACGATCTTCGATGTGGTTGTCGACCTGCGCCCCTGGTCACCGACCTTCCTCCAACACGCTGGGGTCGAACTGACAGCTGAGGAACGAATGGGCATCTACGTTCCGCCGTTCTTCGCCCATGGCCACCAGGCACTCACTGACGATGTTGAGATTGCCTACCTCGTGAGTGAGCGATACACCCCGGGGGCCGAACGCGGCCTGCGTTTCGACGACCCTGCCCTCACGATCTGCTGGCCGCTGCCGATCTCGATTGTCAGTGACAAGGATTTGGGCTGGGCCCCGCTCGATAACGAGGCCGTCCAGACCGAGCTGGCAGCAACCGTGCGTTCTGACGGGCAACAAGTAAGCGAGAGCTAATGCAGATAGTCGACACGGCGCTGCGTAAGGCGCAGGACGAAGGCCGGACGATCCGCGTCGCACTCATCGGTGCAGGCTTCATGAGCCAAGGCCTTGCTCGCCAGATTCGCTTCTCGATGCCTGCGATGGAGGTAGGGGTCGTCGTGGCCCGACGACCCGAGCAGGCACGCGCTGCTCTCGCCTTCGCCGACTACGACGACGTGCGGCTGGTCGAAACGAGCGCTGAGCTTGATGCGGCAATCGCCGCCGGCGCCGTGGCCGTAACCGACGATCATCGCCTGGCCATGGCGAGTGCCGCGATTGATGCCGTGCTTGAGGTCACGGGCAGCATCCACTACGCCGCTGAGGTAGTGATCGACGCAGTGACGGCAGGCAAACACGTGATCATGATGAACGCCGAACTCGACGGTACTGTCGGGCCGATTCTGAAGACCTACGCCGATCGTTTTGACGTTGTGCTCTCAACGGCCGACGGCGATCAGCCCGGTGTCTTAGCCAACCTCATTCGCTTTGTGACCAGCATCGGGCTGCAGCCGCTCGTCGCCGGCAACATCAAGGGTCTTCAAGACGTGAACCGGACTCCCGAGACCCAACGCGGCTTTGCCGAACAATGGGGCCAGAACGTCCACATGGTCACGAGCTTCGCCGATGGCACCAAAATCTCGTTCGAACAAGCGATCGTGGCCAACGCCTTCGGTCTAACCGTTGCGAAACGGGGCATGACCGGCTCCACCTGGACCGATCACATCGATCAAGCAATGTCGCTGTACGACGTCGACGCTCTTGTCGAGCTTGGTGGTGTCGTCGACTACGTGGTTGGCGCACAACCGGGACCAGGCGTGTATGTCTTCGGGCTTCACGACGACCCGAAGCAACAGCACTACCTGAATCTCTACAAGCTCGGAACCGGGCCGCTGTATTCGTTCTACACGCCGTACCATCTTTGCCATTTTGAAGCGCCACTAAGCGTCGCCCGAGCCGTGCTGCTTGGCGATTCGGTCATGTCGCCCCGCAACGGTCCGTTGGTCGACGTCGTGGCCATCGCCAAGACAGATCTTGCCGTTGGCACGATCTTGGATGGGCTTGGTGGTTTTCACACCTACGGCGAGGCCGAACGTTATGAAATCAGTCGCGCCGAACTGCTCCTACCAATTGGAGTGGCGGAGGGGTGCACCGTTGTTCGAGCAGTGGCCAAGGGTGTTGCGTTGTCATACGACAACGTGAGCGTTCCCGAGGGTCGGCTTGGCGACCGCTTGCGCACCGAACAGAACGAGCGTTGGCCCGCCACCTAGAAAGGTTGGGCGAGCCGATCGATTCTGGCCTCGGTCGCGATGCTCGGCGTTAGCCCGACGGCCTGGGCGAGATCACGCCAGCGGTGGCTGTAGTCACCGACCGTGCGAGCCATCTGCCGTGCGAGTCTTTGATAGTGCGCCATGGCCTCTGCATCGGCAAGGGTGGCATCGAGGACCGAAGCTGATCCATCGAGGCCAAACGGGATAACCATGGCCGGATCGATGCCAACTCGCTCAAGTGACTCGCGTCGAGTCTCGCCCGCGACTACGCATCCAGCCGCAGCCCCTTCGAAGATTCTGGCTGGCACGTCGCGGGCGTCGCCGACCAGGTCGGGCTGATCAAAGCGGCAGTAGTTCGACACCATTACTTCGCTGCGGCCTGCCGAGAACGCGTATGCCTCGTGGTGCTCTTTCGGGTCTATGGCGCCCTTCGGCGTGATCGTGTCGAAGAGGTAGTGCCGTGACTCAGCAAGGGCCCG
>JBBKWJ010000030.1:0-25873 GCA_037968895.1 Acidimicrobiales bacterium
TCGCGTTGGGCTTGTTTCGCTCCGTTCGTGCTCACGGGCAGATCGCCAACGCGAGCCAGTACTGAGGCCAGATCGTCGATCACTGTTTCAGCGTCCGGGTTGCTGTTTTCCTTGTGTGCAGCGAGCTGCACTGGTGAGTAGTTCATGAGTAAACACTACTCAGGGGGTCTGACAGTCGAGGGTGCATTTCGCCTGGTCAGAAAAGAATCGCAAAGAATTTGTGTAAGCCGCTAGTTGGCCTTCTTGACGAATTCGGACTTGATGAGCAGGTTGCGGCCGTCGACCTTGCCCTCGATGGGGTGGTCGCCGGCTACAAGGCGGATCGACTTGACCTTGGTGCCGACCTTGACGCCACCGGCCTTGCCGTTGAGCTTGATGTCGTGAACGATTGTGATGCTGTCGCCATTGGCTAGCACGTTGCCGTTGGCATCTCGGACTTCGCCGATGTCGTCGCCGATCTCGGCCGCCCATTCAAAGCCGCAGGTCTGGCATTCGTAGCCATGGTCGCCGAGGAGGGCTCCCGGCATGGTGCATTGTGGGCAATCGGGGGAGTCAGCCATCGGATCTGTCTATCAGCGGCGTGACGAGACCCGATACAGGCGCGGTGTAACACGTTCTTGTTGCCGGTAGTCTCAAGGGTCGCTTGGTTCGTGCACCACGTTGGGTGCAGCCAGCAACTATCCAGACGTATTCCGAAGCAAAGAGAGAATCCTGTGGCCGTTCGACTCCGCCTTATGCGGACCGGTAAGAAAAAGCAACCAAGCTACCGAGTGGTTGCTGCTGACTCCCGTTCCCCCCGTGATGGTCGCTTTATCGAGATCGTAGGAACCTACAATCCTCGAACCGATCCTTCCGAGATCAAGATCGACAACGCAAAGGCAGTTGGCTGGCTTCGCAATGGCGCCCAGCCATCCGAGCGTGTCCAGAAACTGCTCGTAGTCTCTGGTGCGTGGGAAGCCTTCAAAGAGGGCAAGACCTCCGAAGAACTCACCGCTGCAGCCGCCGCCGAGGCCGAGGCTGTGGCCAAAGCTGCCGCAGCCGCTCAGGCTGTCGACGCGTGACCGAGTCAGCGTTGGCGCCAACCGCTGAAGCCGTTCTTGTGCACCTGTGCAAGTCGGTCGTCAGCTCCCCAGACGAGGTGTCTGTAAGCGCAACTGATCTTGGCGACGCCGTGATCCGCTTCGACGTCTCCGTCAATAAAGACGACATGGGTCGGGTAATCGGCCGTCGAGGCCGGGTCGCCTCAGCTATCCGAACCGTGGTCAACGCGGCGGGTGCGAAAGACTCAGTGAGCACCGAGGTCGAGTTCGTCGAGTGACGAACCGGCTTGAGGTTGGCCATGTCTCGAAGGCCCACGGCCTACGAGGCGAACTCATCTTCTCCTTCACCACAGACCGCACCGATGAGCGAACCGCTCCCGGTGCTGTGCTGTTTTTGGACGGTGAGGCGTATTCGGTCATTCGGGGCCAGGCTCACGGAAAGAAGTGGTTGCTGGCGCTCGAAGGCGTCACCACCAAAGAACAAGCCGATGAACTCCGCGGCCGAAGCGTTACCGCTGAACCGATTGACGACGCTGACACGGTGTTCGTACATGAGCTCATTGGGAACCAACTCGTCGATCAGCACGGCGTCGACCGGGGCAAAATCGTTTCGGTAATCGACAATCCCGCCTCTGATCTTCTGGAACTTGAAGGCGGAGGCCTCGTGCCGCTTGCCTTCTTCACCGCAATGGCCGATGGGATCGTGCGAGTCGATGTCCCAGACGGTCTGTTCGAGACGGACAACTAACCCACTACGCTGCCTCGGTGCGCATCGACGTGGTGACTATCTTTCCCGACATCATTACTGGCTATACCGACGCGAGCATTCTCGGTCGGGCCAAACGGGCCGACGCACTCGACGTTAAGGTGCACGATCTCCGGTCGGTAACGCTCGACCCGCATCAGTCGGTTGATGATTCGCCATTCGGTGGCGGGGCAGGGATGGTGCTCAAACCAGAGCCGATCTTCGACATCATCGACGCCGTGAAGCCACCCCGGCCCCTGCTCTACCTGTCGCCAACCGGTCGACGATTCGACCAGGCGTATGCGGCCGAGCTTTCGGTCCTCGACGGCTTCACGCTTCTGTGTGGACGCTATGAGGGGGTCGACGAACGGGTCCGGACCGAACTTGTCGATGGCGAAATCTCGATTGGCGACTACGTACTCGCTGGTGGTGAACTGGCCGCTCTCGTGGTGATTGAGGCGGTGGCCCGTCTATTGCCTGGAGTTCTTGGCAACGCGACGTCGAGCGAAGATGAGTCATTTAGCGATGGCTTGCTTGAATACCCCCAGTACACGAGGCCAGCGGACTTCCGTGGACTGCCGGTCCCGCCCGTGTTGCTGAGCGGGAATCACGGCCTTGTCGAGCGGTGGCGACGCGCCCAGTCGCTCCTTCGAACGATTACCCATCGACCCGACCTGATTGCAGCGAGAGGTGGTCTGAGCGATCCCGATCGTGCGCTTCTGGCCGAATTCGAGTTGGATCACGATGCCTAACGAACGGCGCTCCCTGGGTGGAAGTCCGGAACGACCGCAATAACATGATCTGTCGCGTCACCCGGCCATGGTTTCACTATCGCCCCCGTCGCAATTACACCGCCGCCATGGCTTCTCCGGGCGGCAACCCAAGCCGATTACTAGGAACCTACGATGAACCTCACCGATCTCGTTGAGAAAACACAGCGCCGCGATGACATCCCAGAATTCGAACCTGGCGACACCGTCAAGGTCCACGTAAAGGTCATCGAAAACAACCGTGAGCGTGTCCAGGTTTTCCAGGGACACGTCATCGCTCGCCAGGGTGGCGGTATTCGTGAAACCTTCACCGTCCGCAAGCTGAGCTTCGGTGTTGGCGTCGAGCGTACATTCCCAGTTCACTCGCCAAAGCTTGAGCGAATCGAAGTTGTCACCCACGGTGATGTTCGTCGAGCCAAGCTGTACTACCTGCGTGACCGCGTCGGTAAGGCCGCAAAGATCAAAGAGAAGCGCGATCGCTAACGTCGCCAGCAGGTGTGCCACCTTGAGGTGGCGCAACGGCTCTCAACTCGGCTGACTCGTTCAGCCCTTGCGCCCTCGGGCGCCGCTCAACTCAGCGCTCGTGCGCTGAGTTTCGTGCTTCCAGCACCAGGCTGTTTTCGTGCTTCCAGCACCAAAGAATGCGCGATGACGTCGCGCCTGGAGTGGAGGAACGATATGACTCATGAGCGACTCGCACTTGGCCGATTTGGCGAAGACGCGGCAACTGATTGGTACGAGCAGCGGGGATTCGCCATCGCCGCCCGCAATTATCGAAGCAAGACTGGCGAGATCGACCTCATCTGCGCGAAAGCGTCAACCGTCGTATTTGTAGAGGTCAAGACGCGCACGACAAACCGCTTTGGCGGGGGAATAGCGGCCGTCAACCACCGCAAACAAGGAAAGATCCGAGGCGTGGCGTTGGCCTGGCTCTCCAGCTGCGGCCACGGGTTTGACGAGATCCGCTTCGATGTCGCAGAGGTCGACGGCGAAGGCGCGGTCAGGGTGTGGGAAGCGGCGTTCTGAGTGCGCTGGGCCTAATCGAAGAGAGCGGGCACTCGGTCGCGGGGCCGTCCAATGATCGCAGTATCGGCGGTCACGACGACGGGGCGCTGTAGCAACTTGGGGTACTTCTCAAGCAAGGCGATGGTGACCTCTGGGTCAGCCAGCGTTGCTTCGTCGAGCCCCTGCTCGCCCAAAATTGTTTCTTTGAAGAACTTGTCTCGGCGAACGAGGTCTGCGACCGGGTCTTCTAGCTTGGCGACAATGCCACGAAGTTCGTCAGCCTGCGGCTTCTTCTTCAGGTAGAGCACGATGTCGTGGTCGATACCTCGCTGCTGCAACACATCCAGTGCTGCGGTCGAGCTACTTCAATTGGGGTTGTGATAGAGCGTTACTTCAGCCATGGAAGGACAGGGTAGCGGCCAAGCCACGACCACGCCTAGCGGCGTTTGTGGCGATTGGTCCAACATCCCCGGTGCCAATGGCGTCGCAGGTCGGGGGCGAGAGCGGGTACGACGACGACGTGTCCTTGTCCGACTTGAATCGTCTGATGGCACCCGGGGCAGATGTATTGCTTGGTCGCCTGATACGGCTGCACAAATCGAACTTCGGACTCCTCGGTATCTGAAGGATCAGGATGAGAGCCTGGCGGTGCTGGCGACACATCGGGGCTCGAAATCGGATCGTGCTCAGCCCGCTCGGCGACCTTCGCCCGGTATTTCGAGCCCTTGGCCTTCTTGCGGGCCACCTAGCCCCACACTGCCCAGACGACGAGGCCAATAGCCGCGAGCGCGCTGCCAGCGACGAAGAAATAGTCGAACGAGGATCGTCGATAACGTCGTTCTGGATTGAAGCCCATTCATTCAGTATGGCGGGAATCGACGTGGGGCGGCAGCGGCGCCGTTGCCGGGACCGATCATTTCGGTCACAGGAGGACGCGTAGTGCGTTGCTGCTGGCAGAATCGCCCCCATGTCTGCGAGACGGAACGCAATCTCATACATCGCTCTGATCGGAATCTCTTTCGGGCTTGCGGCGTGCGGCGCTAGCGCTATCGCTCTGCCAGCAGATGCCGATGACCAACTCCGAGTTGGGCAACAGGTCTACACACGAAACTGCGCGAGTTGCCACGGTGGTGCCGGTGGAGGTGGGCTCGGGACTCAATTCAGCGACGGGAAAATACTCGCCGCTTTCCCTGATGAGGCTGATGAGGCTGCAGTCGTTTCCGGCGGACGCAACGGCATGCCAGCATTCGGCGAGCGTCTAAGCGAAGACGAGATCGATGCGGTTGTTCGCTATACCCGTGAGATCTTGTCGGCGCAGTCGTAGTCGAACACTTCTGAGACTCGAGCCTCGAGGCTGTGGTCAGACTCAAACGATTCTAAAAGCGAAAGCAACGACGGATCGATAGGGCCGAGCAGGTCTGAAGACAAGACTGCGCTTCTCGTATGGGCCGTCCATACCGAGCCGTTCCAGAAACGTTCGACTAGATCTTCGTCTGGGTCGGCATACCATCCAGGAAATCGGACGTCTGATTCGTGGTGGTCGGACTCGGGCATATGTGCGTATCGGCTCGAAGTGGGTCGCGAGTTAAGGGATCTGGGAACTTCTACCTAGGGCGTCGTCACCCTTCGTCTCGGATTCAGTGGGTGGCAGCGCTCCTGGTGAACGCTACGGTGTCGTCAGTTCGCGAGAGCGAACCTCGGTGGCAAGCGCCCCCTCTAACGAATCTTTTGTTCGAGGAGGAAGCGGTGCACGCATCGATCCCATCCGCAATAGTTGTCGGCGCATCTGGACGATCGGTTACGGTCGAGGCCCAGAGCGGCAACGGGTTACCAGCGGTTCATCTTGTTGGGCTTGCCGACAGCGCAGTGCGAGAATCGCTGTCGCGGGTGCGAGCCGCACTCGAGTCGTCGCCGTACACATGGCCAAACCGTCGAATCACCGTCTCGTTAGCACCAAGCGGCTTCAAAAAGCACGGCACTGGGCTCGACCTAGCGATTGCCTTGGCGATCATGAAGGCCTCTAGCCAGCTCGATTCGGTTGACCTTGCATCAATTGGGGCTGCCGGTGAGCTCAGCCTCGACGGGTCCCTTCGCCCCATCGAAGGGATGATGGCGGTAGCGGGGGCAATCGCGGCCGACACGATCTTCGTTCCCGCCGGCTGTGCCTCTGAAGCCGCAGCTGCCCGACCTGGGTCTGTGTTCGCAGTTAACTCGCTTACTGAGCTCGTCGAGATTCTGCTCGGCAACCAGCCAAGACCTTCGCCGGCCGCTGCGTTTGAGGCTGCCGACACGCTGGCCGACGCGGCCTCAGACTTGGCTGAGGTGAGAGGCCAATTCCTGGCCCGGTTCGCCCTCGAAGTGGCGGCGGCAGGCGGACACCATCTGCTCATGGTTGGTCCGCCAGGGGCCGGAAAGACGATGCTGGCCTCTCGCTTGCCAGGTTTGTTGCCTGATCTTTCGCATGAGGATGCGCTCACGGTGACCCAGATCCATAGTGCGGCGGGCTACCCGGTGCCCGAGGGCGGTTTGATGCGGCGGCCTCCGTTTCGGGCGCCCCACCACGGGTTATCGGGCGCTGCTCTTGTTGGCGGAGGGTCGGAGCGCCTCAAGCCGGGCGAGATTTCGTGCAGCCATGGGGGAGTGCTATTCCTCGATGAGCTCGGCGAGTTCCCCGTCTCGTTGCTTGAAGCGTTGCGTCAACCATTAGAGGAGGGCCTAATCCGGGTGGCTCGGACCGCCCACTCCGCAGTGATGCCTGCTCGCTTTCAGCTCGTCGGCGCAATGAATCCGTGCCCATGTGGTCAAGGTGGTCCGGACGGAAGCTGTCGTTGCTCCGATTCGGCCAGGGCGCGCTACGCCAGAAAACTGAGTGGACCGCTGCTCGACCGCTTTGACCTGAGAATCGAACTCGAACCCCCCGACCCCTTGCTGCTTCTAGGACGGGCGCCTTCCGAATCGAGCGCAGCAGTGCGAGAGCGAGTGGCCGAGGCACGGGAGCGGTCTCGCCAACGCGGGTTTGTCACCAACTCGGCCATGTCTGCTGCGGCCTTGGAAGAGTTCGCGGCCGTGACCCCCGATGCCGAGAAGCTGCTGCAAGATCGCTTGGTTCGAGGCTTGCTCACGGGACGAGGGCTACGTCGTATTCGTGCCGTGGCGCTCACGATCGCCGATCTCGCCGACAAGCGCGCCCCCCTTGATCGAGAAGTCGTCGCACAGGCGCTGACCCTTCGCTCGATTCCCCACTCGGTATTGGGGGGCTCACGATGATCGACCGAACGTCAGCAATGTCGTTGGATGCGAGGCAGGCGATGCTTGTTCTTGTTTCCTTGCCCCGGATGGGCCCCGCTCGGCTCAAATGGGCCAATGCGCAGCTTGATCCGGCTGGAGTCCTCGCTGCGCTGCGAGCAGGGAAGCCACCGACAACGCGGCGAGCGCCACGAGGCGTACACGACGACCTGATGAACCTGTGGTTCCAGCAGGCGCGTCTGCTCCATACCGACAAGCTGTGGTCGACCTACGTCGACGCTGGTGTCTCGCTGCTGTTTCCTGGTGACCACGAATGGCCGTTTGGCGACGACCCTGAGCCGCCACCGCTTCTCTTTTTCCAGGGGGATCTTGCTGCACTCGAATCCCGAGCCCTGGTTGGGGTTGTCGGCACTCGTCGGTGTTCGGCGCTTGGTCGCCAGGTTGCTCGAACGATGGGGCACGAGCTCGCCGCAAACGGAATCGGTGTGGTCAGCGGCCTTGCGCTCGGCGTCGACGGCGCCGCGCATGCTGGCGCCTTGGCGGCTGGGGCAGCAGGCGGTGCGATGCCGGTAGCCGTTGTCGGCACCGGCCTTGATCAGATCTACCCGCGGGCAAATCGAGTGCTATGGGAACAGGTCGCTCAAGATGGGCTGCTCATTTCAGAAGCGCCGTTAGGGGCGGGACCAGAGCGGTGGCGCTTTCCGGCCCGAAATCGGCTGCTCGCAGGGCTTGTTGATGTGCTGGTCGTGGTCGAAAGCCACCAGAAGGGTGGTGCCTTACTAACTGTTGGTGAGGCCGCCGACCGGGGTACCCAGGTGGTAGCTGTGCCCGGGTCGGTGTTGGCCCGGTCATGTGAGGGCTCGAACCTGCTCCTCGTTGAGGGATGCGCTCCGGTCAGGCACGCCAACGATGTACTCGACATTCTGGGCCTTTCACCTGCCCATACACCGAACACGACTGCAGCCGCAGAAGACGAAATAGACACACTCGAACGGCGCGTGCTTAACACGCTCGCCGCCGGGGGCACGCATATCAACACACTCGTTGCCGAGCTCGACACTCCGGCGGCCCCCTTGCTTTCCGCCATCCAATCGCTCGTGAGCGACGGTCTGGTTGCCATAGATGGGTCAACCGCGTTCCTCGTCGAGTACCCTCCACCCTCGTGACTTCGGCTGCGCGTACTCGATACCTCGAAGCTCTTGGATTCCAGGAGCGGCCTCCGGTATCGGCGCGTTCGCCGATCGATCTCACCAAAACATCGATCGATCTCACCAAAGAAGACGAAAAGAATTCTCAGAAACTTCTGTCAACTCCTCACGTTCAGTGGTTGAGTTCCGACGGAGAGTGGGAGCGCACACGTCAGGGCAATGACCTGACGGGTAGCTCACCTACTCTTAGCGGACCACAAACCTTGGCGGGATCAGTGGCAGAAATCGAAAATCAAACAGACGTAGCGGAAGTTTGGACGCGTTATAAAGAGCGTGCAAACGTTGGGGATAGAGACTCGTTAATTGTCTTTTATGCACCCCTCGTGAAGTACGTTGCGAGTCGTATCGCAGCTGGACTTCCTCAAAACGTCGATCAGGCAGACCTTGTGAGCTACGGCATGTTCGGGCTCATCGACGCGATCACCAAGTTTGACTTGGCTCGCGGCTACAAGTTCGAGACCTATGCGATCTCGCGAATCAAGGGCGCAATCCTTGACGAGCTTCGGTCGATTGACTGGGTACCTCGCTCTGTGCGGGCGAAAGCCAAGTCGGTCGAGCGAGCGATGCAGAAGCTTGAGTCGAAGCTGCACCGGGCGCCGACCGACGAAGAGATCGCAGGCGAGCTCGAACTCACACTTGAGCAGCTGTATCACCTCTACAACCAGATCTCGTCGCTTGGCATTGTTGCCCTCGACGAGATGCTGAGTTTTGGTGGCGGCGAGAGTGCGACTCTTGGTGACACGCTGGCTGATCGCCAAGAAGGGCCAGGCGGTGTCTACGAACAAGTAGAAATGCGCCAGATGCTGGCCGAGGCGATCAACCGCATGGGTGAGCGTGAAAAGATTGTGCTCACCCTCTACTACTACGAAAGTTTGACGTTAGCCGAGATCGGTGAGGTACTCGGTGTAACGGAGAGTCGTGTCTGTCAGATTCACACCAAATCGGTGCTGCACCTGCGATCACGGCTGAAAGCCGCAGAGCGTGAGCTCGCCTAGCTTCCGGTTGATCCGGTAGCACTCCACCTCCCCACAAATTTCTTTCTCGTTGCCGAGGGGCGACGGAGAGTTGTGGTGAGACATGAACGAATATCGAGCATCGTGCTCGGCGTGGCAATATGCCCGCCGAGTTTCGTGCGTAGTTGTCACTGGCCTGCTGATCGCCACGCTGGCGACTATTTTCTACCTTGTAGCACTCGCGTCCCCTGCGGGCGCTGACGAGTGGATCCAGCCGGTCGACGCTCCTGTCGTTGACCCGTTTCGTCCACCGGCGACGCGCTTTGGTGCTGGCAACCGTGGTCTTGAATATGGAGCTCCGGCGGGGTCGTCAGTTGCGGCTGTCGACGATGGCCTTGTGGCCTTCGTCGGGTTCGTTGGCACAAAGCGCTATGTCGTGATTGAGCATGGGAGCGGGCTTCGGTCGACCTATGCGTTTTTGAGTTCGAGCCACGTAGTGAGGGGACAACGTGTCGCTCAAGGGCAGCTCGTCGCAACCGCAGGCGCTGGCTTCCACCTGACCGCCAGGCTTGGTAGCGAGTATGTCGACCCCGCCCTTTTGTTCGCCGGCGCAGAGATTTCCCTGCACCTGATTGACGGCGTGCCGGCACCCACCGCCGGTCTGTCGGCTGATGCGAGACGCGGCGACGCAATCGCCGCCTTTTGGCAGAGCGCCAGCGAACTTAGTCCCAACTCGCTCTTTGCCGACATGGCTCATGGTGTCGGTTCCTGGAGCGAACTTGATTGCACCAGCGCTGATGTTGCGGTCGGGCCCGTTGGCGCAGGGCGGATTGCAGTCCAGGTTGGGGGTCTCGGATCGTCATCGGGGGAGGCGTCGATTGGTGATCTCGACCTCGGTGGCCTCGGGTATGACCACGCATCCGTCGTCAGCTTTAGTTATGCCGGCGGGTGTACGACGACGCCATTTGGTGAAACGGCGCGTGAAGCCGCAACGCCCAGAGACGACTGGCTCGGCAACTCGCTGGACACGTCCGACTATTCGCCAGAAGACACATACCAAGACGTGTATCAATCGGCCGAACGGCTGGCCGATCTCGTCGATGCCATCGCTGAACAGCAGCCGGGAACCCCGATCGACATTGCCGCTCACAGTCTTGGTGGAGTCGTGACGCGGCTGGCCCTGGAGGTGCTCGCGGCGCGCCACCCCGCTGGAGTCCCGGTCGACGTTGTGCTTACGGTCGGATCCCCACATCAGGGTGCCGATCTTGGCACCACGTCGTTGAGCGTGAATGAATCTGACATCCTTGCCGGAGTTGCGGCTGCTGTGAGCGGCGGTGGCCAAGGCCAGCTTGAGGCTGATTCGGTCCGCCAGATCGCCGAAGCAGGCGTCGATCACTTGGCTCCGCCGGGCGCTCCGGTTGATGGCGTCCGAGTCGTGGCGATTGCCGGTTCAACCGACGTGATTGTTCCGGCCGAGGCCGCGATCTGGGACGGGGCGGTGAACAGCATCGTCGACACCGGGGTGCTCGGAGCGTCAACCGCGCACTCTGATCTGCCTGGGAGACCCGAGGTCGCACGAGAGCTTGGCCTTGCGGTTGCTGGGATGGGACAACGTTGCGTTGGCTTGCGGAGTGTCTTGGCCGCAGCTGCGAAGGCATCGGTAGTTGACGCCGCCGAGAATGCAGCGGGCGTTCTCATCGGCGTCGCGGCTTGGGTTTTCTAGCACGAGCGAGCGGTGAGGACTTTCCTCAATCGCTGGCGGGATGGCCGAACGCGGCCGATAGGCTCATCTGGCCTGTCAACCGGCAGGCATCCCCTAGCTAATTATTCATGGTGTGGTCTATTCCACGGTCACCATTAGGTGCACGACCTCACCCGCTCAACCGGAGGAACAGTACATGTCTGCTGTCGTCACAATGAATCAACTGCTCGATGCTGGTGTGCATTTCGGTCACCAGACCCGACGCTGGAACCCGAAGATGAAGCGATTCATCCACGGAGAACAGGGCGGAATCTACGTCCTCGACTTGGTCCAGACGCTCGCCCGCATTGAAAAGGCCTACATCTTCGTCCGCGACACGGTCGCCGAAGGCGGTTCCGTGCTGTATGTCGGAACCAAGAAGCAGGCCCAAGAGCCAATCCGTCGTCACGCTCTGTCGGTCAACATGCCATACGTTGACCAGCGCTGGCTCGGTGGCATGCTCACCAACTACCAGACCATCTCAAAGCGCGTCGCAAAGATGCTCGAATACGAGCGCATGCGCAGCGCTGGCGACTTCGAGAACATGCCGAAGAAGGAAGCCCTTCGCTACACCCGTGAGCTTGAGAAGCTTGAGCGCAACATCGGTGGTATCAAGGCCATGGGCAAGATGCCAGATGTCGTCTTCGTGCTCGACACCATCAAGGAACACATTGCGGTTACCGAAGCTCGCAAGCTTGGTATCCCGATTGTTGCTGTCGTCGACACCAACTGTGACCCCGACCTCATCACATTCCCGATTCCAGGAAACGACGACGCCATTCGCGCCGCCGACCTCATGACTCGGGTCATCACCGAGGCCGTGACCGAAGGCAAGCTCATGCACGCCTCGAAGCACGGCACCCCTGGTGGCACCGAAGCCGCAGTTGAGGCGCAAGTACGCTCGCCAGAAGAAGAGGCCGAGATCGCTTCGCAGCAAGCCGCTGCCCGCGATGCCGCAGCCGCAGCCGCAGTCGCTCGTGAAGCACGCGTTGCTCAAGCCAAGGACGATGCTGACGATGCTGCCGACGAGGCACCTGCCGCAGAAGCACCAGCAGCTGAAGAAGCTGCCGTTGCTGAAGAGGCTCCTGTAGCTGAAGAAGCTCCAGCAGCCGAAGAGGCCTAGAGCCAGTCTTGAGGTAATCGCTCATTGGCCCTCGGGGCCAATGAGCGGCACCTTCATTTGAGCCACACGCCGCCCGTGCGACTACGGCTCAACCCGTACAACCCGTGCGCCGTTGCGCGCCACACGATGAGCGAAGGAAAACTAATGCCAGAATTCTCGGCCAAAGACGTGCAGGAACTCCGTAAGGCCACAGGCGCCGGAATGATGGACGCCAAGAAGGCGCTAGTCGCCTCCGACGGCGACTTCGAAGCAGCGACCCAGTCACTGCGCGAGAAGGGCCTCGCCAAGGCGATGACCCGAACCGATCGCGAAAACGCCGAAGGCCTTGTTGCGATTGCACAGGACGCCACCGGCGCCGCCTTGGTTCAGCTCAAGAGCGAAACCGATTTCTCGGCTAAGTCCGAAGCCTTCCGCGAACTCCTCCAAGAAATGGCCGACCTCGTTTTGGCCAAAGGGCCAGAGGCACTGTCTGAGCTGACCGACAAACTTGAAACCCTCAAGCTGACCGTCAAGGAAAATATCGAAGTCGGAACCGTTGCCCGCTATGAGGCCCAAGACGGCCGGTTGCTCGACGCCTACCTCCACGGTGGCGGTCGAGCGGCTGTCCTCATCGAGGCTGAGCGTGTCGACGCCGACTTGCTTCACGAGATTGCGCTCAACGTTGCGTTCGCCAAGCCCCGATACCTCTCCCGCGACGAGGTTCCGGCCGACGAGGTAGAGAAAGAGCGGGCATCGTTGCTCGAGATCACTAAGAGCGAAGGCAAGCCAGAGCAGGCTTGGGACAAGATCGTCACCGGCCGGATCGACTCCTGGTTCGCCGACTCGGTTCTCCTCGAGCAGGGCATGTTTGGTGAAAAGGAAAAGGTCTCATCGAAGCTGGGCGACGGCAAGATCACTCGCTTCGAGTTCGTAATCATCGGCGGCTAACGCCGAGGTTCGGGCGAATTCACCTGCGTCCGTCTGCTCTGTCGGATGCACGCGTGCGGTAGTCTCGCCGGAGGCGCTAGTTGCCGTGTCCACTCGAGGAGAAGAATGACCAGTCCGCAGGCCGTGAAATGGAAACGAGTCCTTTTGAAGGTTTCCGGCGAGGCATTCGCCGGCGAGAAAGGTTTCGGCATCGATGGTGCCGTGGTCGATCGGATTGCTGAAGACATTAAAGATGCGCAAGTCAATCTTGGGGTTGAGGTTGCGATAGTTGTCGGCGGCGGCAATATCTGGCGAGGAATGACGGGCGCCGAGAGCGGCATGGACCGTGCGCAGGCCGACTACATGGGCATGCTCGCAACTGTCATGAATGCACTCGCGCTGCAAGACACGCTCGAGCAGAAGAACGTACCGACTCGGACCCAATCAGCGATTCGTATGCCTCAGGTCGCGGAGGAATACATCCGGCGTCGGGCCATCCGACACATGGAAAAGGGAAGGGTTGTCATCTTTGCCGCAGGCACGGGCAACCCATTCTTCACTACTGACACGACAGCAGCACTCCGAGCCGTCGAGATCGGCGCTGACGTCCTCCTGAAAGGCACCCATGGTGCAGTTGACGGCATCTATTCCGCCGACCCTCGCATCGATCCAGACGCAACCAAGATTGACAAGCTGTCATATCTTGACGTCCTCAATCGCGACCTTCGAGTAATGGACTCAACCGCAATTACGCACTCAATGGAAAACAACATGCCTGTCGTCGTGTTCGACGTTCTTGGCTCGGGAAACCTCCATCGCCTCCTGTGCGGCGAGTCGATCGGTACGATGGTTGAATGAGTGAGATTGTCGATCTAGTTCTTGAAGACGCTCGCGAGCGTATGGACAAGGCAGTAGCCCACGCAAAGAGCGACTTCGCGTCGATCCGAAGCGGCAGAGCCGCACCCCAGTTGGTCGAGCGACTCGTCGCCGAGGCCTACGGCGTGTCCATGAAAGTCATTGAGCTTGCCTCGATCTCGATTCCCGAGGCTCGGCAGTTGCTCATTACGCCACACGATCCGGCAAACCTCGAGGGAATCGAGAGGGCGATTCGCAGCTCAGACCTCGGTCTTTCGCCAAGCAGCGACGGCCGAGCCATCAGGCTGAACTTCCCGCCGCTCACCGCTGAACGCCGTAAGGAACTCGTCAGGGTCGTGAAAGGAATGGCCGAAGAAGGCCGAATTAGCATTCGCAACCTCCGACGTGATGGTCGCAAAGACTTGGAATCGGCCGAGAAGGATGGCGACATTTCCTCTGACGAAATGCATCACGCCGAGAAGGAACTCGACGCGTTGACCAAGGCACACGAAGATCAAATCGACGCTGCACTTTCTGACAAAGAAGAAGAGTTGATGGAGGTCTGAGCACCTCGTCAACAGGTGCTACTTTTGGCCAGCCGTTCGTTTCGGGCCACAAGATGTCCGAGACCAACACTGCCATCCAGGGTTTAGGGAGAGAGATGTCCGACGAGAACGACCAACCGCAAGATGGCCCAGAGGAGCAGGTTGAAGCCGCGGCGCCCAGCATCTTTGACCTTTTTGAGCCACCACCAGACGTCGACCGTGCGAGATTCGGTCCCATCCCCGTCGTAAACGACGACGCCTCGGCTGAGAACGATGGCCCTGCTTCGGATGCGAGCGCAGACACCGGTGAGTTTGAACACACCAGTGCGTCCGACGACGCGCTTGACACTGGCACGCCATCTCCGATTTTTGCGGCGCAGTCGCTTGAGAGCGAAGGACTGCAAGATTGGACCGCACCCGCAACCGGCCAGGTGCCCGCTGTTCTTGCAACCGAGAAGGGCGACGACGCATGGTCAGATCTTGATGGCCCTCGCTGGCACGGCGAAGACCCTGAATGGGGAGCGGAAGACCTCAGTGACGTATTCAGCGACCTCGATGGCGTCGCCGACTCTCGTAGCCTCACGTTTGAAGACGACCCGGAAACTCCAGAGGTCCCCGTCGGAGCAGGCGCACCGCAACGCGACGATCGTGAGCTCCAACGACCCCGCCGCGTGAGGCAGCGTCCGTCTGCGGCAGCGACGTCAGAGCTTCCAGCGGGACGAAACGTGCCCGTCGCCATCGGTGTTGGTGTTGGACTGGCCGCAGTTGCGCTGCTCGCTATTCGTTGGGAAAGTCACTATGGCCTGCTTGCCATTGTGACCATCGCGGCCGCTGTCGGTGCATCCGAACTCTTCTTCCAGCTTCGTAAAGCTGGTCTCCATCCTTCGACACTGCTTGGCATCACGGCCGCGGCCTCAATGCCATTGTCGGTCTACTACCGGGGTGCGCAGGCCTATCCAATGGTGATTGCGCTCACCGTTATTTTCGGTGCCATCTGGTTCATCGTGGGAGCCGAGACGCACAAACCGACCCTCAACATGGCGCTCACGTTGTTTGGCGTTGGTTGGGTTGGCGTGCTCGGTAGCTTCGCAGTCTTACTGTTTAACGCTCCGGGTATCGATGGACACGGCCTGCTGTTAGCCGCAATCGTGGTCGCGGTAGCCGCAGACACTGGTGCGTATGCGATAGGTAGTGCCATCGGCGAACGACCGCTTCATCCCGCGAGCAAAGGCAAAACGTGGGAAGGAACTATCGGCGGCATCGCAACTGCGGTCGCGGCTGCCTTGGTGCTGTGGCTACTCAACCAGACGCCGTTCCAGGACAATGTGTGGCATGCCATTGCCGTCGGCGTCGTTGGTGGCGTTCTTGGCCCAATCGGCGACCTCACCGAATCGATCATCAAGCGAGACATCGGCATCAAGGACATGGGCACCCTCATTCCCGGCCATGGCGGAGTCCTCGATCGCGTCGACGGCATTCTGTTCGTCCTGCCTGGCGTGTACTACCTCGCCGTGATGCTCGACTACATCTAGCAGTTATTCGACAGCATCTCGAAACTGCGCGGCACGGCGTAGCCGCTAGCCTCGCGTGATGGTAACAACCGTCTCGATCGCCGGGTCAACAGGCTCAATCGGCACTCAGACTCTTGAGGTTGTCGCGGCCGAACCAGATCGATACGAAGTCGTTGCACTTGCGGCCGGTCGCTCCGTTGAACAACTCATCGAGCAGGCAAACCTAGTTCGGCCAAAGGTTGTCGCTATCGCCGACGACACGCTCGCGCGCCAGCTCTCCGACGGGGTTCCGGTTGGCACCGAGGTCATTGCCGGCCCCGAAGCTCTTGCTGCGATTGCCGTGCTGGCTGATGTCACGATCAACGGCGTAGTTGGCTTCGCCGGCCTTCCCGTCACTCTCGCGTGCCTCGAGGCGGGTAAGCGCCTCGGCCTCGCCAACAAGGAATCGTTGATCGCGGCGGGTCCCGTCGTCCAGCGAGCCCGTCGAACCCCTGGCGCCGAACTCGTGCCTGTCGACTCCGAGCACGCCGCGATTCACATGTGCCTTCGGGCGAACGACAACCGCAGCAGGGTCTCGCGAATCCAGCTGACGGCGAGCGGCGGGCCATTCCGTGGTCGGTCGGCATCTGACCTCGAGTCGGTTAGCATCGCCGACGCGCTGGCTCATCCCACCTGGGCAATGGGGCCGAAGATTACGATTGACTCGTCAACCTTGATGAATAAGGGGCTCGAGGTGATCGAGGCCCACGAACTTTACGGGACCCCGGCCGGCGATCTTGGCTACCAAACAACACTCGATGACATTGATGTCGTTGTGCACCCGCAGTCGATTGTCCACTCGATGGTGACCTACAGCGATGGTGCCACGATCGCCCAACTATCCGACCCAGACATGCGGCTTCCTGTCGGCTACGCGTTGGCCTATCCCGACCGTATCGCTACGCCGTTTGGGGCCATGGACTGGTCGAAGACAACTCGGCTCGATTTTGAGCCACCCGACCGTGTGGCCTTCCCCTGCCTCGATCTCGCCTTCGATGCGGGCCGCATCGGCGGCACCGCACCGGCATGGCTCAGCGCCGCAAATGAGGTCGCAGTTGAAGCCTTCCTCGCCGGCCGAATTCGTTGGATTGACATCTCGCGCGCCATTTTCGACGTACTTTCGGTCCACGATGGTAAACCAGCGGCAGAACTTGCCGATGTTCTAGAAGGCGACGCAACGGCCAGGCGCCTGGCCAGAAACGCGATCGCAAAGTTGGAGAGCCCATGAGCGACGACGTCCTGACCTCACACGACAATACGAAAAAGACGCCGCTTCCGCTTCGCGAGCCCAGAGAGGCGGCGCCAGGCGAAGAGGCAAACAACCCAATTGGTGCGATGATCCTTGTCGGTCTGCTGGCATTCCTTTGGTTTGGAGCTGGCCCCCGCTACTTCACTGTTGCGATGGGTTTGCTCCTGATGATCTTCCTCCACGAGCTCGGCCACTTCATGACGGCTCGATGGACTGGAATGAAAGCGACTCAGTTCTTTCTCGGGTTTGGTCCCCGAATCTGGTCGTTCCGTCGCGGCGAAGTCGAGTACGGCATCAGGGCGATCCCCGCTGGAGCGTTCGTGCGCATCCTCGGGATGAACAATCTTGATCCAGTCGAAGACCCCGCGGACGCGCCCCGCGCCTACTCGGCCGCATCCTTTCCTCGCCGCATGCTCGTCATCACCGCTGGCTCGATGATGCACTTCATACAGGCGTTGATCTTGTTCGTTGTGCTTATCGCTGGAGTTGGTGTTGCCGACTCAGCTGAACCGGGCTGGACCGTCGCCGAACTTTCGATGCTCGAAACCGGCGAAACCCCGTCCGAGGTTGCAGGACTCGAACTCGGCGATCGTGTATTGAGTGTCGACGGCATCGACGCCGCCTATTTTGCTGATTTCCGCGACTACCTTGTCGATAGCCCAGGCGAAGAAATCGTGCTTCTTGTCGAACGTGACGGCGAAGTGTTCGAGGCAACAACGACCCTCGCCGCCTTGCCTCAAGACGATGGAACGACCACTGGTTTCCTTGGTATTCGGCCAACCTTCGACCCGACGAGAGGGTCGGTTTGGGAGGGGGTCGAGCTCTGGGGGACCACGATGAAAGACACCCTCACCGTCGCCTTGCCGCAGATGTTCAGGCCGTCGATGCTTTCCGACCTTGGCTCTCAGCTATTCCAGCCAACCGGCGCAGTCGACATCGCATCAGAAGAAGCTGAACGTCCGATTTCAGTTGTTGGTGTTGTACGGGTTGCCGGCAACCCGGAGTTCGACTGGAGCATCCCGATCTTCTTCTTGGCGATCGTTAACGTCTTCGTTGGTATCTTCAACCTGCTTCCACTGTTGCCACTCGATGGTGGGCATGCCTCAATTGCGATCTACGAACGACTCCGCTCGTGGAACGGGAAGCGCTACCAGGCCGACGTTGCCAAGCTTTTGCCCGTTGCCTATGCAGTGATGTCGCTTCTGGCCTTTGTTTTCATCTCGACGCTGTATCTCGATATCGCCCGTCCAATTCAGTAGAGGGTGTTCCCGGGAGCCTGGAGTAGTGTGAGCCGATGGACGCTGGCGCAGTAATCTTTCCGCGAAAACAGACGCGACAAGTCATGGTCGGCAATGTGCCGGTCGGGGGCGGCGCGCCCATCACGGTCCAGTCAATGACGACGACCAAGACCGCCGATCACGAGGCAACGCTCCAACAGATCTATGCCCTAGCCGCCGCGGGCGCCGACATCGTGCGGTGCACCTGCAACGAGCCTGAGGCCGCGATCGGTTTGGCCCGCATCGTGAAGCGTTCGCCGGTGCCAATTGTGGCCGACATTCATCATCAGTACCGACGAGCACTTGAAGCGCTCGAGGCTGGCGTGCACTGCCTTCGGCTCAATCCTGGCAATATTCGCAAGCCTGAGCACATCAAAGCCGTTGCGATGGAAGCTAAGGACCGTGGCGTCCCCATCAGGATCGGCGTCAACGGCGGAAGCCTTGACCCGGCGCTCTATGAGAAGTACGGCGGCCGGGTGACTCCCGAGGCAATGGTCGAATCGGCAATGCAAGAGATTGGGTACTTTGAAGATGTCGGTTTCGACCTCATCAAGATCTCGGTCAAGGCGTCGAACGTGCCCCTCATGATTCAGGCCTACCGGCTGCTGTCAGAGAAGACCGACTACCCACTGCACCTTGGTGTCACCGAGGCGGGACCGCCCCCTGGCGGCATTCTCAAAGCAACGGCCGGAATCGCAACTCTGCTCGCCGAAGGCATTGGCGACACGATTCGCTACTCGCTGACGTCTGACCCGGTCGACGAAGCGAGACTCGGCCGTCAATTGCTCGAGGCGTACGGACTCCGAGAGCGCAAAAACGTCGACCTCATCGCGTGTCCGTCATGCGGCCGAGCCGAGATCGACGTCTACAAGATCGCTCAAGAAGCCCAAGACGCGTTTATGGATCGTCAGATCCCGCTGCAGGTTGCGGTGATGGGCTGCGTCGTCAATGGCCCAGGTGAGGCGCGAGACGCCGACATCGGCATCGCTGCTGGCAACAAGCGGGGCCATTTGTTCATCCGCGGCACCAATGTTGCGGTAGTGCCCGAGGCAGAGATGGTTGCCACTTTGGTCGAGTGGGCCGACTACATCGTTGAGCACGGCATCGAGGCGGCGCTTGAGCGAGCGGTTGATACCCGGGATGCGGCCAGGAAGGCGGCCGAAGAAGATCGGCAGCGCAACCTTGGCGAACGGGGCGAAGACGCAAACGACACCGAGCAGGTAGTCGAACTCATCACGCGGCGACGCTCAAACTAACTCGCCCGTTCCTTCTCAGGGCGTCGACGACGAGGGTGGCGCGCAACCGACGGCATCTGCGCCTAGACTGCTCCGAAGCCAGTAGGCGTGGGTTTCGGCCCACGCTTTTTCTTTGGCCGCAAACGGACACACTGATGCGGCCTGTCCGCCGTCGTGGCGGCCTAGTGAACAACACACGAGGAGGTGCCACAATGACAGTCGAAGATCAAGTATCTGAACTGGTCAACGAGGCAGTTGTCGCTTGTGGAGTTGAGCTTTTCGACGTCGAGTACATCGGCGCAACCTTGCGGCTTGTCATCACGGCGCCTGGTGGCGGCGGCGTGAGTACTGACGACCTCGCCAAGGTGAATCGGGCCGCTGGCGCAATCCTCGACGAGACAGACCCCATTCCTGGGCGCTACACCCTTGAGGTGTCGAGTCCTGGTTTAGAACGAAAGCTCGTTAAACCAAAGCACTATGAGCGATCGATTGGCGAAGAAGTCATCGTGAAACTCCTGCCCCACCTCGACACGAGGCGCATCAAGGGCAAACTGACCGAGGTCATCGAAGACGCAATCATGGTGGACGCAATTGAAATCGACGGCATCGATTTGCCCGAGGTTTCGCCCCAGCGTGTTGAGTTGACCGATATCGACAAGACTCGAACAGTGTTCGAGTGGGGGCCCAAACCGAAGCCTGGGCAACCAAATAAAAAGCGAGGAAAATCATGAGCAACGAGAAGATTTCCGCACTGCAAGCCCTAGCCGAGGACCGTGGCATTTCGCTTGACAAGCTGTTCGGCATTATGGCCAACGCGCTCGAGTCCGCATACAAGCGGATGCCGGGCGCCTACGAATACGCCTGGGTCACCATCGACCCCGCAACATTCGACATTCGCGTTTTCGCTCAAGAACTTGATGACGAGGGCGAGCCATTCGGGCCCGAATACGACGTCACCCCAGACAACTTCGGCCGGATCGCAGCGCAGACCACGAAGCAGATCCTCACCCAGGGGATCCGCGAGGTCGAGCGCGAGATGAAATACGAAGAGTACGCAGGACGCGAGGGCGACATTGTCACCGGCATCGTGCAACAAACCGACTCACGCTTCACCCTCCTCGACCTTGGTCGGGTGGAAGCGCTCCTGCCTCAGGCCGAGCAAGTTCCCGTCGGTCCACGACCAGAAGCTGGTTCGCGCTACAAGGCGTACATCGTCGAGGTTCGCAAAACCGCGAAGGGCCCGCAGATCGTCGTCTCCCGAACTCACCCTGGTCTCATCAAGCGCTTGTTTGAGCTCGAAGTACCGGAGATCGCTGACGGAATCGTCGAGATGAAGGCGTGCGCTCGTGAACCGGGCCACCGCACCAAAATTGCCGTCTACTCCAATGACCAGAACGTCGACCCGGTTGGTGCGTGTGTTGGTGCCCGCGGGTCACGCGTTCGTATGGTCGTCAACGAGCTGAACGGTGAGAAAGTCGACATCATTCCCTTCAGCGAGGATCCGTACGACTACGTAGCCAAGGCGCTCTCGCCGGCCAAGGTCAAAGAGGTCAGAATCCACCACGACACCGGCACCGCCGAGGTCATCGTTCCCGATTTCCAGCTTTCGCTGGCGATTGGCAAAGAGGGCCAGAACGCCCGTTTGGCTCACCGCCTCACCGGCTGGCGAATCGATATCAAGAGCGAAACCCAGCTTGCTGAAGAGGCAGCCGGAGTCGAAGACTACGGCACCGAAGAGTGGGCCGAGGGCGAATGGATCGTCAACGAAGAGACCGGCGAACAGGTCTGGCAGCCCGCTGATGGCAGCGATGCAATTTCAGCTGAAGAGTGGGCAACATCTCCTGTGATCGAAGTCGACGATGCCGCGGCTGAGGCCACTGAGGCGACCGATGTCAGCGATGACGACGAAGTTTCGGCTGAAGTTGCCGCTGATGCTGAGGTCGAGGCTGATGCTGAGGTCGAGGCCGATGCAGTCGAGGCAACGGACGCTGCTGATGTGGTCGACGAACCGGCTGCTGAAGAAGTAGCAGCGGCTGACACCGACGAGGTAGCAGACACCGACGAAGCAGCAGACGAATCTGAGTAACACTCGGTGCGATGGCGAGGTTTGCTCGCCATCGCCCAACCGAACGTGCATCGGCTGCAAGGCGAGGCTGCCCCAAGGCCAACTCGTGAGGGTCACGGTTGACCCGTCTGGCCTGTTTCAGGTTGGACGAAATTTGCCCGGTCGCGGTGCGTGGCTCTGTAGGTCAAAAGAGGCCAGCGTCGGTGGCGCAAAACCGGAGTGCCTCGACTTGGCTGTCAATCGAGGCGGGTTTCAACGGGCCTTCCGCTTACGCCTTAAGCCAGCGCAGATTGTTGACCGATTCGGACCCGGCCTTCGCCAGTCAACGACCGATTCCGCGGGCTGAATCAAGCCCACCGGCAGATTACTTCTGACGGACCCGCGGTCGGCAGTCAAGCAGCGTGGGGCAGGGCACTCACGACGATAGGATGCGTGTTTGCCCTAGGGCAATCGCGGCCCGGTCGACACTGGCCAGGTAGCAAATCAATTGAGGATGACTAATTAGTGGCAGCAAAAGTACGCGTCTACGAGCTTGCGAGAGAGTTGGGTCTCTCGAATAAGGAGGTGCTCGACCTTTGTTCCGCGCTCGGTATCGGGGTCAAGAGCCATTCCTCAAGCATTGTCGACGCCCAGGCCGACCGCCTCAGGCGTAAGGCCGAGCGCGAGGGTCTCGTCCGCGAGCCCATCGTTGAGCCAGAAGAGCCCAAAGAAGAGCCGAAGCCGCCAAAGGCGAGCCCAGACAATCCTCTGCCAAGAATTAAGCCACCGGCGCCCGCCCAAGCCGATGCACCGAAGCCGGCTGCCCCGGCGAAGATGCCGCCAGAGCGTGTTGTCACGTCAAGCGGTACCGCCACGACAACCGGCAGCATCACTTCAAGTGGTGCGGCCGTGCCACGGCCCGCGACCCCACCACCTCCCGCAGTTCGCCCCGCAGGGCCGCCGCCGGCTCGCCCCGAGCCTGTCGCCCCGAAGGCTGCCGCTCCTGTCGCCGAGGCACCAAAGGTCGCAGCACCGAAAGCTAAGAAGGCGGCCGCTCCGGTTGTCGTAGCTCCGGTTGCCGAAGCCCCTGCTGCCGAAGCCCCTGTCCTCGAAGCCCCTGCTGTCGAATCTCCTGCTGCTGCGCCAACCGCCGACGCGGTCAGCGACGCGCCCGCTGAAGCCCCTAAGGCCGACAAGACGAATGCAAAGAAGGCCAAGGAGCCTCCTGCTGGCCCACCAAGAACCAAGGCCGGCAAGCCAATTCCGCCTCCTCCCGGGCCTCCTCGAGGTGCAGACGGCAAGCCAATCCCACCTCCTCCTGGAGGCGGCGGCCGTAGTCGTCCTGCTCCCGGTGCTGGCGGCGGTGGCCGCCCAGGCGGATTCCGAAACGCAAACGCGCAGCCAGCTGGGGCTCGTCCCAGTGGGCCAGGCGGCGGCGGTCCAGGTGGTCGTCCCGGCGGTCCTGGTGGTCGTCCCGGCGGTCCTGGTGGTCGTCCCGGCGGTCCAAACCGTGGTCGTCCGCGCCGCAAGAGCCGTCGTCGTCGTCCAGACGACGAGCTGCAGCCGATGTCCGTGCCTTCGTACACCCAGGGCGATGCCCCGGTGCCAGAAGGTGTCGTTGTCATCGAGCGTGCCTCAAGCGCTCAAGACCTCGGTCCAAAGCTCAATCGCACCGTCGCCGACGTCGTGCGTTTCCTTCTTACCAATGGCGAGATGGTCACGGCAACGGCGTCGCTTAGCGACCAGATGATTCTCAACTTTGCCGAAGACGTAGGGGCCGAAATTCGCCTCGTCGACCCAGGCGAAGAGCAAGAAGTCGAGCTGCTGAAGGCTCTTGAGTTCGAACTCGATGAAGAGATCGACGAAGAGATTCGCGACGACTGGCCCCATCGGCCACCTGTCATCACCGTCATGGGTCACGTCGACCACGGCAAAACCCTGCTGCTCGACAAGATTCGTTCGGCGAACGTTATTGCTGGCGAAGCTGGCGGCATTACCCAGCACATCGGTGCCTACCAGGTCAATAAAAACGGCAAGGTCTTGACCTTCCTTGACACTCCAGGCCACGAGGCGTTCACCGCCATGCGTGCACGCGGTGCGGACGCAACCGACATTGTTGTGCTCGTTGTCGCCGCCGACGACGGTGTCATGCCACAAACACTTGAGGCGCTCGATCACGCCAAGGCAGCCGAGGTTCCCATCATCGTTGCCATCAACAAGATGGACCGCGAAGGTGCCGACCCGCAACGGGTCATGACCCAGCTCGCCGAGCGCAATCTCATCCCCGAGTCATGGGGTGGCGACACGATCATGGTCGAGTTGTCGGCCATGACCGGAGACGGCATCGACGATCTGTTGGACAACCTCAATGTGATCGCTGAGCTTGAAGACCTTCGAGCACCGATAGAGGGTCGAGCCTCTGGGTCGGTTCTCGAGGCGCATCTCGACATCGGACGTGGACCCGTTGCAACGGTCATGGTTGAGCGCGGAACGCTCTCCGTCGGCGATCCACTCGTAACTGGTGCGGCCTGGGGTCGTGTCAGAGCGCTCATCAACGACCATGGCGAAAACGTCAAGACCGCCGGACCATCAACACCAGTTCAGGTGCTCGGTCTGAGCGATGTCGCTGAAGCGGGTGACTCCTTCATCATTGCTCCAAACGAGAAGACCGCGTCGAAGGTGGCCGACACTCGTGAACACTGGTCTCGTCTTGCGAGCCTTGGTCGCGATGCATCAGCAACCGGTGGCGGCGCACGACTCGAAGACATTTTCAAGCAGATTCAGGCTGGCGAGTCAGCCACCCTGAACCTGATCGTGAAGGCCGATGTAAACGGCTCTCTCGAGGCGGTCACCGACAGCCTCAAGAAGCTCGAACGTCCCGAAGTTAATCTTGCGTTCGTCCTTCGTGGCGTCGGCGGGATCACCGAGAACGACGTGCAATTGGCCGCTGCGTCAAACGCAACGATTCTCGGCTTCAATGTCCGACCAGACCGCAAGGCACGCGAACTCGCCGAGCAGGAGAAAGTAGAGATTCGTAACTACGAAATTATCTACAAGCTTCTGGAAGACATCGAGAACGCAATGCTCGGTCTGCTTGCACCAGAATACGAAGAAATCGTCACCGGCGAAGCCGAAGTGCGCGAAGTATTCAAGGTGCCGAAGCTCGGCTCAGTTGCTGGCTGTATGGTCCGCAATGGTGTCATTACCAGAGGCACCAAAGTTCGCTTCCTCCGTGAAGGCACCATCATTTGGAAGGGCGCTGTGCAATCGCTGCGTCGCTTCAAAGACGATGTCCGAGAGGTCGCTGCTGGCTTCGAGTGTGGCATCGGCCTCACCGACTTCCAGGATCTCAAGGAAGGCGACATCATCGAAACCTTCGAAGAGCGCGAGATCCCCCGCACTTAGGGCTCGTGCACGTCGGAATCATTCGTGCTGGGCTCCTTATTCAAGGAGCCCAGTCATTGAAACAGAAGCGGTCCGTTGTGCAGTCAATCGTCCGGACTCTGGATGGTTGGAAAGGCGTCGGTGCAGCCGAAGTGGGTGACCTTGAGCTGTGGCAACGCACCACGCTTGGCATAACAGTTGTTGGCGGCAGTGTGAGCCATGTGAATGATGTGCTTGACTCGGTTGATCGTTACATCTGGTCACAACCGACAATCGAAGTACTCGACATTGATCGAAGCTGGTGGGAAGAAGAATAATGGCCAAGAAATCGCAAGGACGACGACCCCGGCAATCGACTAATCGGCACTATCCACGCACCGCGCGCCTCAATGCGCTGCTGCAAGAGATTGTTGCTAGCTACTTCGAGAGGGTCGATGATGACGACATCGGTTTCATGACCATCACCGGAGTTGAGGTCGACGCCGACCTCAACATCTGCGAGGTCTACTTCTCGACGTTCGCTGACGAGTCGGAAGACCAAACCATTCTCGCCGCCCTGGCTGAGCACCGTAAGCCTGTGCAGTCTGCCATCGCCCGCCAGGCCAAACTGCGTAAGACACCGACTGTGGTGTTCACGTTCGATCCGGGTGTTCGAGCGGGCAACCGCATCGAAGAGGTGCTGAGCACGATCGATCTGTCATCCAGTTCGACCGTTGACGACGCTCCTGATGACGATGGCGCCATCGAGACAACCGAGGACTGACATGGCCAGAAGGTCAAAGAACGACTCAGGTGTTTCCGGGTGCTGCATCGTCGACAAGCCGGCTGGGTGTACGAGCCACGACGTCGTCGACATGGCCAGAAAGGCTCTTAAGACCAGAAGGGTTGGTCATGCGGGCACGCTCGATCCTGACGCCACTGGAGTCTTGGTCCTCGGTGTCGGACTCGGAACGAAGTTGCTTCAGTTCGTTACGGGCGCATCAAAAACATACGTCGG
>JBBKWJ010000031.1:0-16395 GCA_037968895.1 Acidimicrobiales bacterium
GCGGCATCCATGATTTCCTTGTTGTACATGATGAATGACGACTCGCCGTAGAAAGGCACTGCGTACATTTCGCCATCAACCGAGAGTGCGTTACGAATTGGGTCGATGAGGTCATCGACGTCGTAGTCAGCATCGTTTGCTGCGTAGTCGGTGAGCGGCAAGAGCCACTCGTTCTCGCCGAACTGCGGCGCCTCGTAAGGACCGATCATGACGACGTCGTACTGACCGCCATCGCTACCGGCAGCAAGTGTGACCTGCTCACGGAGTGTCTGCTCTTCTAGTGTCACGTAGTTAACAGTGATGCCAGTGTCTGCGGTGAAGTTTTCAGGCGTGAGGGTCTGGATGTCTTCCATCGTTGGGTTACCAACAATGGCGACGGTGATGGTTCGGTCGCCCGAGTCTCCGGAATCGCCCGAGTCACCGGAATCTGCCCCATCAGTTGTGGCTGTGTCGCCCGAGTCACCCGAGTCAGTTGATGCTGAGTCTGAGCTACTGCCGCATGCTGCCGAAACAAGCGCAAAGGCGGTGAGCACCGACATAAGCATCAGCCACGAGCGTCGTGCCGTGGATTGCGTAGATCGCATTTAATTTCCCCTTGATTAGTTTGTTTCAGCCGTTACCGACCGAACTGGTGAGAACACATTTGCCGTTCTCGTTCACAGAGGTGTCCTCTGTCACCACAGTTCTAGTTGGGTTCATGTCCGTTTTGCAAGCGATTCATGTTGATTTATTTCTTTTTGTTACAATTGCAATGTCCGTTTCTGTTGTTCTAAGGTTCTGCTATGCCAAGCGACACACCTAAGACTTCCACAATCGACCTCAGTGACGCAACAACGTTCGATGGTCTGAATGGCACGATGTTGCCGCCGTACGACCGAACGGCCCTTCTTCCTGGAATCGCCCACATAGGCGTCGGCGGCTTCCACCGAGCCCATCTCGCCACCTATGTTGACGATCTGGCCCGCTCGGGCGAGGTCGATTGGTCGATCACCGGTATCGGGCTGCTCCCGCACGACCTCAACATCGCTGCCGCGCTTACCGCTCAAGACGGTCTCTACTCGCTCATTACACGATCCGCTAGTGCCTCAGACGTTCGAGTTATCGGGAGCATCGTCGATTTTATTCACGCCGACGGGAGCCCGGAAGCCGACCGGCGGGTGATGGAAACACTTACCTCGCCACAGACACGCATTGTTTCCCTAACCATCACGGAAGGCAGCTATCCCGTCACTGATGCAGGGGTCTATGACCCAAATGCTCCAAGTGCAGGCCCGCGAGGCGCATTTGGCGTCATCGTTGAGGCTCTTCGGCGTCGACGTGCCGACGGCATCGCGCCATTCACGGTCCTGAGCTGTGACAACATCGTTGGCAACGGCGACGTGGCCAAGTTCGCTACTCTCGCCACTGCTGCCGCCGACCCTGAGCTCGCCAAGTGGATTGAAGAAGAGGGCGCATTCCCGAACAGCATGGTCGATCGAATCACTCCGGTTACAACGCCGGCGGATATCGAGTGGCTCAAGACAGAACGCGGCATTATCGATCAATGGCCTGTCGTGACCGAACCATTTCTCCAATGGGTGCTTGAGGATGTTTTCTCTTGCGGCCGCCCCCAATTCGAAAACGTGGGCGTGCTCGTCACCGACGATGTCGAGCCATACGAGATTCTGAAGCTCAGGATGCTTAACGCTGGCCATTCGATGCTCGCATACGTGGCCGCCTTGCTCGACGTCGAACACGTACACACGGCCATGAACGACCCACAACTCAGTGAGTTCTTTCTCACATTCGTCAACCGGGAAGTCATACCGGTATTGCCAGACGCCGCCGGAATCGACCCAGTCGAGTACCGCGACACGCTCGTCGAACGGTTCTCTAACCCAGCTATCGGCGACCAGATCTCGAGGCTATGTCTGGATGGATCATCAAAGTTCCCAAAGTTCCTGATACCGACTATCCGCCTTCAGCTTGCTGCGGGTGGCTCTGTCGATCTCTCCGCCCTCGCACTTGCCGGCTGGTGCCGATACTTGCATGGCGTTAGCGACTCTGGTGAAGCAATCGAGCCTTCATTCGACCCAATTCTTGACGAGCTTGTGGCCGCTGCCGACCGAGCCAAGACAGACCCCATCGAGTTCCTCAAGGTAGTCACAGTATTCGGGGACGACCTCGCGACCGACAAGCGATTCGCAACTGCGTTTGAGACCCAACTCCGTTCGCTCATGGATGCCGGAGTAAGGTCAACGTTGGCGGCTGCGTTAGGCGAGCCAGAGTAAGAGGAGATCACGCTGACACGGGACACGGGATCGCCTCTTTTTCAGAGCGAGCGACACAACGAAATCACTCGACTTGCGTTTGCTGAGGGGCGCGTCGATGTATCTGAGCTCGCGTCGAAGTTCAAGGTGACCGCAGAGACCGTGCGCCGAGACTTGACCGATCTGCAAGATCGGCGTGTAGTCCGGCGTGTCCACGGTGGCGCCGTACCATGGGAAAACTTCCGGCACGAGCCAATGATCACTGTGCGCAGCGAACTGATGGCCGACGAGAAGCGCCGCATTGCGCAACTTGCTCTGGAAGAGATTCCTCACGAAGGGTTGATCATCATTGACTCGGGCAGTACCGCAGCGCGCTTGGTCGAACTGTTTCCTCGCGACCGGAAGATCACGGTGGTCACGAATTCGGTACCTGCCGCCCACGCCCTCGCAAGCCACGAATTACTCGACATCGTTGTTCTCGGCGGCACACTGAAGAAGAACACCCTTGCCATGGTCGACACAAGCACTGCGGCCGCGGTCTCGGAATACGTCGCCGACGCCTTGTTCATGAGTTGCGACGGCATCTCGATCGAGAACGGTCTCACCACTCCGTATCGCGAAGAGGCAGTACTGAAGCGAGCGATGATTGCCGTAAGCCGTCGAGCGATCGTCATGTTCGACCACACGAAGGTCAACAACGATCAGGCGGTTAAGTTTGCCTCGCTCGGCGATGTCGACACACTCATCACAGACGTAGGCCTACCACAGAAAGAGGCCGACGCATTGCATTCAATGGGGCCAATAGTTAGGCGGGCGTAGCGCTAACTATTCGCCTGTCGTAGACCGCAAGAAGTGGCGATGGACGTAATTCGTTTAGGCGTGCGTTCCACGTCTCGATGAGGCCGGCGTCAGACACCGGTTCGGCGAGTCGAGACACCGAGAGCACGGCTTCCCATCGCCCCAGATCGGAACGCGATGGCCCTGCAAAGTCGGCAGCGCATCCGAGAGCCGTCGAGACGTACGCATCATGCGCCCGTCGAATCAGCGGCGCAGATGCGCCCTTGCAGTGCTCAAGCTCGCTGCCAAGCCCGTCGGCAACTCGGAGCAGGAGGGAACTCCGCACAATATCGGCCACCGGGTTGCCGACGACAGCGTCAAACCAGTCGATGAGGACAGGCCCATCTTCGCCCATCAAGATGTTCCCTGGGTGAAGGTCACCGTGGCAGAGCGAACCGCCCGGAGCCAGTTCGTCGAGCATCGCTACAGCTTCAGATCGATCGGTCTCAGGCAGTTGGTCGACAGTCGCAATCTTCCTGCGAACAACACGTTCCAAATGGTCGATGCCCGGTGGCGGGGTGGATCGGTGCATCTCCGACTGGATCTCGGCCATCCGCCGGGCCAACGATTCAACCTGCGAGGGGTCCGCCGCCATGGCCTCTGCCATCGAGGGACCATCCACCCGCCGGAAGACTATCGCTGGCCTTGTGTCGACGCGACCAATATCGAGGACCTCAACGGCAGGGAACCCAGCACGATGGGCGGCTTCAGTGTTCGAAGCTTCGATGGCGGCCCATTCGTCAGGGATTCCAACTCGCAGAACCTTAATGACTGAATCGTCGCCGTAGGCGTAGACATCGGCGGTCAAGCCCCGATCGAGCAACTCACCTCGTCTCAGCACAGCGCACTTACAATCACCTAGATAGTGTGTCGCACGTTCACTACTCACGACGAACTCGAAACGAGATCGTAACGCTCCACGAAAATGGCGCAGAAAAGCAGCCGCTTTTGACGTCGAAAATGGGTGCGAAAAGCGGCTGCTTTTCTAGGCGGCGATCCAGCGTCCCCACTCGGGACGGACCGCGGCCCGCGACGCTAGCACCAGCGTGGCGGTCGGCGCATGAGGTTGGCGCTTCAGCTTCCATCCCAGGTTGTCGAGCGTCTTGTCGCCCTTGGCCCCGTTGTGGTGTCGACACATGAGCACACAGTTGCGCCACGAAGTGGTGCCTCCAAGGGAACGAGGCAATAGGTGATCGACGGTTGAACCCTTGGCTACACAACCCTTGATCTGACAGACGCCACCGTCACGTAGCTCAAGATTGTGTCGATTGAACGGCGCCGTCGAGCCTCGTCGAACATTGCGGACCATCGACACGAGGCGCACGACGACGGGAAACGGGTATGAGTTGCCACCCGCCGACCGAATTACTCGGTCTGGTTCTTGCTCAACGAGCTCAGCCCTATCGGACAACACCAGGACGATGGCGCGCTGCCACGACACAAACCCGAGCGCCTCGTAGGACGCGTTCAGCAGTAGAACTGACATGACGCGTTCCTTTCGATATTCGGCGGCATCGAGGAGACCTTAGGCGGTCTCGCGAGCAGGCGAAAGCGACTTAGTCTCGCCCGCGAGTGTGTTGGCCGCGGCTTGAATCGCGATTCCGCTCGGCAACGGAGGTGCTGCGACGACCTTTCCGTCAGCACCAATCACCGCATCGACCTGACGCCACTCCCCGCTGCATGTGCAGCCAACAGCCGGTTCATGACACGACCCGCTGCAGTCAATCGGCCTGATCGTCACGCGTGAGAGCTGGCCGGCACTATTCAAATCGTCTGAAACTTGGCTGGCCACGAATCGAACGTATCACCGGTTGGCAGGGGCGACGCGCCGGCGTCAAAACAGAAAAGGGGTGAGGCTAGCTGAGCTAGCCTCACCCCGAATTCAGTTCACACGTCGTGCTTACTCAGCGGCGACGTACACCTGCGACCAGCGTCCTTCGGAGCCGGGGAGGCCGACGCCAAGTGATCCGTCTGGAGTGAACCAGGCGTCAATGCCATTGATGTTGGTGTCGGTGGCAAACGCGGTAGCGGTTGCACCTGAGTACCACATTGGCACCTGCTCATTGAGACGAATGTTGACCTTCTCATAGAGGTCATAACGGGTCTGGAAGTCAGTCGTGCTTGACGCTTCGACGATCCATCCGTACATCTCTTCGTCAAAGAAGTTGGTGAAGTTCAACGGTGACGCTTCGACTGGAGCGAAGGCTGCGTTGAGTGTGGTTGATGGGTCGTTGTCATCAGAGACACGCCAGCAATGCGCACCATGAGTACCAATGAAGTCAGGAGCCTCGCCGAGCGCAATACCGATGTGGGTCTGCTGATCGAAGTTGGTGAGATTGACCTCAACAAGTCCGGTTGCAGTCCACAGCTGCTCAAGCACCTGCATCGCAGCAATGAGCGTTGGGTCTGGCGGGCAGCTCAGGTCGACGGTGATGACTTCACCAGCGGCCTTGCCGTCTGAGCGAGTTGCGTCATCGACGTACTCTTGGAGCATTGCGATTCCAGCAGCCTGGTCGAAGCCTGGGTAGACGTCAGCGGCAGCTTGGGAGAACCATGGGCTGTCAACGCTGAACCACTCTTTGGTTGGCGCCGAAATGCCGTCGCCACCCAAAGCCGAGATAACGGCTTCTTGAGAGTTGTTGAGGGTAAGGCCCATGCGAACCCGAAGGTCGTCGAACGGAGCAACGGCTGTGTTGAACACGCCGCCACCAGCGTTTGAACCCTGGAACTCAAGCATCTTGATCGAGTCGCCAACGTCGCGAGCGTTACGGATCGTTCCCTGACGAAGTGTCTGGAAACCGTTGATGGTGCCTGAGGTCAGCGCATCGAGACGAGTGTTTTCGTCAGGAATTGGGCGGAACACAAGCGAGTCGAGATACGGCAGTTGCACACCGTCGACCGACATCCAGTAGTCCGGGTTACGGACGAGGACAGTCTCGTTGTCGATGTCACGGCTCTCGACCATGAATGGTCCTGATCCGATTGGAGCGTTTGCGTAACCCGCAGAGTCGGCGGTTGCTGCGGCCGGATCGAAGATCATGCCGAGCGGAGCGCGAGACAGGATGCTGGGGAACGCCGCATTTGCAGCACTCAAGGTGTAGGTGACGACGTTGCCTTCGGCAGTGACGTCGACCAACGATGACGAGGTGACCTGACCGGCACTGGTTGCGCCAGTCTGTTGCACGACAAACATGTCGGCGATGGTCTGACCGGTGATGTCGACGCCATTGTGCAGCTTCATGCCGTCACGAAGGGTCATGGTCCAGACGTCAAGCGTCTCGTTTGACTCGATGGACTCAGCGGCCCAGCCGACGTAGTCGCCGTCCACTGTCTGTTCCATGAGCTTGTCGTAGATGGCGGCGCCGACGTTGTACGACGGCGCAGCGAAGGTGTCTTCCCAAGGACGAAGACCAGGGGCCTCTGCCTCGAGGCCAATGATGATGGTGCCACCACTGACAGGTCCGGCGGCGGTCTCGTCAGGGACGGTGATCGCAGAGTCGGTATCGGGAACGGTCGTTTCTGCTTCATCGCCACCGGTTTCGGTGTTCGAGTCCGAGTCAGTCGAATCGCTGCTGCTACCGCACGCGGCGGCAACGAACGCGAGAGCGAACATCATCGAAATAAGCTTTAGCCACTTTTGGCTCATCAAATCTCCACTACTATTTGGCATTAGGTACGGCGACGTCGAACTAGACGCCGCTGGAACACATCTGGTCAACGACGCAGACGCGAATTGCATGGAACCGTACAAGCCCAGACTGGGGCTTTAGAAGCTCGGCCCGCTGGTTGAATGTCACTTCTAAAGAGGTCGCAATCTCCGCTTCCCGATGGTTAGCACCACTTCAAGAATCAGCGCCTGCGCCGAAGGCGCTGAGCAGGCACTATCTGACCACGGTCGGGCGAGGCGACCCGCCAGGCCCGCAAAGATGATCGCGAACGGCGTTTTGGCACATGACAGCCCGATGACAATAACAACAGGACCGACGTACGGCGTAAGCTGCAACCGACCAATACTGAGGAAACGGCCATGACCTACACACCTGCCAGCGACCGCTACGACTCGATGCAGTTTCGTCGGTCCGGACGAAGCGGCCTCAAGTTGCCCGCCATCTCGCTCGGCTTGTGGCACAACTTCGGCGGAGTCGACAACGAAGACAACGCGAAAGCCATGGTTCGAGGCGCCTTTGATCTCGGCGTTACCCATTTCGACCTCGCAAATAACTACGGCCCACCTCCCGGATCGGCCGAAGAAACCTTCGGTCGTATGCTCGCAACCGACCTGCAGAACCACCGCGACGAACTCGTCATTTCAAGCAAGGCCGGCTACGACATGTGGCCGGGCCCATACGGTGAATGGGGCTCACGCAAATACCTCACGGCAAGCGTTGACCAAAGCCTGGCTCGCACCGGACTTGACTACTTCGACATCTTCTACTCGCACCGCTTCGACCCTGAGACGCCTCTCGAAGAAACGATGGGGGCACTTGACAGCATCGTCCGTCAGGGCAAGGCGCTCTATGTTGGGATCTCGTCGTACTCAGCTGAGAAGACAGCAGAGGCAGCCGCGATCTTGAAGGGTCTCGGCACGCCGTGCCTTATTCACCAGCCGTCGTATTCGATGCTCAACCGTTGGGTTGAAGATGGCCTACTCGACACGCTCGGCCAGGAGGGCATCGGCTGTATCGCCTTCTCTCCCTTGGCTCAGGGCATGTTGACCGACAAGTACTTGGCTGGGGTCCCTGATGGCTCACGAGCATCGAAAGATAGTTCGTTGAACCCATCTCTACTTTCCGATGAAGCGTTGGCCAAGATCACAGCGCTCAACACCCTCGCCGCCAGCCGAGGCCAGAGTCTCGCTCAGATGGCAATCGCGTGGATTCTGCGTGACCCACGAGTGACCTCGGCGCTCATCGGGGCGAGCAGCCTTTCTCAGATCGAAGAGTTAGTCGGGGCGCTCGACAATCTCGATTTCAGAGCTGACGAACTCGCCGAGATCGACCTTCATGCCACCGACGCCCACATCAACCTCTGGGCCAAATCAAGCGAGTAAAACGAACACTTGGGTGACTGACACCAAAGTGTTCGCAACACGGCTGAGCGTTTTCGCCGCCCCTTGTGCAACCCGACTGAGCGTTTCGGCGCCCCAGCGCCGAAAGGCGTTTAGAGAGGAAGCCCGTCAGGGCTGACGAACGACGTGGACCATACAAGACTTGAACTTGTGACCTCTCGCGTGTGAGGCGAGCGCTCTAGCCAGCTGAGCTAATGGTCCTGGCTTGAAGGGCCTTACTCTAGCGACGCGATCTACTATCCGCTCCCCTATTGCTTACCATCCGGCGGGCCGGCACGGCTGGTTTAGAACCGACTCGAATGCCGTCATCGCTTGGATGACACTGACGTCGTCGAGCTGGCGGCCGACCACCTGTAAACCAACTGGCATACCGTCGCTGGTTTGCCCGCAATTGACGGTTCCTGCTGGGTTTCGAGTGAGATTGAATCCGTAGCTGAACGACACCCAACCCTGATGCTCTTCGCCGTTGATGGTCCCCTCGCCTGCAAGCGTTGGAGTCTGACCAGCACACATTGGCGTAAGGAGCAGGGGTGCTTGTTCGAACGCAGTGTCGAGTTGCAGGTTGTAGTTATGAATCTGGTCAAGCGATTCGACGATGTCAACCGCAGTCAGCTTCATACCCCACTCGATCTGGAACTGGAGCGACGGGTCAACCTTGGCCCAGTCTGGGGTGCCTATGAGATGACCTTGCTTCCTAGCCCGCAATGCAGTCCACAGGTTCCACCATGGAAGCACGGGATCTTCGGCCCAAATGTCAGCGACTTCGACAACGTTCACTCCGGCGTCTGACAACGCATCAATCGCCTTGCGACAGGCAGTGTTGACCTCTGCGTCGACTTCGGCGAAACCCATTGTCGGAGACCAGGCAACTCGCGTCGGCAGCCGGCGTGTCGCGAGCGCTTCATACCAAGGCGAACCTGACCGCGGAAGGCTGAACGGATCGGTGGGGTGAGGCCCAACTACCGAGTCAAGGACGAACGCCGTGTCTTCAGTGCGGAGCGCCATTGGCCCCTTGACCGAGAGCACGGATGAACCTGGCGGAGTTGGTCCACCATTTGGCACGCGCCCGGCCGTTGTCTTGATTGCGCTGAAACCGCAAAGCGCAGCAGGAATCCGAATCGAACCGCCGCCGTCGGAACCAGTTGCGAGCGGAACGAGCCCAGCCGCAAGAGCAGCAGCAGACCCGCCAGACGAACCACCCGACGTGCGATCGGTGTTCCATGGATTGGTCGTGCCAGGACCGAGGAGCGAATCGGTCTTCCCCTTGTGTCCATGCTCGGGGGTCGCCGTCTTGCCAATGACCACGCAACCGGCAGCCCGAAGCCGAGCCACCAAGACCGAATCGCCTTCGGCTGGCTCATCTGACGTCAGTAGCGACCCGTACCGAGTCGGCCAACCCGCAGCGTCTTCGAGGTCCTTGACCCCAATCGGGATGCCTGCCAAAGGACCAACCGCGTGTCCGCCTTGGAGTCGCGCATCAACCTCGTCGGCTTCGGCAAGCGAGCGCTCCGCGTCGACGCAAACAAATGCGTTGAGTCGGTGGTCAAGCGCCGCGATTCGGGCCAAAGCGGCTTCAGTTAGCCGCCTCGCCGTCAAATCGCCGGAGTGGACGGACGACGCGAGGTCAATGACGCGATGATCACGGAAATCCATGAGCCGAACCTAGTGCACAAAAGCACTGCTGACCGGACGGCCCAATCCCGCGTGCATCTGCCCGGATCGAAACCGAGGTTAAGAAGTGAGCAGGCAGATCCAGAGATCTTGGTATGGGACCTCACGGGTTGTTTCTCTCGGACACACGCCATCGTTGAGGCGGGCACCGATGATTCGCCCATCATTGGTTCCGTTGCAGTTTGGCACTTCTTGCAGCCCCTCACTCAGCACACGAAGACACGAGGTGCTGGCGTAAGGAATTGGCGGCCCCGGGACCGTGGCTGGCGTCACGTTGCCAGACGGTCGAGACGCGTACGCAGTAAAGATGAAAATGCCAACCATCAGCACCGCAAGCCCAAGCCACGGGACCATTCGCATGATCCTCGAATGTTGGTCATCGACGACCGCATACCGTGCTTGCGCACGATCACGGAGGTACTCAGGGTCAAGGAGGCGTGGATCGATTCGCACTGAGTCGTCTGCCGATGGCTTTGAGGAGCCGGCCGAACTGGCCGATCGAGTGCGGGCCGGAACCTCGGTCGCGACCAGCAGTGTTGCGTCGTATCGGGCTCGAGCTCCGTTATCGCCGAGCACTCGCCACGCTTCGTTGACGAGCCGCATCGTCGTTTCGGCTACGGCCGCGTCGGCCGGGGTACGTTCGGAGAATCGGTCGGGGTGCCACATCCGTGCTTGGTCGTGATAGGCGCGACGGACTTCTTCATGTGTGGCACTCGCGGGGAGTTGCAGGATCTCGTAGTGAGTTCGCAAGCCAGACCTTTGACGACGGAACTACACATCGTATTGGTCCGAACGGCTAGCTTCCTAGTGGTAGTCGTAGCCGATGAGGGATTCCGACTCGCCCCACTCGCGCTGGATGACCTCGGAGCTGGCCGATTGTACGCGTGTCTGCTCGCCGACGCTGCCGCCAAGCGCAATGAGACGCTGTTCCTGACGGCGACCGATGCTCGCAATGAACGCTCCACCGCCAACCGCGACGCCAGCCATCAATAGCGAACTAATGATGTGAGTCAAGGTGTGGGTTCCGGTCCAGGGAGTCGATCGAAGCACAAGACGCTGAATCCACCACAGATGCAGGCTGGCGAACCACCCCACAATCGCAAGGGTGCACGCAGGCGGGAACACTTCGGTCCTCGTGGCCGGCGTCATGGAGGTTGCCCAAAGCATCTTTGCCGCGCTGAGGAAGTATCCAACGACACCAGATGAAACGGCGATCCCAACCATTGCGAGAGTCGCGAGGAAGAGGTGGTCGAAACCTGGAACGAACCGAGCGGCCAACGCAAGGGGGGCGACAGCAGCAGTCACCTTCAACGACAGACGAACGGCCTTCAACATTTTCACCGACGGATCGGCACCGAGCATGGGGACGTTCTCCTGCACCCGACCGAACCACTGAATAAGGAAACCGATCGAGAGTACCCCGAGCCACATGACACCGAAGGCCAGTCCATCAGCGAGTCGGAACAGCCCAGCGTCGCCGCCGGAGCTGCCCATAACGCCAATGGCAAACGACATAAGGGCTGGTACGAGCCATACGAAGAGACCAACTCTGAACATTTCAGAGATCGTAAGAGCAGATCTATAGCCAGCGATGGTCTTTAGCATCCGCTCGGTTTGATCGCTCTGATGGCGCGCTGGAGCAGGCTCAACTACTGGCGGCTTTCCGGTCCGCTTGCCTACTGCAACTTGGCTCACAGTGTGAGTATCGGCAAAAACCCGTCAAGGTTGAGTCGGCGGCGCCAACCAAGTGGGCCACCAGTCCTAGAGGGCGAGGCCTAACGTCAGCAGCAGGCCGACAATAAGCTGAACTCGACCGGTCTGACCAAGGACCGGAATCAACGCCTGGCCCGCCGCACCTTGCCGAACAGCCGAAACGGGCGGTGCTGCGGCGACAAGACCAACGATGCCGAGCGCAGCCATTGGTCGATATATGGAACAAATCGCGATTCCGACCGCAACGGCAACAAAAAGCCCGACATACACGAGTCTGGTCGACCGATCACCAAGGCGGACTGCGAGCGTCTGCTTTCCTGCCACTGTGTCGCCTGGGATATCGCGCAAGTTGTTGATCACGAGTAACGCAACAGCGAGCAAGCCGACAGGGATAGCGGCCCAGACACTAAGCCACGTGATCGTTTCGGTCTGCACGTAGAAAGAGCCAACCGTGGCCACGAGTCCGAAGAACACAAAAACGAAAACCTCGCCAAGACCCAGGTAGCCGTACGGTCGAGGTCCACCCGTGTACGCCCAGCCAGCCAAGATTGACGCTGCTCCAACTGCGAAGAGTTCCGGTCCGACGGTGAGCGCCAGCGCGCCCCCGGCTACACCAGCAACCGCAAAGGCGACAAGGGCCGCCGCTTTCACTTCTTTCGCCGTAGCGAGCCCCGAACCAACCAAGCGGATGGGCCCGACACGATCGTCATCGGTGCCCCGCTCGCCATCGGCGTAGTCATTGACAAAATTGGTCGCCACCTGCAATGCAAGCGAAACCACAAGCGCTGCGGCCGCTCGCCACCAGATGATGCCGCTTCCGGCAGCCACGGCAGTTCCAACTGCGACGGGCACAACAGCCGCCGGCAGCGTGCGGGGCCGGGCCCCGAGAAGCCATCGATTAGTGGGAGCAGGCGCAGACATTTGGCCAGGGTAAGGCACGACCGCCACGATGGAGCGCACCGTTAGGTCAACAGCATTTCCGCAACGCGCTCTAGAGCCGCGACCCGCGAACCCTTGACCAATACTGCATCACCAGCTCCAAACGACGCGACGGCCTCAATTGCTGCGGCCGGGCTGCTCACGTGGCGAGCGCTCGAACCGTAGCCAGGAGCAGACACCGCGATCACTTCAATCCCAGCGGCGGCGGCCTCGGCTGCAATAGCGAGATGTTCTTCTGGTCCCTCGTCGCCCAGTTCTGCCATCGCTCCCAGCACCGCTACTCGGCGATGCACATCGAGCGAGACGAGCGCCGCGAGCGCCGCTCTGACCGACGTCGGGTTGGCGTTGTACGCGTCATTGATAACGATTCCACCCGAGGCGGCCTTGGTGATCTCCATTCGCCACCGCGACACGTTGGCTTCTTCGATACCCGCAACTAGCCCTTCAAGATGTAGCCCAGCCGCGAGCCCAGCCGCGAGTGCAGCGACGGCGTTGTCGACCATGTGGGCGCCGCTCACGGCGAGCCTGACAGCAGCCGAGCCCTGCGGCGAGTTGATGCGAAATGTGCCTCGAAGCAGGGCGTCGAACTCGACGTCTGAGGCGAATACGTCCGCACCAGGTGCGCCGTACAACATCACGTCGGCCTGCGACCGAGATGCCATGGCCAGGACGTTCGGGTCGGCTGCGTTTAGGACTGCGACGCCCGACGCGGGAAGCGCCTCGATGAGCTCTCCCTTCGCAGACGTAACGCCTTCGATTGACCCAAACAGTTCGGAGTGAGCCAGCGCAACCCGAGTGACAACCCCAATCGATGGCTTCGCAATCGCGCAGAGTTCGGCGATATGGCCGATCCCCCGCGCCCCCATCTCGACGATCGTGACTTCGGTGTCGCTTGGTGCGTTAACAAGAGTCAATGGCAACCCAAGCTCGTTGTTAAACGAGGCAGCATTTGCGTGAGTGCGTGCGTCATGGGAGCACGCCGCGTTGATCAAGTCCTTTACCGATGTCTTGCCCACGCTTCCGGTTACGCCGATCACTGGGTCGGGAAGTCGCAGCCTGGCAGCCACACCCATCCGGCTCAGTGCCTCGGGAGTAGAAGTGACACGGATGCCAGACCCTCCCTCTAGTTCCCGCTCAGTGAGATACGCAGCCGCTCCTGCCGCTTGCGCACCGGCGATGAACTGGTGCCCGTCACGCTCGGCGACTATTGGGACAAAGAGGCAGCCGGGCGAGATCGATCGGCTGTCAATCGATACGCCGTCTATCTCGAGATCAGGCCCGAAAGACTCACCGTGCAAGAGGGTCGCGAGGTCAGAAAGGAGAAACTTCACACGGTAGGTGTAGCCGACGTTTGGCCCGTTGAGCACTACTCTTATCCGGATGACCGTTCCAGCCGGCCAAGAACAAGCCCGCCCCATTCGTCTTGTCGTGCTGTTCGGCGGCCGTTCGGCGGAACACGATGTCTCGTGTACGACCGCGGCTCATGTCGTCGCAGCAGCTGATCCGGCAAAGTATCGGGTTGTTCCTATCGGGATCTCGCGGTCAGGACAATGGTCGATCGCGGACGACATTGTCGCAATGCTCGCGACTGGCTCAGGCCCACTTCCCGCCGCCCTCAGCCCCATTGGCTCGGCGACCGAGCCGGCTAGAGCCCTGGCGCCCATTTCAGACGAACAGGTTGTAGTACTACCTCTCCTTCATGGCCCGATGGGCGAAGACGGCACGATGCAAGGACTGCTCGAAATTGCAGGCGTCCCATATGTTGGCGCTGGCGTCCTTGGCTCTGCGCTCTCAATGGACAAGGCCAAAGCCAAAGAAGTTCTTGCCCTCGCCGGCATCCCACAGACCAAGTGGTTGACTATTCGAGAGGCGACCTTCACCGGCGACGTCGGCACGATCGAGTCTGAACTCGGCTACCCATGTTTCGTAAAACCAGCCAACATGGGGTCTTCAGTTGGCGTGAGTCGAGCCGCTAATCGTGACCAACTTACAGCTGCAATCGAACTCGCGTTTCGGTATGACGAATGGGTGGTTATCGAGGAAGGTGTCGTTGCGAGAGAGATAGAGTTCGCTGTTCTTGGCAACCACGAACTCGAGATCTCCGTACCGGGTGAGATCAAGCCGGGCGCCGATTTCTACGACTACGAAGACAAATACGTCGACGGATCGGCCGAGCTTCTCATCCCCGCTTCCCTACCTGACGACGCAGTAGCTGCGATGCGGAAGATCGCAGCCGACGCCTATCGCATTCTTCGTGTTGAAGGCATGGCGCGCGCCGACTTCTTGTACGAAGAAAATGGACGAGGTCCGTTACTCAACGAGCTCAACACGATCCCCGGATTTACGCCAATCTCGATGTATCCGAAGCTCTGGGACGCATCAGGGCTCGGCTACAGCGACCTCATCGACAGACTCGTTGAGTTAGCGCTCGAACGACATGCCAGGCGAAGCGCCAAGCTCGTCACCGACCGCTAGCAGAGAGTCGGCGTAGTTTTCGTGCAGCGGGCTCGAGACGACTCTTGAACCCCCGGCGTTCTGGCTTGCCGTCGTCTCGACTCTCAGTACCGCTGCTGACTCAGACGTATAGAGAAACTTGAGGAAGTAGGCATCGGAATCGAGCAACTCGAAGACGAGGCTAGACAGATCATCTCCCGCGTTCCATTGCGCTGCCTCCACCTTCATCAGTTCGATAGGCGGTTCGATCTCCAGCTCGCCGACAACGAGCGATCGAACGGTGATAGTTCCGTCGGTGAGCGATCGGTATTCGACCGCCTCGGAGAACTGGGTCATCATCTCGCCCCTCGTGAAGGCTCCGCCATCGAGTAGGGCGGTCCAGTAGGCGAGTCCACCGACGTCCGCAATACGCCCCATTACGTTCTCGTAAACGAGTTCAACGAAGGCTCGATTGTTGAGCGGCCCGTATGTCTCTCGAAATTCGGGTGATGATGCGAACTGCTCAGAGATTTGGTCAAGATGGAGTCCGCTTTGGGCGAGGTTGACCCAATACTTCTCGCCGGCGAGGTCAGACCATCTGTCGAAATACGCGAGATACAGACGCGACATTGGTCGGACCCTAGAAGCGAACTCGTTTGACTTCAGCAACGACGTCGCAATCGCTTCGCTTGACGCTTCCCCTCTTGAAATCGCGAACGCCCACTGGTCGAACTCGGCTTCGGTCGGGTCTCGGTGCAGAATCGCGTTGAATTGCTCGATGATGAACAGGTCAAGGTCGGTATAGGCGCTTGCGGAGTACTGGGTTACATAGAACTCAGCCCCATCGACGACTTGAAACAAGTAGTCATGATTTCTGACGCCGCGTTCTAAGAGAAGGTCGGAGATGAACGACCGTCGCTCGGCCGGCTGCGTGTACAGCGTGCAGTACGCATAGCGGGGAAGCTGGTGCGCCGCTTTACCACCCCAGGCAAGTTCGCCACCGATGCTGAACCCGTTGTCACACACAAACGAGTACGCAGCGGTTGCGCGACTCGGCTCACCGTGGGAGAAGATTGACACGTGGACCAGCACCGTCGGACTCAGCACCGTCGTAGTTGGTGCGGTCGTCGTGGTAGCGGTCATTGCGGGCGTGCTTGCCGCTGCAGGCGTGATGGTGACGGGAAACGTGATGGCGCCGAGCAAGGTTGACAGGACGATCGCGATTGACTTCAACAGTCGATTCATGCCGCCCCTCTCGTGACTCGCCGGACCAGTCGGTCGATACCAAGCACGAGCCTACGCGAGCGCAATCGCACGAAACCATGGGCCATGCATCTCAGTCACAAGACGGAATTACCCACCCCTCCCCCAAAAGCGGCTGCTTTTCGGGGGTGTTTTCGACGTCAAAAGCGGCTGCTTTTCTACCAGCTGCCGGACGAGGAGCCGCCGCCGAAGCTACCGCCGCCACCACCACCGAAGCTACCG
>JBBKWJ010000032.1:0-2954 GCA_037968895.1 Acidimicrobiales bacterium
TAGAGCATCGTGTCTGGTCGATTTAGCGCTCCCCGATCAAGTAGCCCGAGCCAATACGAAGCGCCGTCGTCATCGGGTAGCCGGTCGAGGACGTTGGCATACATCTTCTCGACGAAGGCAGCGTTGTTAAGATGCCCGTAGGACTGTTCGAACTCAGCGCCGTCGGCGAACCAGCCAACAATATTCTTCATGGTGTGGCAGCGTTCGTACTGTTCGAGCCAATACAGGGCGCCACCGACATCGGGCTCACGATCGAAGAAGGCCCAATAGAGGCGGAACAGATCGGCGTGCGCTTCCGTGAGCTCGTCGATAGCGGCGAGATCAGCGAACGTTAGTGGTTCGCGATCAACCTCGGCCTGCGAAGGGGCCGGAGTAAAAAGTGCTCCAATCACGGCGAGACTTACGGAGGCGATGAGTAATCGAAGGCTTCGCACTGCGCCAGGGTAGCCCTCGAGGGTGCCTGGCGAGAACCCGATGAGGTTGGTGCCTGTCGGTTGATGCGCCAACGCCGCACCAAGCGGTCAAAGCGCTTTGTGATCATTCTGTGATCACGATTGTCAATCATTGCGTACTGTTGTGATTAGGGAGCGCGAGGGGGCGACCATGAAGGCACAGATTCTGGGACCGATCGAGGTGTACCTCGATGATCGTGTTCCTCTTGGCGGGCCAACCCAGCGCCGAATTCTTGGCCTTCTCATTCTTCGGAGGAACGCCGTCGTCTCGGTCGATCAGCTCATCGATATCACGTGGCCATCCGACGCACCGGATCGAGCCGATCGCAACATCCGGTCATACATCCATCGGCTGCGAACGGCACTTGGAGACGATGGTGATCGAGTCGAGACAATAGCGACGGGTTACCGGTTGCGACTCAGTGGCGACGAACTAGATGCCGACGAATTCGACCGCCTGTCAGCGGCCTCGGCCCGCCTTGAGGCGAATGGCGAGTCAGCCGAGGCGTTGATTCAGATCACGAAGGCACAATCGCTTTGGCGGGGGACGCCCTTCGGCGAGTTCGCAGACGAACCGTGGGCGCAAACCGAAGTCGCCAGACTGGAAGAGGTGCGTCTCGCCGGCGTCGAGCGGCATGCCGCGATCCTCCTTGGGTCGGGACGCTATGGCGACGTGGTTGGGTTGCTCGAACCGCATACCCGAGACCACCCCCTCCGGGAGCAACCTCGTCTCCTCCTCATGCGAGCACTCGCCGGGTCGGGGCGACAAGCTGAAGCACTGCGATCGTTCCAGTCATATCGCCGAATCTTGATTGACGAAGTGGGAGTCGACCCCTCTTCTGAGGCCGTTGAGCTCGATCGAAGCATCGCTCAGGGGAAGGCGACGGCACTTCCCGATCACAAAGATCTCGCCGGGATCTACGAACTAAACGAGCAGATCGGGAAGGGTGCCTTCGGGGTCGTTCACCGAGCTACGCAACGTAGCTTGCAGCGCGAAGTCGCAGTCAAAATCATCCGAGCAGAGCTCGCAAACGAGCCCGAGTTCATCCGTCGATTTGAAACTGAGGCCAAGCTCGTCGCGAGAGTCGAGCACCCAAACGTTGTACCCCTGTATGACTTCTGGCGTGATCCTGACCGGGCCTATCTGGTGATGCGTTACATGCCAGGCGGCTCGCTTCAGCAGCGTTTGGAGGCGGGCCCCCTCAGCATTGAGGAGACCCTGGGACTCGTCGACGATGTCGCTGGCGGTCTCGCGGCGGCGCATGCTGCTGGCCTGATCCACCGGGATGTGAAACCAGCCAACATTCTCTTTGACAACAACAAGAAGGCCTATCTGAGCGATTTCGGGATCGCCCTTGAGCTGCTCGCGACTGATGCCATGACGGTTCACGACGCTGGCCTATCGTCGCCATTTGCATCGCCTGAGCAACTCCGAAATGAACCAGCCAGTCCGGGGACCGATATCTACGGCTTGGCGATCGTGGCCTATGCGGCCCTGGTCGGTCAGGCGCCCTTTGCAAACTCGTCCAACCGTGGCGAACTTGTCAACCACGTTCTCAACGATCCTGTCCCAAGCCTTTGCGACCTGCGACCCGATCTGCCAATTGGCGTGGACGAAGTCCTCGCCATCGCAACGGCAAAACAACCAGGTGCCCGGTATCGAAGTGCCCCGGGGTTTGCTGCAGCGTTGCGAGCCGCGGTGGAGGCGCCCGATGCCCTGCTAACCGACCAACTCCGGTCGGCGACGCCAAAAAAGAATCCCTACAAAGGTTTGCGGGCCTTCGACGAGACCGACGCCGATCAGTTCTATGGACGACGGCGACTCGTTGATGAGGTCGTTGCCGCCCTGGCACTGCCTGATCGAAGGATGCTCGCAGTGATAGGCCCGTCCGGTTCAGGGAAATCCTCGGTCGTACGTGCCGGGTTGTTGCCTGCGCTTCGAGACGACGCTATGCCCGGCTCGGCGTCGTGGTTCACAACGTCAATGACACCAGGCACCTACCCGTTCGAAGCTCTCGAAACGGCTCTTCTCCGAATCGCCGTCAACCCACCAGCCCAGCTCATCGACCAGCTTCGGTCAGGGCCACGGGGAATCCTACAAGCGGCGCGGCGAGTCGTCCCCGACGGCGACAGCATCGTGCTGATCGTGATCGACCAATTCGAAGAGCTCTTCACCTCCGAGCGATCGGCGAAGGTTGCAGACCGCTTCCTCGAGGGACTGGCTGTCGCCGCCAGCGAGCCCGGATCTCCCGTTCGACTCGTCATCACGTTGCGGGCTGACTTCTACGACCGGCCGCTTCGTCACCCCGCCTTCGCTCCCCTGCTCAAAGCTGCGACCGTCGCGGTGACACCGCTCGCTCCTGACGAACTCGAATCTGTGATCACCGAACCGGCTGCTTCGGTCGGAGTCGGATTCGAAGCTGGTGTCGTCTCCCAAATCATGGCCGATGTCGCCGGGCAGCCTGGGAGCCTTCCGCTACTGCAATACGCCTTGACCCAAAC
>JBBKWJ010000033.1:0-13340 GCA_037968895.1 Acidimicrobiales bacterium
GGCCACAAGAAACTTGACTCGCTTTGTGAGCGGAATGAGCGATGCCGTTGAGATCCATGCGTCTTCGCAGCCGGTGCCGCAAGGGGTCAGCATCGCGTCGAATCCGTAGCTGTCAGCCGCAGTCGAAACCTGTGCGAGATAGTCGTGGCTGGGAGGGCGTTGGCCTGGCCGATCGGCATCTGGCAACACATCACGACTGTCGCCGCCGGTTGGTAGAAACCAATGCACGCGAAGCTGTCCCATTACATACCTTCTATTGGTTCAAGACGAGCGAAGCCCGCACACAACAGCCGGATCATCCGGTCGAAACTTGCATCGAGATCTTGCGAGTGGGGATGGCCTTCGCCCATTTCAAGATGTACAAACCCGTGAAGGCTGCTTCGTAGGGCGCGTGCGGCGTCAACGGTTGCGGTCTCGTCGAGATCGAAGCCTCGCAGCCCCATCGCGAGTACGGCCACGACGCGCTCGACCGCGGCCTCGAGCTCGTCGTCGCCGGAGCAGGGGTAGATATCGGTAGCAGCATAGAGACCACGATGCTCATGGCTGAAATGGCGCCAGGCGGCAGCCATCGCAGTGACCGCAGATGCACCTGAGCGACCAATCGCCGCCTCGGATAGAGCGTTCGCAAGTTCGGCCCGCCCCCGCAGCCCGAGTTCGCGCCAGAGGTCGTCGACCCCATTTACATGGCGGTAGAGCGCTGGCTGAGACACCCCGAGCTCGCTCGCAATGCGGGTCAGCGTGATGGTTTGATGATCGTTTTCGGCGAGCAGATCGACAGCCGCGTCGACAACGACCGCGGTGCTGAGGTCACTTGTGCGTTCGGTCATTGTGAGAGTATTTCACGTTCTAGTTATGTTGTCTAACCATTTGTTATGTCAGTATCACTAAACCTCGCTGATCGAGACTGATGTTGAGCTACTGTGCTCGCCATGCTCCGGATCGGCTTGCTGCAATGTGACAATCTTGACGAGCCCCACGTCTTGGTCGATGGCGATTACGACGTGCTCTACACGAAGCTTCTTGCCCGATCCGACGTCGAAGTTGTTGCGTTTGACGCTCACCAAGGCGAGCTTCCTACCTCAGTTAACGAATGCGATGCATGGCTGATCCCGGGTGCCAGACACAGCGTCTACGACGACATCGATTGGCTGACCGATCTAAAGGGGTTCGTGGCGACTCTGATCGAGCTGCAGATGCCGCTCATCGGTATCTGCTTCGGTCACCAGCTCATCGGCTCCCTGCTCGGAGCTCCTGTTGCAAAGGCCGAGGTCGGTTGGCAAATCGGAGCACGCGACTACCGGCTCGCCACTATTCCCGAAGGTGAAGGCGAGTCGGCTGGGTCATTCACCGTTGTGGCAAGCCACCAGGACCAAGTCCTTGACCTGCCCGAGGGAGCTGACCTCTTCGCAAGCGCCGATGGCTGCCCGATCGCTGGCTTCACCGTGGGCAACTACGTTTTCTGTGTCCAGGGCCATCCTGAGTTCAGCGCCGAGCTTGCCCGATCGCTGTATTCGAGCCGTGTTGAGCGAATTGGCGCTGCTCCAGTTTCGGCCGCATTGGCTACACTTGACAGGCCGCTTGACAGAAGTCGAGTTGGTGACTGGATCGTTGACTTTGTGCGGTCGAGTCGGGTCTGACACGATGCTGGTAGTAGAAGAACCAAAGGAGTTCTGACGATGACAGAGCCACAAGCAGCTGACGGCACGCTCGCCAATTACCTCACCCACCTCGCGGCGAATGCCGACGACTTGGCAGAGTTCCTTGGGCGGTCGCACGAACCCGGAGAGATTCACCCGGAGGCGCTCGCGAAGTCTGAGCGACTCGCAACAAGCCTGAAAGACGTCGTGTACGCACTAACTCACCATGAACACCTCGCTATGACCAGCGATGACGTATGGAGAGCGTTGACGATCAAGCACGCCGAAAGCGACGACGGCGCTTTGGAGTAACAGGCGCCGCTAGCGCGTCGGGCGTCGGGGTGTTGTGGACGTCACGAGCGCGGGTCGTAACGAGATGTCGTTGCATGCGGCGCACACCGTGGCGGGTACGACACCCATTGTCATGAGTTGACGGAAGATTGTGCAGCCAAGGCAGAAGCCAATCGCAGCTTCGAGCGAAGCGGCCGCAACCAGTATTGACATGAGGGCAACGGCCACCGCGGGGAGGCCAGCAAAATGAGCGATGAGAGCGCTGGCCGAGAAGGTGGCGCCAATCGCCTGAGCGAAGCGTTTCGGTGGCCCGGGAACGAGTCGCTCGTGCCGGGCAAGTCGAGGAGCGACGATTCGAGTCGCGAACAGCGCAAGCGGTGAGAGGGAAGGCCCGGCGATGACGCGGGCAACGAACCCATACGCGATCGCCGTGAGTACCCAAACTGAACCGCTCAGTAGGTAGACGCCACTTGCGAGAACGACTCCGGTGGCGACAGTGCGCGCGGCTACCTCGTTCACGAATTCGGGGAAGCGGAGAATCTGGCGTGGTTGCATCGAAGAGAGCATATTGGCAATAACCGACTTACCTGATCAACTATTCCAGGTTTCGACTTCCTTGTCTCGATCGAGGTGCCGGGCGCGGGCTGGATGCAACTCTACGAACCACGGCATGACGTGGCGCACAGGCTCTAGAGCTAGCCTTGGCAAATGCTGCAATCGAGGCGTCACGAAGTCGAGGATGGCGCAGCTCTGCAAGAGCTGTTCCATAGTCGGGGGTGGACTGATGGGCTGCCAATTGTGCCCCCAACCGCAGACGTCGTCGCCGCATGCCTCGAATGGGCTCTTCTCGACCCAGATCATCTAGTCGGCGTAGAGCCGGTTCGAGGTCGAGCCATCACGGCCGAGAAGGTAGCGATTAACACTGTTATGGCAGGTTGCTTGCCACAACACTTTCCTGTTGTGGTTACGGCCCTGACTGCCATGTTGGCAGAGCCGTTCTTGCTCCACGGTGCCACTGCGAGCACGGGTGGGTGCGGCGTACTGCTCATCGTCAACGGTCCCATTCGACGTGAACTCGGAATGTCCGGTGAGTTCAACGCCCTCGGCGGCAGTGATCGGGCATCGATCTGCATCGGCCGGGCGATTCGATTGATTCTTGGCAACTTGCTAGAGGTTCGACCGGGCGACATCGACCGGTCGACGTTTGGGCATCCGGGAAAGATCAGTTTCTGTGTTGCCGAAGATGAGGAGAACTCGCCCTGGCCGTCCGTCGCAGCCGAGCGGCTTGGCGATCCACACGTGTCTGCCGTGACCGCGATGGCGGCGATGGGACCCCGCCAAATCATGAATGAATGGACCACGGAACCGGCCGAGATTCTCGACACATTTGTGGCCGAGATCAAAGCCAACATGCGGCACTATTCGATCTGGCCCGGTAACTACGCCATCGTCATTGCCCCGCAGCTTCGTCAGCACTTTGAAGCGGCGAATTGGTCAAAGGCCGACATTCGTAACTACGTCTTCGAGAACGCCCGAATACAGCGGAGCGAGTGGGCTGACTGCGGCAAGGCCTCGGTGGTCGCAGGAAAGGGTGATCGTGTATACGCAGCATTGCCAGACCCATCTCATCTTCTCGTGATCGCCGCCGGCGGCCCGGCTGGCGGTTTCGGGGCCGTGATTCCTCCATGGCTTGGCCACAAGTCTCGTGCTGTCACGATGCCGGTCGGCGCGTGCATCGATTGTTAGGGAGTCGCAATGACTATTGAGATTCTTGACCCAACGTATGACCAGCCAGCAGTAGTCACGGTGTTGGCGAAGCGGCTCCAGACGCTTGACGGCGCGATCATCGGCGTGGTGTCTAACGGCAAGCAAGGCACCAATCGCTTCTTCGACGCGCTTCGACAGTCGCTTATGGAGCGGCACGGCGTCGCCGACGTGATCAGAGCTACAAAGGACAACTACAGCGCACCGGCAGGACCCGAAGTGCTCGACCGGGCCAAGGAGTGGAATGCGCTTGTTGCTGGGGTTGGCGATTGAGGTAGCTGTTCGTCGTGCAGTTTGCACGACGCCGTGACAGGCGAGTCGCTCGGCCTTCCTTCGGTCGCCATCATGACCGAGAAGTTCGTGTCGGCCGCCGAGCTAATGGCGCAAGTGTTGGGTGTGCCCGGCTACGAGTTCGTGATCATTCCCCATCCGATCAGTAGCGCGAACGACGAGGCGCTTCGGGCGGCGGCTGAGAAAGCGGCCGACGAGTGCGCTCGACTCCTTATCAGAACGGCGTAGCGGCCGGCGCAACGTAGGCGGGCGGACCTGTCATGATGGCTAGATGGCGAACCGCTCCCCAACCTTGTTCGATCGATGGTCTTCGACATATGACGCAGACGGGCTCCAAACGCTCACCTACCGGCCGATCCACGATGCGGTACTCGCTCGATTGAAGGGTGAGGAACCGAAAGTCATTCTTGACCTCGGGTGTGGAACCGGCCAGTTGACTCGACGACTGATCGGGCGATTCCCGGCATCCTTGGTCGTCGGAGTCGACTACTCGGCCGGAATGCTGGCCGAAGCCGCCGAGCGTCTGCCCACAGCGACACCTGCGGGCATTGCGCTACTCCGGGCCGATGCGCAACACCTGGGATTCCGTGAGAACTCAGTCGACGTCATCGTGTGCACCGAGTCATTCCATTGGTACGAAGATCAACCCGGCGCGCTGGCCGGCCTCGCAAAAATACTTCGACCGGGCGGCCGGCTTGTCATTGCATCGATAGCCACCACGAGCAAGTTCGGTCACGACGTCGTGCGGCGGACCACAGCTGCCAGCGGACAGCCGATTCGAGCCTTGCCGCCCCGTCAGCTCCGGTCGCTGTTGCAACGCACTGGCTTCGATGTGATCCACCAGCGACGAATCCCACGACTTGGATTGGTGCCTTGGCCAGTCTTGACCGACAGCATCCGAGGCTGAGCACCGACTACAGCCCACGGCACGATGTGCTCAGGTTCTAGTGACAGAAATGGCAGCAGTTGGCTGCAGCGGTTCGGCCGGCTCTTGTGGCTCGTCGATTCGCTGGCGGCCGACCCACAGAGCGATGGCGGCGGTGGCAATCGCACCCATCATGAGTCCAGCCGGTGCTCCGAAGTGTTCTGAAACGAAGCCAGCGATTGGTCCACCGATGGGCGTCGAGCCGAGAAAGACCACGGTGGTGAGAGCAAGAGCCCGCCCCCTCATCGTCGGGTCAGCCCTTAGCTGGACGAGTGAGTTGGCGCCCGATACCAAGAAGATCGTGGCAACGCCGACTGGAATCACCGCAATCGCGGCCAGCCACAGAGTGGGAGCCACGGAGAGTAGAGCGGTAGTTGCGGCCAACGCCCACGCCGACTTGACCAGGAATGCAATGTCGACCGTTCGTCGGCGCGCTATCGCTAGCGCTCCCGCGACCGAACCAACACTCATCGCTGAGTAGAGCAACGTGAATCCGCCAGCGCCAGCGTCAAGGTGTCGTTCAGCAAACAAGGGAAGAGTGACCTGGTATTCAAATGCGAGGGTGCCGACCACAGCCAGCAAGATGACGGAGTTTCGGAGTTCGCGCTCAGACCACACGTAGCGAAGGCCTTCAACGAGTTGGCCTTTGGCCCGAGCCACCCTCGGTGCTTCTCGGATCTCGTCACGTCGCATCACTAGAAGCGCTCCGATCACCGCAAAGTAGGTCGCCGTATTGACGATAAAGCACCACTCGACACCGACCGTTGTGATGAGAAGCCCAGCGATTGACGGTCCGACGACCCTTGAACCAGTCATCATCGCTGAGTTGAGGGCGACTGCGTTCGGCACGTCCTCCATCTCGACAAGGTCGACGACGAGTGATTTGCGTGTTGGATTGTCGAGCGCAGTGAACAGCCCGTACAGCGCCGACAGGCCGTAGATGACGGGCACAGTTAGCTGATCAAGCAGCATCAACGTCGCGAACGCGCCTGCGACGATCGTGAACGCTACTTGGGTGAGAATCATGAAGCGGTGGCGGTCGACGCGATCAGCGATGACACCGCCCCACGCGCCAAACAACAGTACTGGCAAGAACTGAGCGGCGGTGGTTAGGCCTAACGCGACGCCATCGTCAGTGAGACGCAATACCACCCAGATGAGCGCCACCGATTGCATCCAAGTGCCAGCTTGGCTTACCAGTTGCCCAACGAAGAAGAGTCGGAAGTTGCGAACTCTCAGCGAGCGGAATGTCTCGCCAGCCGCATTGCGGACGCTGGTCATTGAGTCGCATGCTAATAACCAACCAAGACCAATGCGCCCTCGACAGCGGTGCGAGCTAGTGTTTCGAACGGCTAGCCAGGAGGCAGCAATGGGACGGCTCATCTACGCTGCGATCACCTCGCTAGACGGCTACATAGAGGACGCGTCAGGTCGATTCGACTGGGCGATGCCAGATATCGAAGTGCACTCGTTTTTCAACAGCCTCGAAGCCAACACAGGCACCCAGCTCCTTGGCCGACGCATGTACGAGACCCTTGCAACCTGGCAGACGGTTGGTGGCATACCTGAGGTGTCAGCAGAAGAGGCAGAGTACGCCGATGTATGGCGCTCACTCGACAAGATTGTTTTCTCCCGTACGCTCAAGGCGGTCTCGACTCCACGGACTGAGCTCCGGCATGACTTTGACGCAGCCGAGATCATGCGCTTGAAGGAATCCTCAGCCAAGGACATCAGCATCAGCGGCCCCGACTTGGCCCAACATGCGTTTGACGCGGGGCTTGTCGACGAAGTCCACGTGATCGTGGTGCCGGTGATCGTCGGTAATGGCAAGCGCGGACTTCCAAGCGAGGTTTTTGCGCAGCTCGAACTTCTCGACGTGCGTCGCTTCGGCAACGGCACCGTGCACTTGCACTACCTCATCGGCTAAGCATGGCTTTGCGAGTGCCGCCGACGAACTGACCAAGGTGATCTGACGTGCGTCAACCGATTCATGTACTACCCGCAACTGCAGTCTCGCCCGATGCGGAGGCGCTCTGGACCGACGATCGCTCGCTGACGTGGGAACAACTTGAGGAACGATCTCGCCGGTTCGCACAGGGGCTACGGCAAATAGGCGTGCACGAGGGCGAGTCGTGGGCCGTGCTGGCCCGAAACCGTTTCGAGTGGGGTGAGATGAGCATCGGAAACGGCAGGTCGGGCAGTCGCTACGTTCCACTCAATTGGCATCTGACCGCACCCGAGATCACAGAGCTGCTGGAGGACTCCCAATCCAAGCTGCTCGTGGTGGCGCCCGACCTTGTCGAGGCTGGCAAACAAGCTGCGGCAAAGGCGGGCATCTCCCAGGTCATCGTGCTTGGTGACGAATATGAGGCCTGGCTTGCCGGCCAGTCTGACGAGCCCTTGCCCGATTGCAGCCTCGGAGCGCCTCTGCAATACACCGGCGGAACGACCGGCCGTTCAAAGGGTGTCACGCGGTCCGACCAATCAGGAACGGCAAGCAGGCTTGCCGAGGGCTACGCGAAGTGGGGCTCGCTCACTGGAATGCCCGAACGCCAGCAGATGATGCTGTGCACGCCCGCCTATCACGCGCTCGGCGGTGCGGTGCTTCGCACAGCGTTGGCTCGAGGTTGTCCTGTGGTGATGCTCGACCGTTGGGACCCCGAACGAACGTTGGCTGTCATCGACCACCGCAAGGTCGCGGGCACCGCCATGGTCCCAACCCAGTTCATTCGGCTGCTAAAAGTCGATGCCGAAACGAGGGCGAAGTACGACATGTCGTCGCTCTCATGGGTGTTGCACAGCGCCGCACCGTGTCCAGCATGGGTTAAGCGGGAGATGATCGATTGGTTCGGTCCAGTGATCGTCGAGTTGTACGGTTCGAGCGAAGGCGTCGGTCCTGTAATCGCGACCTCTCAGGAATGGTTGGAGCGACCGGGCACGGTTGGCCGAGCGATGGCTGTGCTCGAGCTATCCATTCTCGACGACGACGGCAACGACCTTCCGCCGGGAGAAATCGGAACGATCTACGCCAGACGAACCGATGGAACTCCCGAGTACCACGGCGACTCCGAGAAGACGGCGGCGATGGTGCGGCCCGATCAGCGGTTCACCGTTGGCGATGTCGGCTACCTCGACGAAGACGGGTATCTGTTCCTCGCCGACCGAAGGGTTGACTTGATCATCGTCGGGGGGAGCAATATCTACCCCGCCGAGATTGAAGCGGTACTGAGCCGGTATCCGACAGTTGCCGATGTCGCCGTTTTTGGTATTCCTCATGCAGACCTGGGACAGGAAATCAAAGCTGTAGTTGAGCCCGTCGCTGGTGAGCAGGTCGACGTAGACGAGTTGCTCGAGTTCGCCAGCACACACCTTGCGTCGTTCAAGTTGCCTAGGTCGATCGACATCATCGATTCGTTGCCACGGGAAGCGAGCGGAAAGCTCAAGAAACACAAACTGCGCACACCGTATTGGGAAGCGCACGAAGCATCGCAAACGAAATAGGTCGATCCGGGCCCGACCGCGGAATGATCGTGCGCTATGCCAGCGAAGCGCAGCCAGCGCAAGTCAGACGCAAAAGGTTTGGTTACGACGAAGACCCAGGACTATTGCGGCCGTTCCGCAGAGTGCCCCGACCACAAGCATCTCGACGTGATCTGCGATCTCAACCGCTTTAGCGACGTCGCGTGGTTCGGGGCGTGGACCATCACCCAAGGTTGGCCGCTGTTCAATTCGGTCGCCGTAGCGAAGCGGTCCGCCCAACTGGAGGCCCAGCGCCCCAGCCATCGCTGACTCGGCAACACCTGCGTTCGGCGAGGGGTGATCTGGGGCGTCGCGACTAACGATCCGGCGTATGTGCGAGACGTGTTTGGGACGGACCACCGAGACCAGGCCGGCGAAGATTCGCGCTGGTATCCAGTTGGCCACATCGTCAAGGCGGGCTGCTGCCGTTCCGAAGTGTTGGTAGCGCTCAGTGCGATGACCGACCATTGCATCCATGGTGTTCACCGCTCGGTATGCCAGGGTTCCGGACGCTCCGGCGACCAAGGCCCAGAAGACGGGAGCAATAACAGCGTCAACGCTGTTCTCGGCCACCGACTCGACGATCGCAGCGGCAACACCAGACGAATCGAGTGAACTGGCATCGCGTCCAACGAGTGCCCTTAGTTCTAGTCGGGCCGTCTCGATATTGCCTGAAGCGGCGGTCAAGCCGACACTCGTAGCCGTCGACCGCAGCGCGTTGCCAGCGACTGAGACTGCCACCGCAACAGCGGTCGAGCGGACGAAGGCACCGGCAACCAATCCAATTGCAAGACCGGTGGCGGCGTAGACGACACCAGGCCTGCGCCTGTCAGCCCACAGTCGTTCTTCGACTTGACTCATCGTTGTGCCAAACCAGGCCACAGGATGCACGACGTCTGGCGGTTCGCCGACAAGCCGGTCGATGAGCAACCCGGCTGCTACCGCTGCCGAGCGTCGGCCTAGAGCGCCCATTGAGCCTGCGCTCATTTCGTTCCCGCCCGCTGGTGCCAAGTAGCGACACCGGCTGTGACCGTCGCATGCACTGCTCGCGCAATCCGGCTTCCCACCTCCGAGCGGGGCCCCGCAAACTGCTCAATCGGGGCATCCGAATGAGTGGGCCACACAATGACCACTGCGTCGCTCGCTGTTCCCGTTCCTGGAACTTGTGCTTCGATGAGCGCCTGTGTCTTCGCCTCAGTTGCGGTGGCGACTGCGTTCACAGCGGCCGCCGGATCTAGCGTTTGCGGGACTTGGACTACGAGATTTATCGTGCCTGCTTCCCAAGGCGTCCAGCCGCCGTTCGGGTCGGCGGCCCACGTCGGCTTCGAAATGCCGACTGTGGCGTCGACAGTTACACCCTCGACTACATTTCGTTGCCGGTCAGCGACGGTTGCCGCAGTGAAAAGTGCCATCCCGCGGCCGCTAAGGCGAAGATCTGCCGCTATCTCGTTGGCGTGTTCGGCAAGGTCGATCCGGCTGTAGTCAAGCGGGACGCCGATGTTCAGGAGCCACTCGATGGTCTGAAATCCACCCCCGACTGGAGCTGACGACAGCGCTGCCATCGGGCGGGGCCATTGCCAAACAAGGGCGCCGACATGCGAACCGGAGGGATCGTGCAAGACCGGTTTAGTTGTTGGGGTTTCAGCCATGGATTCGTCCACCACACTGGCCCTCTGAATTGACCGATGAGGCCATGGCGCGATCGAGTGCAATCGAGACTCGTTCTAGGCCGCTCTCGGCGGTCAGTCCAACCCGCATCGTGCCGTCCATGCCGAAGTTTGAGCAGTCCCGAACCACAACACCATGGGGTGCGAGCTGTTCCCGCAATCCAGGCGCTTTCACGAGGATCCATGGAGCATCAGCCTGAGTGACGACGAATCCACGCTGCTCGAAGAGCTGGGCCATTGCTGCACGATTTGTCTCGATAGCGATTCGCCAGGAGCGAAGGTCACACAGTTCGAGTAGCTCGGGTAGGACAGCAAGGGCAAGAGAATTGACCGACCACTGGGGCTGACGACGGGTTAGCGATTCGACATCGTCGGCGATGACGTAACCGAGCCGAAGTCCGGGGCAGTTGAAGACCTTGGTCAAGGATCCGACTGTAATTCCACTGCGGTACGCAGACCATCGGCCGGTCGCGAGGGGGTAGAAGGCTTCGTCCCAGACATCGGCCGTGGCATCGGGCTCGGCCAGCACGCCGGTTGGATTGTGTGGATCGCTTCGCCATATGGGGCCTTCGCCGTTTCTCGGGTGCAAGGCGAATTCCGGCTCGCAGTGCACCTGGCCACCGATCTCGTTGGCGACGAGCGTGATGGCTTCACTGCCGCCATTCGTAAGCCGCAGGCGCTCTGGAGCGACCCCGATGGCCTCGGCAAGGAGGCGGGCTCCAGCCGCTGGGGAGGGATAGTGGCCAAGCGCATCAAGGTGCCGGCTCAGAATCCCCGCAACATCAGGGACGAATGGATTCATGCTCTGCGACAGATCGAGGACAGTGGCCGGATCTAGTCCGAGCGCGGCGGCGATGTTAGGTCCGTCGCCGCCGTGTTGGCTGGCCGCTGGGATGGCGCCAGAGCGTTCCGCGTTCGCATTTGAATGGTCGGTGGCCATAGCCGAAACCCTACCGAGGCATTCTCAACAGCAGTATGAGTCTTGCTATGGCCGAGAAACGAGATGGCGGACTGACCCTTGGACGCCCAGCCCTCGGATGTCGGCGAACAGGTCGCGGTAGCCACCGACTAGAGCTGCAGCCGGGGTCCGAACCGCCTTGCCGCCCGTCAGGCCGTAGACCACGGTCGTCGTTTCGGCTTTGAAGGTTCCGAAAAGCCGATCCCAAACGATGAGCATCGATCCGAAGTTTTTGTCGAGGTACTCCGCGTTCGACCCGTGATGGACACGGTGGGCAGATGGGGTCACAAAGACGAGATCAAGGATCGTCCTTCGACGCATGAGTTCAGTGTGTTGGAACTGGCCGGCGATGAGCACGAGGGCGCCCATGGCGGCGAAGGCCAGCGGATGGAATCCGAGCAGGGGAGCCCAGAGGCCGAGCGCAGGCTTGTACAGCGCTTCCATCCACGGCATGCGAACTGCGGTCGTGAAGGTGAATTCCTCCGACGAGTGGTGGATCATGTGTGATGCCCAGAGCACCTTGGCCCGGTGCTCGGCTCGGTGGATCCAGTAGTAGACCAAGTCGCGGCACAAGAAGATGCCGAGCCAGACCAGCGGGTTCGTCGCATCGAGATCGAATACCCGATGGTTGTTGTAGACGTACATCGCTAGGGCGAAGGCGACGACCTTCGACACAATTCCCTTGGCCGAGATGTATGCGACGCCTGCGCTGATTGAGGTCATCGAGCCCCTGAGATCGATTGACCGCCCCCGCCACTGACGAGCCAGCAGTTCGCCGATCACCGTGACAATGACTGAACCGAAGAGAAGGAATACGGCGTTGTCGATGAGCCAGTTGAGCAAGGAGGGGAGTGCGGTGGTGAGCATTCTTCAATTGTCGACGCGGTCGATCGGACGCCGCATGGGGGCTATCCCCCAAAGATGTCGTGGGGTGCTTCAGCTTCCACCAATATCGACGTTGTAGCCGTCGTAGACCAGATCGGATCCTCGTTGGCGATGACGCGCCAGCGCCGTCAACGTATCGAGAACCCCCGATCGAAGGTCGATCACGTCTTCGCTACCTTGAGCGTCGAGGATGATCTGGTCGATCTGATGACGTAGTTTGGGGTGTTCATCGCGAACACTCGCAATCTGGTTGGCTAGTCGCGGAGCCTCCGCCAGCATCTCAGTCAGCAGCCCATCGTCTGCTTCTACTTCGTCTATGTGATCCTGCAGCGCCGCCCGCAGCTTCTCGAGTTCTTCAATGAGTCTCGGCCGCCAACTTTGCTCGGCTGACGGGGACGCGGCTGCAACTTCGACCTGCGAAAGGGCTTGCTTAAGCTCGATCCTCTTCGCGGCCGCACCCTGCAAGGCAGTCGGTTGGTCCTTATTCTGATCGGTCATTTTGGTTACCTCGAAGTTTAGTATTTCGCCGCCGATCGACCGGGGCCAAAGGCCAAGGTCCCAATTGACGGTGGCGAGCGCTTCAAACCCAGCATTTCAGCCGCCGGGTCGGCTGGCAACTAGTACATTCTTCTTAATGCTCGACTTATGGCTCCAACCAGTTGACGAGACGTCGGTGAAGTGGGCGGAGACGCATTCCTCGGTGCTAGACGAAGAGGAGACGCAACGGTGGCGGCGGTATCGGACTGACGAAAGCAGCGCTCTATTTCTCGTTGCCCATGTGGTGACGCGTCTCGTCCTCTCGCGCTACGACGATCGAGACCCGGCAATGTGGCAGTTTGACCGCGGCGCCAACGGCCGACCCGAGATTGTCGGAGGCCCCTTCGGGCTGCGATTCAATATCTCCCATACCGAAGGCATGGTGGCGGTGCTCGTCCACGGCCAGGCCGATTGTGGCGTCGATGTTGAGCACACATGGCGAGCAACGGACATCAGAGGTGTTTCTCGCCGGGTGTTCACCGATGCCGAGCAAGACTCGATATTTTCGCTGCCTTCGGCGCAACAGGCCGATCGGTTCTACCAGCTCTGGACGCTCAAAGAAGCCTTTATTAAGGCGAAGGGCAAGGGCTTTGCCCTTCCGCTGAGCAAGTTCAGCTTCACCATCGCCACGTCCAAGTCAGGCGCTGAGCCGCTCATCGGGTTTGCCTGCGACCCAGCACTCGATTCTGAGCCGAACGATTGGCAGTTTTTCACCCACCGCCCTGAGTCAGGCCACGTTGTCTCGATCGCAGCACATCGAAGAACAGAATTGGACGACAGTTCCTTCACCGTCCGTCGACTCGACACTGGCGTCGTCTGAGATTCGCACGCTCGGTGGCCGTGAAGTAGCCGCGGACGCGTGACCG
>JBBKWJ010000034.1:0-3370 GCA_037968895.1 Acidimicrobiales bacterium
CTCGGTTGCTGCGCTCACACCACGAGCCGAGATCGAAGGTGAGATGGGCGATACGCACGTCGGCCTGCAAGCTCGTCTGATGAGCCAGGCGCTGCGCAAGCTGACCGGCAACTTGAGTAAGACCAAGACGATTGCAATCTTCATCAACCAGTTGCGCGAGAAGATCGGCGTCATGTTCGGCTCGCCCGAGACGACTCCGGGTGGTCGTGCCCTGAAGTTCTACTCCTCGATCCGTCTTGACATTCGTCGCATCGAGGCCCTGAAAGATGGCACCGAGATCGTGGGCAACCGCACTCGGGTGAAGGTTGTCAAGAACAAGGTGTCGCCGCCGTTCCGTCAAGCCGAGTTCGACATCATGTACGGCCAGGGCATCAGCCGTGAAGGCTCCTTGGTCGACTTGTCAGTCGACTTGGGCATCGTCAAGAAGTCCGGTGCCTGGTTCACCTACGAAGGTGAGCAGCTCGGCCAGGGCCGCGAGAAGGCCAAGGAATATCTCCGCACCAATCCTGAGGTGATGATGGAGATCAGCGACAAGGTGCTGATCGCCAGTGGTCTGAAAGAAGACCCGAATGCGCCGGTGGTCGAAGACGTCGCCGAGGCTGAGGCCTTCTCCGAAGCTGACGACCAGCCCATTTCACTCGACTGAGTCGTCCACGACGTTCAGTTTTAGCGACCGGGTGGCCGGAGAATGCGCAGTCGGGCCTGACTGCGCAGCCTCCGGCCACCCGCAGTCGTTACACCAACTCGAGCCTCCCGCCATGCTCGGCTCTGACAGGATTACTTCATGACAATTCCCCAACGGATCTCGATCGTCACGCTCGGTGTCGCTGATCTTGCTGTGTCCACCCGGTTCTACGAATCACTCGGGTGGTCGAAGTCAGCGTCTTCGGAGGACACGATCACGTTCTTCCAGATGGAGGGATCGGTCCTCGGGCTCTACGAACATGGTGCACTCGCTGAGGATGCGCAAGTTTCCCCTGAGCCATTCGTCAACGGTGAGTCAGGCTTTCGTGGCATCACGCTGGCGATGAACCTGGAGTCGGTTGAGTCCGTCGACCAAGTCTTCGCCGATTGGGTTGCAGCGGGAGCAACGCCGAAGGTCGACCCGCACACAGCTTTCTGGGGCGGCCATTCGTCGTACGTCGCCGATCCCGACGGTCATCTCTGGGAGATCGCTCACAATCCGTATGCCAACTTCGACGAAGCAGGCAACCTGGTGCTGTCCCCTCCGGCGAGTTGAATCCGGTCCGGCCTCGGCCGTACTACACGTCGATCGAATAGACGCGCGCCGCAGTCCTACTGAACATGGCGGTCTGCTCATCCTCGCTGAAGTCAGCGACCATCTTTTGTGCAGCGTTCCAGAAGACGGTGTACGACAGGGAGAACCTGTCGACCGGGAAGTTGCTCTCGAACATGCAGCGGCCGGGGCCGAATGCCTCGATGGTGTGCAAGTAGTAGCGGCCCTGTGCCGCAACGAGTTCATCTGATGTCGGCGGACGCTCGGAGGTATGGAACCCGAACCCGTTGTCAGGCATCGCCAGCCCGCCGATCTTCGCAACGACATTCTCGCACGCCGCGAGGGCGGTGATGTCGGCCTTCCACGTCCCGAAGATTTCGTCTCGGTGGCCTTCGTACTGGCCGACGCCGCACGGCGTGCCGAAGTGGTCCAAGATCATCGTCGTCTCCGGCACCGCTTGGGCGAGGGCTAAGAGTTCCTGATTTTGGTGGTGGTAGTGCCACGAGTCGTAGGTCAGTCCACGTTCGCCGAGTCGGCGAACCCCAGCTTGGAACGCTGGGTCCTCAAACTTCCCCGCTGGGTTAGCGCCGGCGATCATCATCACCTCTGGCTCGGTGGCCCGGGCGAGCGCATCGCGAATACCGCGGAACCGTCCGTCAGCAGCCTGGGTGTGGGCGTCAAGAACTTCGTCGAGATGTTGGGCGTCACTGAGATCGGCGTGCCCAATGATCCCAGCGATCGGTGGGCCTTGGGGGTGCTCTGTCTTGAGCCACTCGGCGCTGGCTGCCACGAAGCTGGTTTCGCCAATCGGACGGAGGTAATCGGGCCCGTCGGCGCGGTATGCGGAGCTGCACTCCATGAAGAGTGTTGCCACAATGTTGTGGCCACTTCCGGTGTCGCCTGCGAGGTCGGTGGGTCCGTACAACAGTGGGCCCGACGCAGGCCACAGGTGGTGGTGTGGATCGATAATTGGCCGCGCTGCGTCGACAGGCGTCTCAATGACTTGGTCGAGCCAAGCCTGGTCTCCAGCTGGAATCGCAGCGTCAGTCATGCCCTGGTTCTAGTACCAAGAGGTGCCTCGGCAGCGAACCGGAGTGGGCCGCTACTTGACGACGACGCCGCCTGGTTGGAAGACCATGAGGAACAGTGCGACAACGAGCAGCAAATGGGTGATGCCGATGCCGGCGGACAGCTTCTTGGTGGCGGCCTCGCTCGAATCGCCGATCGCCGGCTTGATCAACAGCCAGCTCACAGCGACCATGGCAATCCAAATTGCGATGGACCCGGTGAGCCAGTGCATCTCGGCGAGCGCGAACTTGCCGAAGCCGGCCATGCCCATGCCCAGTACCCAGAGCAAGATGAGGGCAGGGAACACCAGCTTCATATGCAACGCAGCGATGGCCTGCGTTTCGCCAGCGCGCTGCATCCGCGGATACAGGAAGAGGGGGCCAAATGCGGCGATCGCGCACAGAATGTGGAGCAGGCCAAAGACCTGGTACTGAGTGTTGATATCGAGGATCGCGAACATTGAAAGCGAACGCTACCGGGCTCGCAACGTGTCGTTGCGGCCGTGTCGGTAGCCTGGCAGTCATGCCCGAAACACCTGGTGACCCGAAGCGCAGCTACATCGTGCGCACCATGGGGTGCCAGATGAACGATCACGACTCTGAGCGCATCTCGGGGCTGCTTGAAGCAGACGGCCTGGTGCGAGCCGAGTCTGAATCTGACGCCGATGTCGTCGTGCTCAACACGTGCTGTATCCGAGAGAACGCCGACAACAAGCTGTATGGCAATCTCGGTCACCTCAAAACGTGGAAGGCCAAGCGAGACGGCCGCCAGATCGTCGTGTCCGGTTGCCTTGCGCAGAAAGACCAGGACTTGGTCGCGGAGAAGGCCAGCCATGTCGATGTCGTGATGGGCACACACAACGTGCACCGCGCCGCCGAACTCCTCGAAGAAGCCAAGAACTCCGATACGCCGATCACAGAGATCCTGGCTGAGGCCGTTATCGACGACCATGCGATGTTCCCTTCGGCGCTCCCTGCGCGCCGTGAGACTTCGTACAACGCGTGGCTCACGATCCAGATCGGCTGTGACAACAACTGTGCGTTCTGCATCGTCCCGGCAGTCCGA
>JBBKWJ010000035.1:0-4408 GCA_037968895.1 Acidimicrobiales bacterium
CGCAGGCTCAGTGACTGCGCTGGGTATGTGGCAACGGCCGCCTAGTCCGGGCTCGCTCACTCACCAACAAATGTGCCGTCTGGAGCGATGATGAAGTCCGTGGAGAGAGGGCTGAAGGACGTACGCCACCCACCGTCATCAACTGCGATGATCAATCTCAGGTTTCCCGGCTGTCTCGGTGTGTCCCAGAAGGCTTGCACCTCGACCTGGTACGGGATCCCAGAGTCCGCCACAACGAAGCGATGCTCGGACTCGCTCAGGTAACGAGCCCGAAGAGTTTCATAGGGCTGACGCCGCAACTCGGCAACTACGTCGTCGAGGATCATCGTTGCTTCCTTCACGACGAGGTCAACTCGCCGAGGGCCTTGATCATGGACATGGCGCGGGAATCTTCGAGTGTGTTGCTCGAGTCGGGATCAGTGAACAGTCGGGGGTCGGTTGCCGCCAGGAATGTGGTCACACCTGGGTCTGGCGCGTAGCTGATGAGCACCATGTAGCCCAGAAACGCTCCGCTGTGGCCGTAGAAACCGCGGGATGCGTGAGTGAGTTCGAGGCCGAGGCCATAGAGCGACTCACCTAGAGCGAAATCCGTTCCCGTGGTCATTTGAGCAACGAGCTGTTCGGAAATGATCTCGTTGTTGAACAGCGCGCCGAACAGCAGGTGCAGATCCGGCGGCGACGACACCATCGCACCCGCTGACCAGTTCGCTGTATCGAAAGACGTCGTGTCATAGTCAGCGACACCTTCGGGTTCGTACACATTGAACGGCGCAGGTCCGTCCTCGAATCCCGCAAGGTAGGTCGAGGTCATCCCTAGCGGGCCAATGATCCGCTCGCGTACCACCTGGTGATAGAGCTCCCCGGTTACCTCCTCGATCAGCACGCCCAAGATGAGATAGTTCGTATTCGAGTAGCTGTAGCGAGACCCTGGCGCGAACAGCGCCGGCTGGTCGGCCACGAATGCAAGAACTTCTTCCGGCATCCACCGCTGGCTCGGTTCACCGAACGCGACGGCACGAAGCTGCGGCGAGTCCGTGTAGTTGTAGATACCGCTGGTGTGTTGCAAGAGATCGCGCACAGTCACCTCAGCGGGTACAGGGATGCGTCTCACATACTCGTCGGCTGGTGCATCAAGATCGACGATGCCCTGATCGACCAGTGTCAGCGTGGCGAGAGCCGTGAACACCTTGGTGAAGCTGCCTATCTGGTAGATCCCATCCGCTGGTGGGGGCTCGCCAGATGAGTTGGTTCCGTTGCTCGCAGCGGTCGTCTTTCCTTCTTCATCGATTATGGCGAACAGAAAGCTGCCGTCTTGCACATCTATCTCATCGACGATCGCCTTGAGCAACGCTTCGTCGAACACGGGCGCATTGCTCGGTGGATCTGGCACCGCTGTTGGAACGGCAGTTGGAACGGCAGTTGACGCGGGCACCGACGTGGGAGTTGTAGACGGTTCGACCGACCTGCCCGGCGCGGGGGACGACTCGGGTTCAGTCGTTGCGACCGCAGTCGCGGCTGCCGCCTCAGCAGGCAGATCAGACGCCGAGCTACCCGCGCAGGCAACCGCGAGCAGCGACACCAAACTGAGGACGGCAAGTATACGAACCGTCGCAATCTGCCCGATCAGCGTTGGCGCTCGCATAACTGTTCTCCACCTTCCTATGCAGTATCGCATGCTCAGTACGGAGGCCCAGCTGGAGTTCGTTTACGCGCACGCCGAACGATTCCGACAGGTGAATCTCCATGGGCGTCTATGTAGGACTTATGAGCTTCTTTGAGGGTGTGCGATCGGCCGCTGCCACCCAACCCTGACCGGCGAACGCTGCCGCTGACTCCGCGGCCGAGATGTGGCCGATACCCGGGGTCAACCTGGACCAGGAAGTGGTTCGAACGAATCAGCGACCCGCACCAAACCATTCTCGGCTTCGAGGCGATCAACGGCATATTCCACGTGTGGAACTGCAGCAGACGCCCGCTCGATGAGTAACCCGAAGTAGCGGACTGCCTCGGCAATGTGCTCGTCCATGGTCCCGGTGACACCCAGCAAGAAGCTGGATTCCAAGCATCGTTCAGCCGCGGGCCCGAGTTCGTGCATCTGGCAGGCTCTCCCAGTCAGCGTTTCTCCCTCGATGCCGAACAGTCGCGTCAGTGCAGCCGGTGAAAGCTCACGATACAGAACCCGCAGATCACGCTCGGCACGCCCAACGACCCTCTGGTCGGCGATCTGACCAGCCATGTTCTGGCGAACGTCACCGGCGCGACCTAACGTCGTCGTCATGGCCAACGTTGAAACCGCTCGATCGATAGCAGCGCCGCCCGACCAGGTTTTCCAGGTCGTGGCTCACATCGAAGACTTCCATAACATCAATCCGAACATCACAAACGTCGAGTTTCTGACGGATTCACACACCGGGGTTGGCACGCGGTTCAAAGAGACAAGAATCATGAAGGGCCGCGAAGCCACCACTACGTTGGAAGTTACCGAATACGAGCCGCCATCAAAGGTACGGATCGTCTCCGACGAAGGCGGCACGATCTGGGACACGATCTTCACCGTCAACCCTGAAGGTGATGGCAGCCTCCTCACAATGAAGATGGATGCCACGCCCTACAAACTCACCGCCAAGCTGATCACGCCACTGATCATGAGAATGGTGAGCAAAGGGATCGAAGCCGACATGGACATCATCAAGGCTCACTGCGACGCCAAGCACGAGCAACGCGACACCCAATAACCTTCTCGATCCTCAACCGGACACGTTCGAGACGGAAGCGCTGTCGGCGATTCCCGTGGGTCGTTCGGCCGTATTCGGGCCGACCAACGCGAACTTCCGTGCCCCATTCGGGGTAGGTGTCTAGCCTCGAGATGTGACGAAACAGGCGAATCAATGGCTCACCATCCTGGTCACCCTCCTGCTGGTACTGGCTGTTTCGGGGTGTCGGGCCGGCGATGACGGTGGGCCGACGCTGATAGCGACCGCACCGACGCTTGACCACGACTGCGAGGTCGACTGTGAGAGCGCGATCACTGTTTTCGACACCAAAGGCAATGAGGTGCGTTCGATTGGTTTCGACGGCCAGATCATCCTGCGAGAGGTCAACTATCCGGGCCGCGTGATCGCGATCGAGTGGATCGGCGACGGAGCCTTGCGACCCTATGTCGTCGACGTTGAATCGGGCGAGACGGTCGCCATCGGCATCTACGATGGCGGCTGGGCAGAGCTCATATTGACTGGACAACCGAGCGCGGGAAGTGCCTGGTACCAGGTCTTTCGACAAAGCCCAGGATTGGACGGCTACGGGGCTCGCCTGGTGAACCTGGAAACCTTGGAAGTCACAACACTTGATGAGCTTCTCGATGCGCCGTTCATCTCATTCTCGGCCGATGAGGACCTGGCGACGTTTGCGCTGCGCAGCGAGCGAGATGAGGTCAGCACGGTGAGCGTTATCGACACCGACACCATGGCCGGCGTGGAAGAGTTTCGGCTGCTCGAGCGCAAGATCGGCGTTCCCTGGATCAGCCCCAACGGTGAGCGGGTCGCCATTTCGCTGTCGACCGAAGACCGCAACACCGTTCTCGGGGTGGGCGAGGTCGAACAGGGCGGCCGGCTTGAACTCATCGAACTCGCGGGCGAGGCGCTCGGCTGGTTCGACGACCAGACGCTCGTCGTAGAGGTCGAGGAGAGCCTTCATCTCGTCGACTCCGCTTCGTGGTCGCTCGGCAAGGCGCAGCCTGCCGCGTTCGCTCGACAGGTTCGCATCCTGTCGGGCCAGCAATGGCATGTCGCCGACCTGGAAGAATCTGTGGCCTTGACCAACTTTGAGTCGGGTGCGCAGGTCACGGCCCGCCTCGACGCGCCGATGAGGCTCGCCTATGGCTATCCGGTGCTGCCGAGCGACTATGTCTGGGCGTTTCTCGGAGGCGCAAGCGGTTCGGTCGATCGACTCACCGTCGCACGGCTCAACCTGGCGGGCGGCACGATCGAGGTATACGACTCGGGTCCGCGCGACGGCATCTTCGTTGTGTCTCAACTCGCCCGCTATTCGAACGATGCTTCGGCGGCAATTGTGGCCTCGCGGTACTCCAATTCGCCGTCGTTCTACTTGGGCGGAGGCGGCGACATCGAAGAGTTGCCAAGCGCCATCGATTCGGCCTTCTGCGACGACGGCAGTTTCGTTTTGGTCGGCCAGGACAAAGAAGGTCCGAACGGTCCAGTCGAAGCAACGAAGCTATACTCCGAACCCGGCTCAGATCCTGTTGCAGAGTTTGGCGTGCACAGCCAAGCGGTATGTGTCGGCTAAATGCTGATCTAGCGCTGCGCCTGCCATGGGCCGGCCTCATGCACGCGATGGCTCATCGTTACGCCGACCGGATCAGCGCAGCAAAGCGGCCCTTACTGACGCACCC
>JBBKWJ010000036.1:0-4693 GCA_037968895.1 Acidimicrobiales bacterium
GCCGTCCGGGCGATCGCTTGACCAGATCTCGGAGTCGAGGTGCTCATCGGCAAAGTGAAGCGAGCGAACCCATTCGTAGAACGTGCCCTTGACGGTGGAGATCACGACTCCTGCATCACGCATCCTCGAGATGCCCGACTCGTGACAGTCCCCAGGGGACCCTGTTGCGTCAGAGAGCACAACAACGCGGAACCCGTTCTGCATCAGGCCTAGTGCCGATTGCATGACGCAAACGTCGGTTTCGAACCCAACCAGTACCGCTGTCTTGCGGCCGCTCGACTCGATCGCGCCGAGGATGCGCGGCTCGCCACAGAGTCCAAAGGTCATTTTGTCGTGTTCCGCCGTGCCGTCGGGGAGCACCTCCGCGATGAACGGAACCGTTGACCCTACGCTCTCGATGTCCTCCGCTGTTACGACGATCGGAATGTTCAGGCGAACGGCCATCTCGATCGTCCATCGGATCCGATTCAGTACCGGGCCAGCCTTGTTCTCGTCGAGTTTGTCAACGAACGATTGCTGCACGTCAACGACAACCAAGACTGAGTCATCACGATCGGTAAGTAGCTGGTGCATCGATTTCTGTCCGTTCACTGTGTGGCTTCCACCCTGTCCACTGTTGCTTTCATAATCGATTCTCAACGGGTCTGGTCAGCAGTCCGGCGTCACGGGCCAGCACAATAGCTTGGCCGCGTTGGGTGACCTGGAGCTTCGTGAGGATCATGGAAACGTTGTTGGCGATCGTCTTGGCTGACAGGTGGAGTTGTTCGCCGATCTCCGCATTGGTCAGGCCACGAGCAAGGTGAGCGAGGATCTCGGTTTCGCGTACGGTGAGTTCGGGGAACAATTCGGGCGCCGAGCGCTCTGGCGCGGCGATCCTATCGGTCAGACCGCTGATGAGCTGCGGGCTAAGCACGGTGTTTCCTACTGCGGCCGATCGGATGGCGGCAAGTACGTGAGTGCCTTCGGCGCCTTTGAGTAGGTAGCCGGCTGCCCCAGCTTGGAGCGCTGCGACGACTGTGTCGTCGTCGTCAAACATGGTGAGGACGAGCACAGCCGTTGTTGGACACTTGTTGCGGATCTGCTCGATTGCCTGCAATCCGTGGAGTTCGGGCATGTCGAGGTCGAGGATCGCGACGTCGGGCTGGTGCTCAAGGGCCTGCAGTACGGCATCGCGGCCGTTGGTGGCTTCACCAATAACGGTGATGTCGTTGGTGCTGGCGATGACGGCTCGTAGTCCTTGAATCACGAGTGGGTGGTCGTCGGCGATGAGGATGGAGATCATCGTGGAACCGTCGTCGTAGCTTCGGCATCTCGTTTGTTAGTCAGGACGGGGAGTCGGGCCGCAACGCGTCCGCCGTTCACGTCGGGGCCACAGGTGAGATCGCCACCCAGATCCCTGGCTTGTTCTCGCATGGACAGAATGCCAACGCTAGGGGTCCATGGACCTGTTGCGAGGCCGTTGTCGTTGATGTCGACGAGTAGCGTCTCGCTTATGGAGGACAGTTTGACCGTACAGGTCGACGCGTTGGTGTGTCGGATTGTGTTGGTTACCGCCTCGACGGCGATGCGGTACGCCGCGACTTCGACAGCAGCCGGCAAGCATGGAAGGTTCGCGGCTTCGATAGCGACCTGACAGTGTGCTTGCGTGAGACGGCCGAGGTGGAGTTCGAGTGCTCCGACCAAACCGAGGTTGTCGAGTGCAGGCGGCCGCAACCCGTTGACCAGTCGGCGGATGTCGTCGAGGGCTTGTCTGGTCGCTTCTCGCGCATCGCTTAGGTGCTGGTCTGTGGCCACGGCGTCGGTTGCGAGACGTGATCGAGCGGCATCGATGTTGAGCCCGACAGCAGTTAGGACCGGCCCAAGTCCGTCGTGGAGATCTCTGCGGATTCGGCGGCGCTCCTCTTCCCGTGCGGACACGAGTCGCTGGCGTGATTCAGTCAGGTCAGCGGTCAAGGCTTCCGCGTGGACAGCGACCCCGGCATGACGGGCGACGTCTTCGAGCAGTCGACGGTCGCGCCGGTCGAAGGTCTCTTCGCCTCGGCGTGGCGCCGCGATCAGGAAGCCTTCGACGGTGCCTTCATGGATGAGTGGCCAACGTTCGGTATACGAAGCGACGTTGCCGTGAGCTGCGAGTGGAATTCCGCTATGGGCGCTCTCGATCGCCACATAGGGCAGGCGCAGAGAGGAAGCGAGCGTTGCAACCATCGCCGGCAGCAGTTCCCCGGGCTCGGCGACCTCGGCCAGTCGCCGGTCGAGTTCGCTGAGTGTGCGATAGGGGTCGCTTCGGTCGCCGTAGGCGAAACGGTCGACAGCCCGCTGGACTCTAGAAGCGAGCGGCGCGAACGCAAAGGCGATGACTATGGCAGCGACCGAGGTTCCGGCGCGTCGTGAAACGACGCTGGCTCCTACTGCTGTGATAGCCAAGTAAACCCCGACCAAGACTGCGGTCGCTGCGCCGTAAGCAAGCGAGCGCCGCAGGATGGTGTCGATCGACCACAACCGGTACCGGAGAACGGGGATGGCCAGCGTGACCACGAAGAGCAAGCTGTCGAACATGTCAATGTCGGCCATCCACGCGACCTCGGAGACAGCAAAAGGAAACAGCGCAACGCTGACGATGACCCCAACGGTCAACCACTTGAGCTGTTGACGCATGAGTCCCTCGGCCTGGCGAAAGCGAGCCACGACGCCCAAGCCAGCGAATAGGCCAGCCAAAACGACGAGCGGGGCCGCAATCATGAGGACCTCGGCGATGGTGCCGACGACGGTGCCGCCGGTCAGCGGATGAGATAGACCGCGGGTCGACTCGGGTGCCATGTCACTGAAGTCAGGCCTGAGCAGACCGCCAATCAGAGCGAGTGCGGTTCCTGCGATGATCACGACTTCCAGGGCACGCCCGCGGCGTGATATTGGTCGGCCAGTTGGGAAGCGGACATACACGATCCCCTGGACAGCGAGCGGCAGAAAGCCCAGCGTCGACGCAGCCAACCCCCACCCGACCAGTGTCGAGTCAATGCCGTCACGAGCGGCGGCGAGAGCGGGAAGAGCCGTGGCCGCGTACACCACCTGACTACACGCGGCGCCTGACAACAGCCATCCGAAGGGCAGGTCGGGACGCCGATCGACGAGCAGTGCGCCAGCCACGCCGTAGCTAACGATTGTGACCAGCAAAGCAGGCCAACTTGGATTCCCGAACCCGGCAGTCGTCCAGTCGACGCGAACCGCAAACCAGAGCACGAGTGCGATGCCCAAGCAGGTAGTACCCAAAAAGAACGCAGCCCATCGCCCTGCACTCCTCGGTGAGACCCCTCGTCCGTTCACCGCGTCAGTCTCCTCCTACATCTTGCGTCGGGCAACCCTTCCGTCTCCCGCACCGCGGGAGATCCTCCCGACCTCGGAGGAACGAACACCCTTCACACCCGTTGGGAGACGACGGATAGTCACCGGGTACACCGCTCCGACCAAACCTGGGAGTCCCCATCATGACACAGACCGTTGACCAACCCGCTGGCGCACACTCGCCGAATTCACCCGAGTCAAACCCTGCCGATCTCCGACGATTCTGGCGGATTCTGCTCGCAGTGGTGGCACCGTTGCCGTGGCTGGCGCTGGCGCTTTCAAACGCGATCACGCCCGATGACCTGGGAAGTTCGACGGAAGAGACCTTCGCCAGCATCGCCGAAGACCCCACCGCCGCCAAGGCCGCCCTTTGGTTGGGCCTCCCGTTCGTGCTGCTCGTAGTTCCATCGGGCGTGGCCATGATGATGGCTCACCGGCGCACGGCACCACGGTTGACCCTTGTCGTCGGCGGATTCGCCACCTACGCGTTCTACTCCGCGCTGCTGAACCCAAACCTGAACTTAATCGGACTAGTCACCCACGAGGAGGGTTTCGACGCTGACACGACCGTCGCGCTGGCGTCGCGGCTCGAAGAACACCCCCTGACGATCATTACGATCCTCCCGATGTTCCTCACCATCACCCTCGGGCGCATTGGCCTCGGCGTGCTTCTCTGGCGAGCAAGACTCGCGCCCCGTGCAATCGCAGTGGCAATGCTCCTCGCAGCGCCAGTCGAGTTCCTTCTCGTCGGCGGTCCGGTCAACACGAACTCCGGCGCGGCACTCTCCTACCTGCTCACAGCAGTCGGATTCTCCGGCGCCTCGATCGCACGGTTGCGCATGACCGATGACGACTTTGACCTCCCACCGCACACAACGATTGGATAACTCATGAAACAACCGAACTACCTCACGATCACCGCTGTCATATTGCTGAGCGCCGCGATTCTCGCCGGATGCGGCAGTGATGATGAAACACTCACGCAAGCCCAATTCACTGAACAAGCCAACACAATCTGCATCGAGGCGGACGCCAAGATCGGCGAAGCGCTTGGCCCGATCTTCAGCGGCGAACCAACACCGGATCAACTACAAGAGGCCCTTGACGAGATCATCACAACATCGCGAGAAACGAGTAGCAGCCTCGCGAATCTCGCTGCGCCTACCGACATTTCAGATGATGTCGACAACATGATCGCGGCATTCAATGCGGCGAACGACGAGGCCGAAGGACAGGGCCTCGCCTTCTTTGAGGAAGAGGGCGATCCGTGGGCGCCAGTCGGAGCCATGGCTGGAAAGCTCGGGCTCGACGGTTGCGCTAGCGAGTGATCATCCGCCGACAGCTGAATCGCCGC
>JBBKWJ010000037.1:0-50125 GCA_037968895.1 Acidimicrobiales bacterium
CGGTGATGTCCCGTAGCAACGAATGCCGGAGCATCAGCTCGAAGCCCTGCGACTCCTCGACGGCCTCTTCGGCGGTTGGGGCCCTCCAAACAGTGGGGGTGGGTGTGTCATCAAGGGTGCTGCGGGCGACTAATGACAGCGAAGGTGACAGCGGCCGCATGACCAACGTTTAATGAGTCGACGTTGCTCGAGATTGGTATCCGAACGCGGCGGGTTGACATCGCCATCGTCTCGGCTTCGAGTCCGCGGCCCTCCGTCCCAAGCACCACTGCTACACGTTCGGGAACGTCCAGCTCCCACAGGTCGGTGGCGCCGGCATCGGGGGTAAGGGCCCAGGTCTCGAAACCTGCATCGGTGAGAGTAGTCATGGCGCCTGGCCAGTCGTCCGCAGCGGCCTGAGCGATAGGGATGTGCAGGATTTCGCCCATGCTCACTCTGACGATGCGCCGCATGTAGGGGTCGTTGCACCCTGGGCTAATGACCACGCCATCGATGCCAAATGCCCGTGCGGTCCTGGCAATGGCTCCCACATTCTGGTCATCGTTGAGCGCCTCGAGAACGACGAGCCGCCGGCTCTTGCTGGCTAGGTCAGCAACGGTCGGCATGGGGGCGCGGAAAGCCGATGCTAAACAAGGCCGGTACATGTTGAAGCCGACGACTTCGGCAAGGACCTCTTGGTCGGCCACATAGACCGGGACTCCCGCCATTTCCGGCCGAGACATCGTGGGTAGGAACCGCTTGAGACGTTTTGGGTGTAGCAGCACTGAACGCATGCGATGCCCTGAGTCAAGCATCCGATCGATCGGGATGTATCCCTCGCCCATGAAGAACTCGTCGCGTTCCATGTCGGTACGTACAGCGATGCTATTCAGTTCGCGGTAGTCGTCGAGGCGCGGGTCTTCGGCATCAACAATGTAGGTGACGCCCTCGACCTGGTCGCTGCGGCTAATCACCGCTTTGCGGTCTGGGTTGCGAGGGAGCACCGACTGAGCCTGGCCGGGCCTGACCAGTTCCGCAACCGGGCACCGAGAAGAATTAGTACCCGCACAGCGGCAGTGTTTCGCCCCGATGGGAGCGAAGGCTCGCGGGCGGTCTGATTTACCTTCCGAAGCCAAGCCCAGATCATCGACGAGGCCCGCGAGCGCATACGAACGCACGTCGGCATCATCATCTCTGATCGTGGGTGTTGTGGGTACGTCGTACCCACAACAGTAGGCGTGATGGGCGTCGGGCGATTTGCGTCGTGCCCCGGGCAGAATCGAAGTGCCGCACACGGCTTAGGAATGGGCCATTCACGGTGATGCCCTGTGTCGGGTGATGCCGGATCGTCAGTGCTAAAGCGGCGAATCGACCTTCTGCGCGACGTTGCGGTGCCAGGCGATGTCGCCACGTATCGGCAGGTTCGATGGGTCAACGTGGGACGAAACATGGGACACATTTGGCCGGTGTCACCGCCTCGACCGAACGGTCCCGCCGTACGGGCGGTTGTCGGGAACGGCGACTGGCTATTGGCCGGTCCTGGTGATTCCGAATTCTGTTTTAAGGAATCGCCAGAACAAAGGAAGCGCTTCCGGAAGCGGTCGAACGATCTCAGTGTTCGCTCCGTCGACCTCGTTGAGCCAACGCCGAACATCGAGCCACTCGCGTTCGCGGAACTCGTGTCTCCATCTGAAGGTCGTGTGCTCGGCTCGATGCTTGCCGCCAGCGACTCGAAAAGCTGGCCGTAGGACGCAGGGCGCATGTGCTCGCTGAACAACGAGCCGCTGGCTTCGTCCCCGTCGATACTGGCGGCTGGACTTGGTGCCATCTCCCAGCTAGTTCTTTGGGCTTTCTCCGCCATCACCCGGACTTAGCGCAGGCTGGTGTCCTGTTGTTGCCATATCTCGCAGCGTCATATGTCGTGTGTACGTCGTACCAATGTCCAAGCGCACGTTTGGGCCAGAGCACCGGCTCGGGCCCCCTACCGATGCTGTCACCGGGCTCCTCAGGTTCGTCGACAACGACCTGCAAGCCGATGACAGCGACCCCGACGCCCGCCGAGCCCGCGAAGCACTCGCCACTCGATCGACGACGAACCTATGAGCACCACTCTTCGCTGCGACAAGGTTTGAGAACACCGGGCATCGGGTACGGCCGCTAATGCGCAGGGTCCAACGTGGCTCCGCCGTCACATGACGACGATGCAGCCAGCACAGCCGACCGAAGCTCAGCGAGGAACTTGATGTTTGCCCAAGCCAACACGGATCAGATCAGCGGCGAACAAGTCGAAGACTCCGCACGAGCAATGGTCGAATCGTTCCTCGAGGCCATCCCCCGGCTGGGAGTGGCGCTGGTGATCATCCTCCTCGGCTATGGCGTCTCCCGAATACTGCGTGCAGTTCTGCACGCATACCTCAAACGAAACCGCACCCCGAGCTTCGCCCGGGTCATGAGCAAACTGGCCGGCTGGATCCTGTTCGGGATTGCGGTGCTGAGCGCAACCGCAGCAGCGTTCCCATCGGTCAAACCAGTCGATCTCCTCGCCGGACTCGGATTCTTCTCCGTCGCCGTCGGATTCGCGTTCCAAGACATCCTCGAAAACACTCTGTCCGGTGTGTTGCTGTTATTCCGGCAGCCGTTCGAGTCCGGCGATCAGATCCAGGTTCTCGAACAGACCGGCACGGTGGAGGCGATCTCGATCCGCGAGACCCGGATCAAGACTTTCGACGGCCAGCTCGTGCTCATCCCCAACCGCGACGTCTACAAGAACGTGATCAGAGTGCAAACACACTACGATCTGCGGCGCCTCGCGTTCGTCGCCGGTATCGCCTACGAGAACGACGCCCGACAGGCAAGCAGCGTGATCATCGACGCCCTTCAGCAGGTCGAGGGTGTCGCAGAAGATCCTGCACCCGAAGCGATCGTGCGTGAGCTCGGTGTGTCCACCGTCAACATCGAAGCCCGCCTCTGGACCACACCAGCCCAACACGACAGCCTCATGATCCTCGACGAAGCGATCAAGACGGTGAAGGAAGCGTTGGAAGACGCCGGGATCGAAATGCCCGCCGACATCATCGCCCTCCAGGCGACTCCCAGCTTCAAAGCCGCCATGCAAGGCGACGGCGACGTCACCCCGGCCGGTGGCCTCCGCTGAGACAAGGACCGGTACCCCCCAGACCGCAGCAGCGGACACCCAGCCGGACAGCACGACATTCACAACCAACGAGAAAGCGACAATGACAATGAAGATCCAAGTCAACACCGACAGCAGCGTCGAGGGCAGCGACGCCCACACCCTGACCGTCGAAACCACCATCCACACTGCGCTCGACCGCTACGGCGACCGGCTCACCCGAGTCGAGGCTCACCTCAGCAGCGACGACAGCGCAGGCAAGAGCGAGACGGGAATCCGCTGCCTGCTCGAAGCGCGACCAACAGGCATGGACCCCGTCGTGGTCACCGGTACCGGTGACGCAATCGAGCATGCCTGCAACGACGCGACCCGAAAGATGCAAAGCCTGCTCGACAGCACCTTCGGACGAATCGATTCACGCGACGCAACCGAAACCATCCGCCAAAACCGACCCTGAGCCCGAACGAACCATCACCGGCCCACCATCCCAAAACGTAGGCGGACGCCTTCATCTGGAAAGCGATCGAGATTCCGAGGAGATCGGGCAGAAGTCGTCCGGCGATCCGGGCTTCATCGACACCAGCCCGTTCTGTGGGCGATGATGGGCATTGCTCGAGAGCTCGTGGAACGAGGAAAAGAGGAAATGACATGGAACTATGGAAGTGGCTTCTGGTTCTGCTGGCGGTTCTTGTGATCGCCGGTGTGGCCTTCTTAGCAGCGAGACGAGCCCGCCGAAGCGGCTCAGTGCTTGCCGCTGACTCAAGCGATAAGGACGTCGAGTGAACAACGTGATGCGAGCGAGCGACCTGATCGGTCTTCCTGTGGTGTCGATCCTGTCTGGCGAGGACGTGGCGGAGGTTCGTGACGTGGTCTATGACGCAGCCGCCCACCAACTCATCGGTTTCACCCTCAACAAGCGAGGCCTGTTTTCCGGCCGCCTGAAGGATGTTCTGCCAGCGTCTGCACTCAGTGCCATCGGCGCTGACGCGATCATGGTGCCGAGTGAAACCTCGATCACCGAGAGCAGCACGCCCGAAGCGCTCGACCATCCGGGTGACGCCAGCTCGGTCATTGGCGATCGAGTGCTGACCGCCGACGGCAACGAGCTCGGCGAGGTCATCGGCGTGATCGTCTCGACTGGTCCGAACCCCGAGGCAGTCGGCTACGAAATCGACCCACGGGACAGCGATGACACGGTTTTCGTTCCCATTTCTGAACAGATGGCGATTTCTGGCGAGAACCTCCTACTACCCGCCTCGGCGACTGACTTCGTCAGAAACGACCTCGCTGGCTTCGGCGCAGCGGTCACCGCATACCGGGCGTCCAACTTGCAGGGAGAGAGCTAATGAGCGACACATTCAACGCTGCCGAAGGCCGATCGGTCGTCGCAGCCGACAGCGCTGAGACGATCGGCGAGGTCAAAGGCTTCTTGATCGACCCGACCGCGACCAGGATCGAGTCGGTGCATGTGTCGGGGCGAGGCCGACGGGCTGAAGTGATCCCGTGGTCCAAGATTCGATCATTCGGGCCTGACGCTGTCATGGCTGAACACGCTGGAGATCCCGAACATGTCGCCGAGGGCCGCGACACCGACGCCATCAAGGGCAAGATCGTCGCCCGCGGCTCACGAATTCTCGACACGAATGGCTTCGAACGAGGCACCGTCGACGATGTGATGTTCGATTCCGAAACCGGGCAGCTGACCGGGGTACTCTCGACGCAGGGTCACCTGAGCGCCACCTCGTTGCGTTCGCTCGGCTCGTACGCACTGATCATCGACCCTGAGTAACAACTCGCCGAATACACATGCGACCTTCTGCGTCGGGCGGGACGCGGTCGTGCCCGGATATGGCTGGGTGTCCTGATGCGGAGTGCCACTCGCGAGCTGAGCCGTTGGTAGTGGTCCAGGTGGGACCACAAATAGAGGTCCCGTCAGCCAGGTACCGAAAAGCTGCTGTAGCCGTACACCGACTCAGTGAACGACGGCTTGTTCGATACCGCCATCACCGGGCAGGGTGAGCTGACGGTATTGCACAGCGCGGGCTGCTCAGATCGGAGTCTGGGATCGATTGTTCAGTGCCTCCACCCCACTCGATAATCACGGCAACGAACAAACTCCGATCCGCTGCAGTACCGGCGAACTGTTTGACCAGACAGGCTCTCGCAACTGCCCATGATCGCGCCGGCAACCGAAGGTTAGAGCGGCGCGAAACGGGACATGAGAGTGGTTCAAAACAAGGCGTCTAACTTTCGTTCACCGAGGGTGCTACGAGTCTTGATCGCTGAGCACGTCGCGAACTCCGCCGATGACATCGGCGGAGCGACGCGCACCTCGTAGTAGCCGGGTCGCTTCTGTCGAATCCCGGAGGTAGCGCTCGTGGAATGAAATCGACCGGGGTCGCTGTCGTGGGACACTTGCATGTGTCACTCGCCGGATTGTGCGATACGTAGTGGAAAAGATGACACCTACGGTACTGTGACCACGCATTTCGTTGAGTGCCCCCGGGCAGAATCGAACTGCCGCACACGGTTTAGGAAACCGATGCTCTATCCACTGAGCTACGGGGGCTGCCGATCTCCGAGGTTATCGGGAAGCGAGACAGTGAGGCATCGTTTCTCCTGCTCCACTAGGTTCGGGGTCGTGCAGACTGTCCACCTGGTCGTTAATCCGGTTGCCCATCAAGGACTGTCGGTGAAGGTGGCCGCCAAGGCAGGGGCGATTATCGAGTCGACGGGACACGAGGTTCTGGTGGTGACGCCGAAGTCAGCAACGGGAATCGGAGCGGCACTCGATCGCACTGGCGTACCGGTTGAACGAATCATTGGCGTCGGCGGCGACGGTCTGGTTCACGCGATTGTGGGCGAAGCGGTTCAGCGGCAGGTCCCGCTCGGGCTCGTGCCAAGCGGAAGCGGCAACGACTTCGGCCGAGCGTTCGGCTTGCCCAAACGTCTCAAAAAGGCGGTCGCCGTTGCGCTGTCCGATGCGAGGCCGGTTGACCTTCTTCGAGTCGGCGACCGATACGTCGCATCGGTGGCGACAGCCGGCTTCAGTGCCGACGTCAACGAGCGAGCAAACGGAATGTCGTTCCCACCTGGGCAGTCGAAGTACGCCGCTGCCACTCTGCTTCAGATCCCGAAGATGTCGTCGTTCCCTATCACCATCGAGAACGATGGGGTTTCTCGCGACATCGAGGTCTCGATGATTGCGATCGCAAACACCGCATACTTCGGCGGCGGGATGAAGGTCTGTCCCACTGCATCAGCCACCGATGGCTTGCTCGACATATTGACGGTCGGACCAGTCGGAAAGCTCGAGATGCTTGCGTTCCTTCCAACCACGTTCTGGGGTGGCCACATGAACCATCGGGCGGTCGAGTCGTCGACCGCCAGCCAATTGACAGTGACAATGCCAGATGATGTTCAGCTCTGGGGAGACGGTGAACCGATGAGCTTGGGACCGTTCACGGTGTCGATCGCCCCCGGCTGTTTGCTGCTCGCCGGAGCGCGCTAGTCCAGGCCCGAAATCACTCGAGTTCGATGTATTCGGGGTGCCAGATCCTTGCGTCGATTCTTGCGGTTAGTTCGGAGTCACTCAACGCTGCCGCCATGCCCTCGTCTATCGCTGCCCGCCCAACGGCGTGAGCGACATGGCGTGCAACCCGACGGCTCTCGCTTATCGGAGGAAGCAATGCACCGTCTTGACCTTCTGCGGCTAGCTGTCCGATAGCGGTGGCCGCGGCAGTGAACATTCCGTCCGATACGGCACTGGCCTGCACTGCAACAACTCCGAGTCCAACACCGGGGAACACATGCACATTGTTGACTTGAGCTATCGGGAAACGGCGTCCTTTGAATTCGACAGGCCCAAACGGGCTTCCTGTTCCAACGAGCGCATTGCCATCGGTCCAGGCGATGACGTCCGCCGGGATCGCCTCGGCGCGCGGTGTCGGATTCGACAGGGGCAGCACGATTGGTCGAGCGACGCCCGCGGCCTGCTTCCTGATTACGGCCTCAGTGAAGATGCCGGGTTGGCCGGTGACGCCGACAAGCACATGTGGAGACGCGGCGTCGATGACATCTGGCAATTCAATGACGCCATCGTTGTCGTCATCCCATTGTTCGACCTCGCTCCATGCCTTGGCAAACGGTTGCTGGAAAGGCAGCAGGTTTTCCATTCGATCATGGAGTAGCCCATCGCGATCGACGAGCCAGCACCGGCGCAGCGCCTCGGACTCGTCGAGACCACCGGCGACCATCGCTCGGACCGCTTGGCTCGCGATGCCGGTGCCAGCCGAGCCAGCACCTGCGACCACGAGCCGGAGCTCGGTGATGGGTACACCGGTGGTGGCGAGTCCCGCCACGATTGCTGCAACCGTGACAGCAGCGGTCCCCTGGATGTCGTCATTGAACGAGCAGATCTGTTCCCGGTGGCGTGCCAGCAACCGGTTTGCATGCAGCTGCGCGAAGTCTTCCCACTGCAGTAGGACGTTGGGGAATCGGCGACGAAGAGCGTCGACGAACGGATCGACTAACTCGTCATACTCTGAGCCTCGTACACGTTGATGACGCCACCCGAGATACAGCGGGTCGGACAGAAGCGCCTCGTTGTTGGTTCCGACGTCGAGGAAGACAGGCAGGGTTCTGGAGGGGTCGAGGCCGCCGCCGGCGGTATAGAGCGCAAGTTTGCCAACGGGAATTCCCATCCCGCCGATTCCGAGATCGCCTAGCCCCAGGACCCGCTCGCCGTCTGTCACGACGACAACGTCGATGTCGCGGTCCGCAGTCGCATTGGCGAGGAGTTCATCGACACGATGACGGAGCGGCCAGGACAGAAACAAGCCACGCTCACGCCGGTAGATGCGAGACCATTGTTCGCAGGCAGGGCCAACTGTCGGTGTGTAGACGATCGGCAACAGATCGTCCATATTTTGCTGCAGGAATGCGTAGAACAAAACAGCGTTGCGATCTTGGAGGGCCCGGAGGAACACATGGCGAGCGAGGTCATTGTCCTTCTGCTCGTATTCGACTTCCACGCGACGCAGTTGAGTCGCAAGGTCTTCAACGACTGGCGGAAGCAGACCATCCAATCCGAACCGAAGCCGCTCCTCGACGGTGAATGCAGTTCCCTTGTTGGTGAAGCGGTCGGCAAGCAGGGCCCGTCCACCGTTTTCTATCGGCGTGCCGCCGCGAGAGTCATTCGTCGATTGAGTCATCGAGTTTGAGCCTTTCCTCGTCGTTTTCTGGCTCCTCGATCCGCGTCTGGATCGAAGTGACCTCTTCGCCTTTGGAGTACACGGTCACTGGCCCGTCCCTCGACACGACGAAGACAACACTTTGGGTGTGATCATAGGAGTATCGCCTGGACGCGGCATGGCGAGTGCCACGAGTCGGGTCGAGTTTCACATGCTCGTGGCTTGCAGGCGACGACCGAAGATGCGCACCGATTGCGATGAGCTGACCCGCTCGGTTGACGATTGCCGCACCGTCAACTTGGGCCAGCAGCTGCCGAATGGCTGCCCCTGTGGCGATGCTTGAGAACGGCAGTTGCGGAACACGCGTCGGCGGTCGTGCTGCGTTCAGGCCTTCGACGTCCGCGACTGTGTCGGCATCGAGGGCCCAAACCAATGCCGTCCCGGCGTCGGCCGGACTCATGGTGTGTACGCAGAACTCAAGAAGTTGCCGCAGAGTATCGATTGGGGCGGTTGGAACTGCGCGCTGGACCGCCCGGGTAAATGATGAGGCATACGGTTTCGCCCACCAGTGCGCTCCGTCCCAGATGAAGAGTCCATCAGGAGCGAGCACTCGGACAACTCCGCCGGGGCCGCGTTGCACAATGATGGTCAGATCCAGGGGCCCGCGACTGCGCAGGCGAACGAGTGCGGCCTCGCGGTCGTGCGGATTGTCGAGAAGGAGAAGTTCACGACCAGCCGGGCCGCGCAGTACGAACGACTGCCGACCGTCGGCAAGCCGTCGAAGAACCGTGTCACTCAAACCCTCGATCGACGAGGGTGTACCGCCGAAGACCTCTGGTCGGACCTGCAGACCCGTCAGGACTGCGCCATAGGTCGGCAGGATGCCTTCATGGACCGGCGGGAAACGGGCATAGTCCAGTTCCTCGATGAGCTTGTTTGCGAGCATCGGGTTTGCGGGCAGCTCGATTCCTGAGTCGAGAAGCTCGTCACGCAATCGTTGCTGGCGACGGCTGGCGAGCGTTTGACCTTCGGAAGGGTCTCTGCTCATGTCCCTATTCCCGTGGTGCGGGAATCCATTTAGCGCCAGCCTTGCAGTCTTCGATTTCGAGGCCGGCCGCTTCCCAGCCACCGAAGCCTGGTTCGAGGTGGGCGATGTTGGTATAGCCCATGTCCTTCATTGATTTGGCTGAGAGAGCTGACCGACCGCCAGCAGCGCAATAGAGGATGTAACGATTCTCTGGCTTGAAGATCTCGCGGTAGTACTCGCTGGCCGGGTCAACCCAGAATTCCAGCATGCCTCGCGGCGCGTTGAACGAACCGGGGATCTTGCCTTTGAGGTAGAGCTCACGATTGTCGCGAATATCAACGACGACCGCGGTGCCGGCTTCGATCTCGGCTGCGACTTGCTCGGGCGAGAGGTTCTCAATCTCTGCCTTCGCCTCGTCAACCATGTCCCATGCCTTTTTTACAGGTCCCATGCGCTGAGTATCTCGCATCGGGTGGTCGTCGGCTAATCGTAGGTGACCTTGCGAGAGGCCTTTCGTTGTGACTTTTCCTTCTTGGCCTTCAAGCGCCGCTCGATCGCGCCTCGCTTCGGTTTCGTCTTTCGCCGTTTCGGTTTCACTGTCAGGGCGTCGCGCACGCGCTCCTCTAGCCGGTCGATAGCGAGGTCGCGGTTGCGTGATTGGGAGCGGGTCTCGTCGACAACTATTCGAGTGCGCGGTCCCAGTTCGCCGAGCAAACGATCTTTCTCGGCGGTTGTGACCGCTGATGTGACACCAATCTCCCACACCAGTTCGACACGCGTGTTAGAGGTGTTCGCATGCTGCCCGCCTGGGCCTCCCGATGGGCCATAACGCCAGGTCAGTTCGGTTTCAGGGATCGTTATGCGGTTTGAAATCTGCGCTTCGCGCCGCTCAGCCATGCTCATGGAGGGTAGTCATATCGTCACCCATTGCGTGGGCTTTTTCGCCCTGTCTGCCTTTTGGATGGTGTGATCAGCTAATAATTAGGTAGCGGAGGTAGCTGTGCTAGAGGGAATACGAGTTTCACGGGCGTGGCGATGGATTGGCTGGCTCGCGGTCCTAATCGCGGTCAACGTCGTTGTTTTTGGCATCACTCGTCTGCCGAGCAGCGAAGATCCAATAGGAACTCGCGTCTCTGCCGAAGATGTAGCGTCCACAACTTCCCCCGTCGAAACCGAGCCTGACGAAACGTCGACTACGACGTCGACGACCAAACCGACGACAACAACGACAGAGGCGCCAACTACGGTCGCCCCGACAACGACGGCACCGCCAGCTAGTGTCGCGGCAACCGCTGCCCCGGCAACTAGGGCGCCGACGACTCGACCTCCAACAACGGCCGCGCCAGCCACGCCGGCACCAACTACGGCTGCGCCAACCACAGCCGCCCCGACAACGGTACTCACCGTGCCGCCGCCGGTCATCACGCTCGAATGTCCGGCATGGAAGACCTGCCCATAACCGGGTTGTTGGTTACTGGTTTTCTTCGATTCCGCCGAACGCTTCGTCGCTGACGACGCAGGTAATCGAGTCGCCGCTTAGATCCATTGTCACGTCACCCATGTTGATTGGCAGAGGGTCGACGAAGATCGGCTCGCCATCGATGCGCACGATGAGCGTCTCTGGGTCTGCACCTTGTCCGATGAACTGGAGTCGGTAGGCATTGATGAGGACCTCTTGCGTCACTTCGTATGCAGCTTCCATGCACGCGGACGAGCCGATCACGTTTTGGGCGTAGGCGTATGCAACCGGGGTGAGGCCGAGGTCGTCTGAGACCCACGGAAACACGTCGGTCAACTTGCCGAGTTTGCCCTTATTGACTGCGACCGAGTCGGCGCTGAGCACCGTGTTGACACGTGGCCTCACAAAGACGATTGATTCGCCTGGGATGACAACCTCAGTGGCACCATCACGCTTGTGAACGACCTGGGCTGACGTGCCGTCGACGCACGTGTCGACATCGCCAATGGCGTCCATCTCGATGGTGTCTGTTCGATAGACGCGACCAAGAAGCGTGTGTTCTCGTTTGCCCTCGAGCGGAACCTCGGCGTGGATTCTGGCCCGACAGTCGAGGCTGATTTGCTCAATATCGACGATCCGAACCTCGTTTGGAATCTCTAGCGCGACCGACACGTCATTGAAGTCGGGGATGGCCCGCCACGGCCAATTGACCGAGATGCCGCCCGACCATATGGCGAATACGCCGAGGCCGAGGGCACCGGTGAGTATGCCTATGAGTACTTTTTTCATCTTTGGCTCCCTGAAATTGCAGGCGTGTAGTTTGAGTCGCCGCGGTGTCGGCGGTGCTCGCTAAGTAGTAGACGTCTCAAGTTCGTGCTGGTCGCGCATGTTTTCTGACTGCAATATGCCATTAGCGTCGACCTCCAGGGTCCAACGAATTGGAGGTCGTTTGAGTTCCGATGACACTGATTGGGCCAGTGTGCCGCCGATTCGTGTTGCGATAGGCCCTCGTTTGTTGCGGATGGGTAACAGTTCGCGCCATCCCGGTTAACGACTGGCGGTCCCCGGTCCCCGTATGAGATTCTCGAAAGCAAGAGAGCGGGCGAACACCACCAACGAGAGGGAATATTGTGACGGCGGCAACGGCGGTATACGAACAAATCGAGCTAGTCGGGAGCAAGCAGGGACGGCCAATACAGATCGTTGGCCTGTTCGTTCTGGCGGTGGCCTTTACTGGGCTCCTCACCGGCGCACTTCTTCCTGCACTCGCCATTGCGAGTCTGTTGTCGGTGGGCGGCATCGTAGTTGGTGCAGAGGGCAACCCGCTGTCAGTAGCGCAGGCGACCTCGCTCGGCGTGATCCACATAATGGCGCTGCTCGCATTCGTGGGGCTCTAGAGTTCGCTCAGGTTCGCCACCAATCGCTGCGTGATTCAGACATCGAGGCGGCATCTCTTGCCGTGATACGGCACACTGGTTTCCTTCTATAGGAGGACCGGCGTGTCTGGACTTGCAAACGAGCTCGTTGCTCAGCTGTCACTCGAGGAAAAGGTCGCGCTCGTCTCTGGCGCCGACGTCTGGCAGACCGCTGCAATCGAACGCCTCGGCATCGGGGCGGTAAAGGTAACCGATGGGCCAAACGGTGCCCGCGGTGACAGCACGACAGGCGCACGCGCCGTTTGTTTGCCGGCATCGATTGCTCTCGGTGCGTCGTTCGACGTCGAACTCGTCACCGAGGTCGGCCGCCTGCTCGGTCGCGAAACTGTCCGCAAGGGTGCCCACGTTCTTCTCGCGCCGACCATCAACATCGCCAGGCACCCACTCGGAGGTCGCAACTTCGAATGTATGGGCGAAGACCCCATGCTCACGTCGGTCCTGTCCTCGGCCTACATCGCTGGCGTGCAGGACGAAGGCGTAGGCGCTTGCGCCAAACACCTTGTTGCCAACGACGTCGAGTGGCACCGCTTGACGGTCTCGTCAGAAGTCGCCGAGCCGATTCTCCGTGAGGTCTACCTTGCGCCGTTCGAGGCCGCGACCGAGTCTGGTGTCTGGACCATGATGGCCGCTTACCCGCAGCTCAACGGCACTCACTGCACTGAGCACGAGTGGCTCCTCACCGATCTTCTTCGCGACGAGTGGGGATTCGACGGACTCGTCATGAGCGACTGGGGCGCCACCCTTCACCATGCCCGTCCCATCATCGCCGGGCTTGATCTCGAAATGCCTGGCCCATCAACTGCCCTTGGCGGTCGTCTCCAGGCCGCAGTTGAATCAGGTGAGGTGGCCCTTGCCGACCTCGATCAGCGAGTTTTGCGAGTCGTTCAACTGGCCGAACGTGCGGGCAAAATCGGCAATCTCGAGGCGGCACTCGAACAGAGTGTCGACCTACCCGAAGAACGAGCCCTCGCTCGCCGGGCCGCTGCTGCCGGCACTGTTCTTCTTCGCAACACGCCCGGTTCGAGCGGCACGCCGGTGCTTCCATTCGACAAAGACTCAATCACGTCGGTCGCGATCCTTGGGCCAAACGCAGCACCCGGGGTCATCCAGGGCGGCGGCTCGGCCCAACTACCCGCGCACCACATCATGTCGCCTGTTGACGGTCTTCGTGAGGCAATACCTGCCGCGACGATCACGCATTACGTCGGCGTGCTGGCCCACCGCTACCTGCCCCTCATCGCACGTGATCAATGGGTGCCGCACGACGACCGCAAGCCAGTGCTCGTCGAGATGTTCGACAACCAGCTCGCTTCGGGCGATGTCTTTCAAACGAAGAGCGCCCGCAATATTCACACACTCGCGCAAGGACCAACAGACGGTCTCACCCACCCCATGCGCTGGTCGCAACGACTCACCGGTTCGCTCCGCATCGACCAGACAGGCGAGCACGCCTTTGGGATTATGCAAACCGGTCAGGCAAGAGTGTTTGTCGACGGCGACCTTGTTGTCGACAATTGGACGTCGACCGAACAGGGACAGGGCTTCTTCGAGAAGGCGGCCGCAGAACGGATTGGCTCAGTCCATCTTGAAGCTGACTCAGTTGTTGAGGTTGTCGTCGAGTGGAATCGAGGCGATGACTCACAGTTGGGTGGAGTCCGGCTCGGTTGGCTCCCTCCAGTCGACGAAGACGCGCTGCTCGACGAAGCGGTTGCCGCTGCAGCATCCGCTGATGCCGCCGTTGTCGTTGTTGGCCTCGACGCCGACTGGGAAACCGAAAGCCACGACCGCCCTATGTTCGGGCTTCCTGGTCGCCAAGACGAACTCATTCGGCGAGTGTCGGCGGCCAATTCAAAAACCGTCGTCGTTGTCAACGCAGGCTCGGCGATCGACATGCCGTGGCTCGACGACGTGCCAGCCGCACTGATGGTCTGGTATCCGGGGCAAGAATTCGGCGGGGCTCTGGCCGATGTGCTCCTTGGGGTTGAAGACCCCGGGGGCAGGATGCCGGTCACCTTTCCCCGTCGGGTCGAAGATGGTCCTACTGCGTCGTCTGTCCCAGGCACCGATGAGAAGTTGCACTACTCCGAAGGTTTGCTCGTTGGCCACCGCTGGTATGACAAGCACAACATCGATCCGCTGGTCGAGTTCGGTTTCGGCTTGTCGTACGCCTCGTTTGAGTTCGGTGAACCAGAAGTGGTCGGATCAACGGTGGCGGTCAGGGTTACGAATACGGCAAACCGGTCAGGCACCTGCGTGGTGCAGGGCTACCTTGCCCCGCCTGACGCGTTGGACGGCCGTCCCGACCGCATCCTCGCCGGTTTCGCCACGGTGACGCTAGACGCCGGTGCTCAGTCGACGGTTCAGCTCAATATCTCGGATCGGTCGTTCGCCCGCTGGTCAGACGATGGTTGGACGACGACACCAGGTGACTACGTTCTGTCGCTTGGCACGTCGAGTCGCAACTTCTTTTCGCAAGTGACATTCAGCCGCTGACATGGCCAAACGCCGCGACCAACCTCGACGCAGCCGGCTGCGACTTGCCGCTGGCGCAGTCGTCGGCTTGGCCGTTTTGGCGATGGCGTCGTCGAGTTGGATCGATCGTTCAGACACAAATCGACTTGAGATTCCAGTGGTTGGAAGGGTGTTGCTCGTCAGCAACGCTGGCCCGGTCGAGGTGCGAAACGGCGACATGAACCAACTTATGACCAACGAGAGTTGGCTCCTGAATCGACCAAAGATTGAGTCACTCGGCGATAACGATGAAGTGGTCGTCAGGGTGACATGCGAGGGCCGACTGCCCTGTCGATCGTCGACGGTTCTCACGGTCCTCCCCGGCACCGAGGTGGTCGTGGTTGCAACCGAAGGGCCGGTCTTGGTCGACCGGATGGACGGCGATCTCACCATTTATGACGGCTACGGCGACACGCTCCTTGGCGCGCTCACCGGATCAGTCAAAGTGGTCTCCGAATCGGGACGGGTATCTGGCAATGGGCTGTCCGTCTCTCAGATCGACGTGTCGACGGTGTCATCCGAAGTGGCGCTTGAGTTTCAAACCCTCCCAGAACGGGTGTTGGTCGTAACCGGTCCAGAGGCAACACGGCTCCGCCTGCCCGAAGGTGACGTGACGCTAATGGTGACCTCGCCCGAGAATTTGCAGAACTTCGAAGTCGAGTCGGTGCCTGGCTCTGCGTCTGAGATAACCATTCGGTCGAACGGTCCCGTGACCATTACGCCGCCGCTCGAAGTCAAACCGAAGGAATAGGATTCTTGGTAGGTAAACGGGTTCGGGTCTGCTAGGAGTGGAGGGCTGTGAACGTTGAAGATCGTCGAAATCGTCTTATAGAAATCTTGACCGCCCCCGACCCAACAGACGGGTTGTGGGCTGCTGTCGAGTCGGGCGAAGCCGCCGAGATTGTGCCCGAACTTCCGGCCCTGCAGCTCGAACAAGACCCAATCCACCGCCACAAAGATGTCTTGGCCCACACCATCGCAGTGACAGCCAAGACCAGGCCCGATCTGCAGCTTCGGCTTGCTGCGTTGTTCCATGACATTGGCAAGCCACAAACACGGTCGTTCGAGCACGGCGGGGTTACCTTCCGCCATCACGAAGCCGTCGGCGCGAAGATGACCAAGGCCCGGCTTCGAGAGCTTGAGTTCGACAAGCCGCTCATCAAGAACGTGGCTGAGTTGGTGCGCCTCTCTGGCCGATTCAAGGGATTCGCTGACGGCTGGTCAGACTCGGCCGTTCGCCGATATGCCCGTGACGGTGGCCCTATCCTCGGCGACCTCAACGAGCTTGTCCGCTGTGACTGCACAACCCGCAACCGACAGAAGGTGGCGCGCATCCAGCGTTACGTCGACGAGCTTGAGGCTCGAATCGTCGAGCTGGCGCGGCAAGACCGTGTCGCCGCCGAACGTCCGCAGCTCGATGGCAAAGCCGTCATGGAACACCTCGACATGCCACCCGGCCCCATGGTCGGTCGGGCCACCGCTTTTCTGCTTGAGCTGAAGCGAAGCGAAGGGGTTCTCGACGAGAACGAAGTGCTCGCAAGGCTCGATGCCTGGTGGGCCGAACACAAGAACGACTGATGAGCGACCAGCCAGAGGCCCGCGACGACTGGGACACACTCACCGAATTCGAACAAGCCGCCGTCAGAGTTTTGTATTCGCTCGAACCGGGTGACGTCATGGCATACGGCGAGGTTGCGGCCGAGGCTGGCTTCCCCGGTGCGGCGAGAGCTGTTGGGTCAGTGCTGCGGCGACTCGACGACCTGCCGTGGTGGCGAATCGTGAACTCGGTTGGCCGGCTCGTTCCCGGCAACGAGGCGCGCCAGCGCAAGCTCTTAGCGGCCGAGGGTGTCAAAACGAAGAAGGGGAGGGTTGTCGCCTCGCCCCGTCGTCGGTGAGAAGCTATCCGAGCGGGTAGTTGTAGTGCTTCAGGCCTGGTGCTGTTATCGCCGTAACGATCTGTCGAGATCGTTTGTCGAGCCCAGACCGCCATTGGTCATCAAGCTTGAGGGTTGTATTCTCGCCACCAAATCGCAGTGGGTTTCCTGCAACTGAGTGCATTGGGGTCGAGAACGAGGCGACGTCGCCATCGAGAAATTCGAACCCATCTTGGCCAACGTCGATACCAGCGAGCGACGCCATTTGGGTGAGTGAGCCAGCAGGGTCGGCCAGGACATCCTCATAGCGCATCGTGAGGGTCGGAACCTTGCGGCCAAGCAGTTCAAAACCGGCGTTGTCGGTCATCCACCGGAACGCAGTTCGAGATGGTTTGTACGTCGGCATTTGTGCGCCATCGGCCTCGGGCCGAGCAACTTGTTTCATCCACGAGTAGGCAACGCCCCTTGGGTCGCGGACGATGTGCAGCACCCTGACGTCTAGCGTCGGATCGAGGGCATAGAGAGCGGCCGTCGAGAGGTGTTTCGACGAGTCGAGCAAGACTTCAGCCCCGCCGGCCGCTTTAGCCGAGGCGTGCAGCACCTTGGTGACCGCGTCGAGGTACTCGCGTTGGTCGTCGGTTGCTGTACCAGACCGAAGCGCCTTGTACATCTGGGGAAGCCGGCGACTTCGATCGACCGACCATCGAAGGTCGATGAGCCGATCGACTGGTGCGTTCTCCCATCCGCCGAATGCGAGGTCGCCAACTTTCTGCCAATGGGCACAGTCCGTAAATGCCTCGCCGCAACCGCAGCGTTCGTTTGCCTTCACGCCCCGTTCCCACAAGTGGACGGTCTCACCGACAGACAAGGTCTGCGGGAGTTCGTTGAGCAGCTTCTCGATGATCGTGGTGCCGGAGCGACCCAGACCGCCAATGAAGAGCACACGCTGAGGTGAGGTCATACGAGTATCAAGTCCAATGAAGGGGGCGGTCGAGCAGCTTCTCGAGATCGATGATGTCGTCGCCAAGCAACCGGCGAAGCTCGTTCATGATCTCTTCGTCGATTGGTTCCTTTGGCTTCATGTTCCAGGCGGCGAAACTATCGGGAACGTGATCGCGGAGATCGAGGAAGTCGAGGACCTGGTTGTAGGCGGCACCGGGGTCGGCATACATATCTTCCGACCGGAGGACGAGGACCTGTTCGGCCGGGAACGCGTCAAGCCATCGCTTGAGACCTCTGGCATAGCGACCTTGGTCGACGTAGGAGAAGTGCTGATGAGCGAAGCTGACGTAGCTCGGGTCGTCGAGCATCTTCTGCTCTTCGCCTGCGAGTCGGTCGGTCTCCGCTTTGATTGCGTCGGCGAAGCTAAGCGTTTCGACGCCGTTTCTTGTGCGCTCAACCCAGTGGCTGTATGCGCGCTCCATTGGGTTGCGAACAAGCGCGATGACCTTCACATCTGGCAGCAGTCGTCTGGCCCGCATGGCCGCGTGCGGGTGGTGCAGATAGTACGGGGTTGCTTCGCCGATGGTGATTCGGTGGCCGGCTCGGCGTTCGCGAAGATTGTGCGCGAACTGGGTCGGGAAGTGGGAGAGGTACCAGGCTTGGCCCTTCCCGTAGTTGACGTCGAAGTAATAGGTGCCCTTACGCGTCTCGCGTGAGGGCCACAACGAGCCAACGTCAGGGTGTTCAAGCAGCCACCGCGCCAGTGAGGTGGTGCCGCCTCGTTTAGTGCCGATGATCAGGTAGTCCGGCTTGATTCGATAACGGGAGGTGATGCGGCCAAAGCGGCGGAGGGCTTGGAGGACCTTGGCCCGTGTCAATGCGACGATGCCCTCAGGTGCCTCGTACTTGGCGCCGTAGGCGGTCATCTCTGGGTAGGTCTTGTCTGGTGTCGCCATTGCGTAGCTGTCTCGACTTGGGTCGTGAATACCGGTTCCCCGTGTGGGCCAGTGGTTGTATCGTCCGGTTTCGACGGAACTTTCGGGCAACGGGATGGGTTGCCTACCCCGAAATTTCAGAAGGTACGAAGAGACTAGTTGGGCCTTGGTTTCCGCAGGTGTTCTTGATTACGCGAAAGGGCGAACGGCCCATGGACGAGGTGCTCTCGGCCCGGCATCCGCAGGTCGGTTGCACCAGTGGTGTATTTTGTGCGCCGTGGGACTCCGATGCGCTCGACTCAGCTGCAATCGTTCGGCAGCCGCCAGTTTGCAATTCGATTCACCCGGATCCCGGGTGCTGCTTGTAGACCTTGTCGAAGCCTTCGCTGGCATACCAATCTGCGCTGGCCACGCGTCAACGCGGACGCCACCAATGGGATGGACACTCGTCGATCTACGCACCGAAGCGCGCCAGAGCGAACTCTGGGATCTTGCCTCGGCTGACCACGACAACGCCGACGAGTACAACGCAGAGCGTTCACGCCCCGCGCCTCGCCGTCCTGGCGACGCTGGGTTTCCATGGGGCTCCCACGCACATTCGTCCGGTGCCGAGCCATCGACACCGCTGCTCGCCCGCGCCTTCCGCGCGAGTTAGAGCGAAACTGCCGAACCGTACGCGGGTTACGACCCGGTAGAGGGTCGTAACCCGCGTACGGTTGGCTAATGGGTCTCGTAGGCGTCGAGAGGCGGGCAGGAGCACGCGAGATTACGGTCGCCGTATGCGTTGTCGACCCTGCCAACCGGCGGGAAGTACTTGTCTTGGTCCATCCCCGGCAGCGGGAACGCAGCCTGTTGCCGTGAGTATGGGTGTTCCCACTCGTCGGCCAACAGAATCTTTGCCGTGTGCGGGGCATGACGGAGCGCGCTTTGTTCGACGTCGACGGCGCCGGCTGCGATGTCGTCGATCTCCGAGCGAATCATGGCCATAGCGGCGACGAATCGGTCGAGCTCGGCTAGGGGCTCAGACTCGGTCGGCTCGACCATGAGCGTGCCGGCGACGGGGAACGACATGGTCGGTGCATGGAAGCCACAGTCAGCGAGCCGCTTCGCCACGTCATCGACAGTGACACCGGTCTGAGCCGTAATTGGACGGAAGTCGACGATGCACTCATGGGCGACAAGTCCGCCGGGCCCTGAGTAGAGAATCGGGAAGTGCTCACGTAGACGATGGGCGAGGTAGTTCGCAGAAAGTACGGCCGCCTCGGTGGCTGCCCTTAGACCGTCTGGCCCCATCATCTGGAGGTACATCCAGGTGATCGGGAGGATGCCAGCCGAGCCGTAGTGCGCACCTGACACTGGACCGCTGCCGGCTCCCGGCAAGAACGGGGCGAGGTGCTCGCGAACACCGATCGGCCCGACGCCTGGACCGCCGCCCCCGTGGGGGATGCAGAAAGTCTTGTGCAAGTTGAGGTGGCTCACATCTGACCCGAACTGCCCAGGCTTCGCGAACCCGACGAGAGCATTAAGGTTTGCGCCATCGGTGTAGACCTGGCCGCCTGCCTCGTGCACCATATTGCAGATGGCTCGCACATCTTGCTCGTAGACGCCGTGGGTTGACGGGTAGGTGATCATGATGGCGGCAACAGTGTCTGCGTTGGCGTCGAGTTTCGTCTTCAGGTCGATGAGGTCGACGTCGCCACTGGCGGTGCACGCAACGACGCCAACACGCATTCCGGCGAGAACGGCCGACGCAGCGTTGGTGCCATGGGCCGAGGCGGGGATCAGGCACAGGTCACGCTGCGAGTCGCCGCGGCTATCGTGATACGCCTTGATCGCAAGGAGCCCGGCGTATTCGCCTTGACTGCCAGCGTTCGGCTGGAGTGACACGGCGTCGTAGCCGGTGATCTCGCAGAGTGCTTCTTCAAGATCTTTTATGAGTTCGAGATAGCCGGTGGCCTGTGCATCGGGAGCGAGGGGGTGGATCGAGGCAAACTCTGGCCAAGTGATCGGATCCATCTCGGCCGCTGCGTTTAGCTTCATAGTGCACGAACCGAGCGGGATCATTGTTCGATCAAGGGCAAGGTCGCGGTCGGCCAACTTTCGAAGCCACCGCATCATTTCGGTCTCACTCCGGAAGCTGTGGAAACGCCCATCGGTGAGGAACTCGCTGCTGCGGGCCTGGGTGCTAGGGACTCCATCGGCCGGGGAGTCAGCGGCGGGTAGCCCGAAGACATCAAGGACCTTGGCGACAGTTGAATCGGTGCTGACCTCGTCGAAGTTGACGCAGACGCGGTCGTCGTTGATCTTGCGCAGGTTGAGTCCGGCCGCAACGGCAGCGGCGACGATCTCGTCGGCCCGGCCAGGCGCGTCGACGGTCACCGTGTCGAAGAATTCCGTGGTGACCGTGAGTCCTGCATCGGTCGCGGCGGCCGCCAGTTGGCCCGCATACCCGTTGAGCCTTTCGGCGATCGCCGTCAAGCCGTCTGGACCGTGCCAGCACGCATATGCAGCAGCAACGTTTGCGAGCAGTGCTTGGGCGGTGCAGATGTTTGACGTGGCCTTTTCGCGACGGATGTGTTGTTCACGAGTTTGCAGCGCCAGTCGGAGCGCAGGATCGCCATTGGCGTCGACTGACACGCCGACCAAGCGCCCGGGCAGGGATCGAGCGTGGCTATTGCGAGCAGCCATGAAACCAGCGTGAGGGCCGCCGTAGCCGAGAGGCACGCCAAAGCGCTGGGCCGACCCGACCACAACGTCTGCGCCGAGTTCGCCTGGGGGAGTGAGAAGGCAGCAGGCCAACAGGTCGGTAGTAACGGCAACTCCGGCACCGGCTTCTTGGCACTGTGCGATCAGGGGCGCGAGATCGAGGAGGCGACCCGACGTACCCGTCTGAGCCAGCAGTGCTCCAAACACATCGCCCGCAGCAAGATCGGTTGCGGGGTCGCCGATGGTGAGCTCGATGCCAAGAGGCTTGGCACGCGTCTTCACGACGTTGATTGTGGAGGTATGGCACTCGGCGTCAACAAAGAAGCCGTTGAGCTTCGACTTCGTCACTCGGCGCAGCAGCGTCATTGCCTCAGCCGCTGCGGTCGCCTCGTCGAGCATCGACGCGTTGGCCAACTCGCAGCCTGTGAGATCGGCGATCATCGTTTGAAATACCAGCAGCATCTCGAGGCGGCCCTGGCTGATCTCGGGCTGATACGGCGTGTATGCCGTGTACCAAGCCGGGTTCTCGAGCATGTTGCGCAGAATCACTGGCGGCGTAATGGTGTCGTTCCAGCCGCCACCGATTAGCGACTCAGTCAGCGTGTTTCGATCGGCGAGCGCCTTAATTTTGGCGAGCGCTTCAGACTCGGAGAGCGGTCCAGGAACCTTGAGTGTGTCGTTGATTTGGATCGACTCTGGAACAGCCTTCGACATCAGGTCGGCGGCGGTGTCGTAGCCAAGAGCCTCGAGCATGTGGGCGACATCAGCGTCGCGAAGGCCAATGTGGCGGTTAGAGAAAGTGGTCATAGTTATCTCGCTTGACGGTGGTAGCGGTGAGGGGCAAAGGGCAGTTCGCAAACTTCGATCTCGACGTCATTGCCGCGAACGTCGGCTACGAGTTTGGTGCCAATGGCGCTGAGCTCAGTTGAGACGTATCCCATGGCGACTGGGCGCTCGACCGTCGGCCCGTAGCCGCCGGACGAAACGATGCCAGCCGGTTGGCCATCTGCTGTTCGGAGCGATGTGCCATCTCGGACCGGTCGTTTCCCGGTGGGGGCAAGGCCAACTCGGACTCGGGCTGGGCCGTTGTCGTATTGATCCATGATCACGTCGGCGCCGGGAAAGTCTTTGGCCTCCCTGCGGCGTTTTGGCATGGTCCATGACAAATCAGCTTCGACTGGGCTCGTGGTTTCGTCGAGTTCGTGACCGTAAAGGCAAAGTGAGGCTTCAAGGCGAAGCGTGTCGCGGGCCCCGAGCCCGGCCGGCTTTACTTCAGGCTGGGCCAATAGGAGACGAGCAATTCGGTCGGCGTCGTCGTTGGCCACCGTGAGCTCGAATCCGTCTTCACCGGTGTAACCCGACCGAGACACACCAATCTGGGCGCCGTCGATCTCGACTGTTGTCGCCTCAAGGAAGAAAAGGTCAGCGACTGCGGGCGCCAGACGGGCGAGCGCAGTAACTGCGAGTGGGCCTTGGAGCGCAAGGAGTGCGAGGTCGTCGCGCTCGACGACATCGATCTCGGGAAGCCCGGCCCGGAGGTGGGGGAGGTCGACCTCTCGGCGGGCCGCATTGACCACAAGGGTGAGATGCGACTCGGAGTTGGTGACCATCAGATCGTCGAGCACTCCACCGTTGTCGAGGGTAAACAGGCTGTACCGGATCTTGCCTGGCAGCAATGTGGTGATAGCGGCTGGCGTCAGGCGCTCGAGGGCCGTTGCCGGGTCGTCGCCGTGGAGTTCAACCACGCCCATGTGGGAAACGTCGAACAGGCCGGCTGATGTGCGACACCAATTGTGTTCGGCAATCACGCCTTCGTACTGGATTGGGAGCTCCCACCCTGCGAAGTCGACGAGACGCCCGCCGAGTTCGATGTGGAGCGCATGTAAAGGGGTATGTCGTAGGTCTGACATTGAGCACCTCGATCGTTGGTTCGGGTGCCCCCTCTGTACTGCTACCTGAGAGATTGGCCGTGAGGCGTTCCCCTTCGGTGGGCGAGCTGTTTCGTGAGAAACCTCGCCGCTCTCCAGAGCTGCTGGTGTCATACGGTACGGGGGCCTGAGAGATTCCGGGGCGGTTGCTCCTTCGGCGGACCAGCAAGCTGATCACTCTCCCATATGACTTACTGGCAGTCCGGCGACTCTAGCACAGCCATACCCAAGCCGATCTAGTCGAGTGCGTCTTCGACGGCGTCTTGGATGGCGTCGCGAGCTTCGTCGAAACCGAGCTCATCGAAGAAGGTGTCTTCGAGTGTCACGTCGTCCACGGCAACCCAGGCGAGGACTCCGAGCAGCGATCCCAGGAGAGGGAAGAGCACGAACACCCAGATCGAGCTGAGTGCGTCGCCTCGAGCCATCAGCGCCGTTGCGATTGACTTGGCTGGGTTTGCCGCACCACCGTCGACGCCAACCGACAAGAACTGAGTGAGTGCATACGCAGCACCAAGAGGGATGGCACCAGCGAGTGCGGTTGCCCCGTTGCTGCGCATTGCGAGATAGGCGAGGACGAGGATGGCGCTGAGCAGCACTTCGGCGACGGCGACGGCGGCAAAGCTGTAGAAGCCGGCGTCGTGTCCGTAGGCGTTTGCGCCAAAGTTGGTGAGGTCGGCGTCGAAGCCAACACTGCTGCCCCGAGCGATAGCGAGCACACCGGATACCGCCGCTACGGCTCCAACGAGCTGGGCCGACCAATAGACGAGGAGGGCGGGCACATCGATGCGCTTGGCCATCGCCATTCCTGCACTTACAGCCGGGTTGAAGTGGCCACCCGACGTGCCGCCAAGTAGGGCGTACGCGACGAGTAGTCCGAAGCCACTCGCCAGACCGATTCCAATCGGCCCGGCCGGGGTACCGGGCAGCGCGGCAGCGCCAACGGCGGCGGCCACCAGAATGAACGTGCCGATTGCCTCGGCGGCGAAGATTCGTGAGCTGCTCATGGTGATGGGGCCTCCAACGGCGCGGGTCGGTTCATGCACCTGAGAGAATCTAGCCCATCGGGGCCCAGTCTCTGCGAGCCTCCGCTCAACTCAGTAGTCGGAGAGCCTCATCTGCCATCGATTCGACCTGTTGGGCGTACGACTCAAGATCGACTTCGCCATCGCCCATCACGCCCTTGAGATAGCGGGCGAGCACGCCTTCCACGATCGCAGCCAGACGCCAATGCTGGAAGGCCCGGTAGTAGTCGACATTGCCGACCTCGAACCCGGTCTTCTGGACATAGCGTTCGACGATGGCCTCGCGGGTCTTGAACCCTGGAATGGCAGTCGGGTACGAAGTGGCGCCACGGGCCGGTTCTTCGCCAACCTCAACCCAGTTGTTGAGCAGGTAGCCGATGTCGGCCAGGACGTCGCCGAGGGTGCAGAGCTCCCAATCGAGTACGGCTTGGACTGACCCATTCGCTGGGTCGACGAGCATGTTGCCGAGCCGATAGTCGCCGTGCACTATTCCGGTGTAACGCTGCTCGGGTTTGGCTGAAAGGAGTCCGGCGTATGCCTCTTCCATCTGAGGCAGTTCGCGCGTCTTGGCCCCCTCCCATTGGGTGTTCCAACGCTTGAGTTGACGGTCGAGATAGGCCTCTTTGCGGCCGAGCTCGCCGAGACCGATGTCGTCCGGGTTGACGAGGTGTAGCCGGGCAAGAACGTCGGCCACCGAGTCGCTGAGCGTGCCGCGCATTGCCTCATCAGGCATCACCGCGGCCGATGTCTCGTCGTCGTGCATCACGACGCCGTCGACGAAGTCCATGATGTAGAAAGGGGCGTCGTTGATGGATTCGTCGGTGCAAAGGCCGAGAGCCGCAGGCACTGGGACGGTGGTCTTGTTTACGGCTGCGACGATGCGGTGCTCCCGCTCCATGTCGTGGGCTGTCGCCAAAACCGCACCGAGGGGTGGTCGACGAAGCACAATCGCCCGGCCGTTCGAGTCGACGACCCGGTAGGTCAGATTGGAGTGTCCCCCGGTGATGAACCCGAAGTCGTACGGCCCCTCGACGCCAGCAACGTTGGCATCGAGCCAGGCCGTGACTGCCGGCCCATTGATGCCCCGAACGGAATTGTCTGTCTGATCGGTCACGCGTTCTCCTAGCGTTTCTGCAGTCGTTCCGCTCGTAGGGCCGAGCGGCGGACCTTGCCAGCATCGTCGCGAAGCGGTTCGCTGACAAACTCGATTGATCGGGGCAGCTTGTAGGTGACGAGGTGCTCAGCCAAATGGGCCATGAGTTCGGCCGGCTCGATTGGGGTAGTTGCCTCGACGATCGCGTGCACCTTGCTGCCGATCTCGTCGTCAGGAAGCCCGATGACGGCGGATGAGCCGATGCTTGGGTGGAGGTTTATGGCGGCCTCGACTTCGGCCGGGAAGACGTTGGCTCCGCCTACAAGGATCATGTCGCTGCGTCGGTCTGCCAAGTAGAGATAGCCCTCTTCATCAAGCCAACCAATGTCGCCAAGGCAGTCCCAACCGTCTCGGGTCTCGGCCTCAGCCCCTAAGTAGAAGTACGTCGGCGTCTCACGGCCGACGGGTCTCATCCACACTTCGCCGATCTCGCCTGCGGGAAGCAGTGCGCCGTCTTCATCGAGAATCTTCAGCTCACCGCTGATCGGACGACCGACTGAGCCGACATGTGTCAGCCACTCATTTCCATCGAGCACGGTGGCTGACTGGCCCTCGGTTCCTCCGTACAGCTCCCAGATCACATCGGGGCCGAGCCAGTCGATCCACTCCCGCTTGAGCCACTGAGGGCATGGCTCGGCCAGGTGCCAGAGCTTTCGCAGCGAGCTGAGGTCGTAGCTGTTTTTGGTCTCTTCGTCGAGCTTCCAGATGCGCTGCATCATCGTTGGCACGACATAAATTGCTTGGGCCTTATGAGCGTCGACGGCGGCGAGCGTTTTCTCTGCATCGAAACGGCCAAGGATGGCGATGTGGCAGCCAATCAGAAGCGCCTGGATTGCCCAGATGAACGGCCCGTTGTGATAGAGCGGACCAGGCATGACCATCACGCCACCCGTCTCGGCACCGAAGAGGTTGGCCCTTCCAAGGAGGCCGCCATCGATCATGCTCGGGTCGCCCGAAACGATCAACTTAGGCCGACCAGTCGAGCCCCCAGATGTTGGTGCCTTCCACGCAGGCGAGATCATTTCAGGCAGAGGCGAGTCGTCGATCGACGAATCGGGCTCGAAGCCGAACGGCAAGCTCGGGCGCCCGCCCCCTTCGACTCCGACGAGCAAGGCAGAGTCGGCGAGTTCGATGATCGCCTCGAGCTCAGCCTTTGGCAGTCGAGACGACACCGGCTGGGGCACTGCGCCGATCTTCCAGCATGCGGCGGCTGAGACGATGAACTGATTGGAGTTCGGCACGCCAATCGTCACGAAATCGCCAATGCCGACACCGAGGCTGGTCATATGTCGGCCCAGCCGACAGGCGGCACGATTGAGTTGATCGAAGGTGAGAGTCGTCTCGCCGAAGCTGATAGCGGGAGAGTCGCCCCGTTCGTTCGCAAGCCGGTCGAGACGGGCAGAGAACGATTCGAAGGTGGCGAGCGTGTCGGTCATGCACAATTCTTAGCTGGTTGAGGATGAAATTGAGAATTCGAGATGCGCTGCGGGGCGAGTCGGCGATGGGCGGCTGCTCGACTAGCGTGTAGCGATCCGTCGTTTGATCCCACCACTTCTCGCCATTCTGGCTCTCGTGAGCGCCTGCTCAAGCGCGTCAGACGACGCCTCGACAACCACTGACCGTGCGCCTGGCTCGCCACAATCTGAGCAGCCACTGCCAGGGTCAGTGCAAAACGACCTGCTTGCGGCCTTGCCGGGCCAGCTTGCCATCCTCGACCAGTCGGTGTTGATCGTCTCAAACCCAAACGGAAGCAACGCCCGGATCGTCGACGGGGGCGGTTTCACGGCGGCGCTGCAACCCGTCTGGTCGCATGACGGACAGAAGCTGGCCTGGTCGTCCTACAACGAAGACGAGATCCTCATCAACGAGCTTGGCATCGCGACCGACGCGAAGTCGGAGACCCCGTTTGGGTCGACGTTGCCGCTGTATCTGCAATGGAACAGTAGCGACGACCTTCTTGCCTATTTGCGACCGAGCCCGTTCAGCAACGAACTTGAAGTCGGGACAATCGTGCCGGGCGAGTCGCCAAAGGCCGTTGGCGAAGCTGCGCCGTTCTATTTCTCGTTCGCCCCAGACGACGACTCGATCCTTGGCCACATAAATTCCGAGCAATGGGTGACCTGGTCAGACGGACCAAACGTCGATCTAGGTCCGACCGATGGTTCGTTCAGCGCTCCGGCTTGGCTCGATCAGAACCACGTTGTTGCGCACCTTGATGGTGCGCTGACGGTTGTCGACCTGCGCGACGGTAGCAAAGTTGTCGTGGCCGATGTTGCGGGTCCGACCGAGTTTGTTGTGAGCCCATCTGGCGATCTCATTGCCTTCCTTGCTGGCCCTCCCGATCTCTTGAGCGTGCAGTTCGACGACACCCAGTCGCTCTCGACCCTTCGGATAGTCGAGGTCGACACCGGCCACGAACTCCTCGTGACTGACAGCCAAGTTGGCGCCTTCGAGTGGAGTCCTGATGGATCGAAGCTTGCATGGCTGGAGTACGCCGAGGGTCCTGCGGTTGGCCTCGCCCGCTGGCACTACTGGGCGGGCGCCGAGGTAGCGGTCTCGCCCGCGTACCGGCCTTCCGATCTGATGGCCGAACAGTATTTGCCGTTCTTCGCTCAATACGCGCAGAGCCATTCGGCATGGGCCGCAAACGGTGAGGCCTTCGCGTTCGCCGGCGCCATCGGTACCGATGATGGGGTTTGGGTGCAAGTCATGGACCCAACCGTCGCCCCGGTGCTCATCGGCTTTGGTTCGATGGTGATCTGGTCGCCTGACGGCGAGGTCACCCCCGGCCGTTCCCCCGCGTAACACAATTAGTACACGTACCAGGTACGTGTACTAACTGGTGCCGAGGAGGTCGTCGGGGTGCTCGGCGAGCCAGGCGGCTGCGTCGAGTGGTTCGAATGACTCGTAGCCCGCAGTGAGTCGAAGGACGCCGACGGAGGACGAGAAATAGACCTGCCACGCGTGGTAGCCCGCATATGCTCGCTCGTCGAGCGCGAGCACATCGGCATATGCCTTGACCGCAGCTACATATCGGTCTGATCGGTTGTAGCCGAAGAGTGCCTTGTCCATGTCGGCCGGTCCGCCAACGAGCGTGAGATAGGTCGCAGCACCAAGAATTGCATCGCGGGGGACGGTCGGATCGCCGACACAGCACCCTTCCCATGTTGACGGCAAGAACTGCATCGGCCCAACGGCGCCTGCAGTCGAAAGGCCTTCAATCCGCCCCATTCGAGTCTCGACCAGATTGATCGAAGCCAAGTAGACCCATGGAATCCCCGAAGCTGCCTCGGCCTCTTTGTAGTAGCCGAGCAGCTCATCAGCCGGCGGTGGATCGCTGATTCGCCAAGCCGGAAGCGTCGAACTTAGTGGTCCGCTCTTAACCAACGCAGAGAGTTCTTGGCGGGCGAGCCAGTTGAGTTCAACTGCCGGCCGAACCGACTCGTCGACAAGCGATACTGCTTCGTCGGCCCAGTCGCGGTGCAGGCTCAGGACTTGGTAGAGCTGTTGTTGGCGACGGCCCCAGCTCGCAGCGATGTCGAGTTCGGTCTCTGTTCTCACTCGTTGCTCAGCCTCAGACAGAGCGTCGGCCGTTGCGGCGGGATCTGTTGGCCAGGCAAGCTCGTCAGGCGCCATGGTCGTGGTCGTCGTCGGAGCAGTCGTTGTCGTTGGTACCGCCGTTGAAGTCGTTGGCGCGTCGGTTGTGGAGCTCGCGTCGGTAGTGAAACTCAGTTCCTCGGCTTGCTCTGCAGCGTCGAGACGAGAGCACGCAGCGGTGATACACAAGACACCGGCAAGACCGATACGGACTGTTCGACTCTGCTTACGGCCGCTCTTCACAATGGGTCGGGGCCCGTTGCCTCGGCCCGGGCGGGGTCGCTCGACCAACCGCTCCAGGAGCCGACATACAGTTTGGGCCGTGGAAGTCCGGCGGCCTCGGCGGCCAAGATGTTGTTGCACGCCGTTACACCCGAGCCGCAGTAGAACACCGAGTCGCCGTCGACCGACGCGGCCTCGAACCGAGTTCGTAGATCGGCGACCGGGAGGAAGTGGTCATCCGGTCCGAAGTTCTCTTCAAACGGGAGGTTGTACGCACCGGGCACGTGTCCGGCCCTTGGATCGATTGGTTCGGTCTCGCCCCGGTAGCGCTCAGCAGCTCGGGAGTCGAATACGCGACCGCCAGCTTGAATGATCGCAGCGACCTGATCGGCATCGACGATCTCGTCGACAGGCCATGGCCGAGGCTCGACGACGACAGGCGTGACTGGAGCGGGTTCGCCGTTTTCTCGCCCACCGTTCCAACCGGCAAGGCCGCCATCAAGCACAGCGGCGTCGTAGCCGAGCACGCGAAGCATCCAGACAAATCGCCCGGCATAGCGACCACCGACATCGTCGTAGGCAACGATGAGGTCAGATTGCGAGATCCCAGCGGCGCCTAGACCAGCCGCAAATTGCTCGGGCATCGGTAGCGGGTGCCGGCCAACGACAGGTCCCGCTTCGCCGGCAAGGTTGTGCTCCATGTCCATGAAGCGTGCGCCCGCGATGCGGTCGGCCAAGAAGGCGTCGTACCCGTTTCGGCCGTCGAGATACCAACGCACGTCGACAATCAAGGCGTCGGTGATAGCAGCGAGCGACGAGGCATCAATGATCGGGGCGATCACGCTTTGCCTCCGAGGTACTGGTCGGCGAGAGCACCGATGATGCTCTCGAACTCCTCGACACACTCACCGATAATCTCTGCGACTGGCCTCACTGCGTCAATACGGCCTTGGACCTGCCCCGACAATGCGATGGCGGCGTTCATGTCGCCGCCGAAGTAGAGATCAAGCGCGTTGCCGAAGTCGCCAAACACATTGTGGTCGGCAAATTGCAGGCCAAGCGTGCGATCGGTCTTGATCGCTCGTAGGGCCGGCGAGTGTCGCTGATTGAGGAAGACGGTGTCGGTCTCGCCACCATTCACGATGGCTTGTTTCCAGTTGTCGTGCACCGGGCTCTCTGCCGCCGAGACCATGCGGGTTCCCATTTGCACACCCTCGGCGCCGAGGGCAAAGGCGGCCGCCATTGAGCGACCGTCGACGATGCCGCCAGCACCGATGATGGGGACGCCAACCTTCGAGCGAACGAGGGGCAAGAGCACCATTGAGGCCACGGGGTCGGGGTTCTTGAAGCCGCCGCCCTCGCCGCCCTCAACGATCAGCCCGTGGACGCCAGCATCTACGGCTTTGAGCGCGCCCTTCAGCGTTGGTACGACGTGGAAGACCGTGAGGCCGGCTTCGACCAACGTCGGCGTGTACTTCATTGGGCTTCCGGCCGACGTCGAGACGAATTTGACGCCTTGGTCTATTACGAACTGCACGATGCCGGGATCACGAACGAATGCTTGGGCGATGTTGACCCCGAATGGCCTGTCGGTGAGATCGCGCATCTTACGAATCTCTTCTTTGATCGCATCGAGCTCGCCCGACGAGGTTTCGATGATGCCCATTCCGCCCGCATTCGAGACGGCCGATGCAAGTTGGCTTCGAGCAATCCAGCCCATCGGAGCTTGCACGATGGGATACTCAACACCGAGCATCTCGGTCACACGATTAGTGAATGTCGGCACGCAGGAAACTCCTCGTTGGTTGCAGTCGGCGAAGCATCGACAGTTTAAGTCATCGGAGACCAGCAACGTGACCCACCGCCAGTTGGACCCTGGGGCCAGAGCCGATGAGCTACGGAAGATCGATAGGGCCCCCGAGTGCGTCATGGAGTCCATCGATACTGAAGCCATCGGCGATGCCAGGGCATCGGTGGAGATAGCGGGCGGCATCACGCTGATCGAGGTCCCAGGCTTGGAGCAAGCCGCCAGCGATGACGCGAAGGTACGAGGCGTCGGCTGGGTTGAGCGGCAATGGCCGGCTTTGGCGAGTGAACGTTACGGCGGCCTCGCCATCGATATCGCCAAACCGATGGACTCGTCCATACCAGGAGTCGAGAACGATCTGGCTGGATCCCTGGTCGATGCGGTTTGGGTCAAGCGGCGTGACCTCGGCCCGACCATTCTCCTGCCGGAACACATCCTCGAATTGGTTGAGCGTTACTCGCCACGCTCGGCCATACGAGGCTGGAACTGACGGAGCGTCGAGGTCGAGAAAGGCGACGCCGCCACCGTTCCACCGCTTTGACTGCTCGGCAAACACGACGGGATGGTCGATCCGAAACGGCTGCGCACGAGTGGGCGGGCTCGTGTCTCGTGAGTTGTCGAGGTAGCGCGAGAATCGATCGGCGTAGAGGTTCGACCCGTAGGCCACATACCAGACGTGGGTGGTCATGGGCGGTCCAATCGGAGGGCACACCAGTCGTCATGGTGCCTGGTCTCAATGAGAACGAGCGGCTTGAGAACCGACACGAGCGCATCGGTCTGGTCGGCAAGGATTCCGGCGACGAGCAGAGTGGTGGTGGTCAACCGAACAAGGTCGTCGGCGACCGCAACTTGATGAGGGAGCAGCATATTCGAGAGCACGACATCGCAGGGCTGCGTGAGCGAATGCGTCGGCGTATCAGTGAGCTCAAACGATAAGTCGTTCCTAGCCTGATTGAGCGCAGCAACTTCTATGGCGGCGGGGTCATTGTCAACGCCGATGACGCCGACCGCTCCATGAGCCAGCGCGGCGAGGGCCAAGACCCCCGTGCCGGTGCCAACGTCGAGGACAGACCGGCCGCCGAGATTGAGATCGCCGAGCCAGCCGAGTAGTAGCGATGTGGTCGGGTGGTGCCCATGTCCGAATGCGTGGCCAGACGAAATGATGAGCTCTCGGTTCGCAAATACGTGGATGGATTCTTGCGGGCCAGCCCAGGTAGCAACATCGTTGGCAACGACCGGCTGATACTGCGTTAACAACGCGGCTGCTCGCTGCGCCTCGTCTTGTGTGCCATAGCTGGCAATGACCGAAACACAGTCCCCCTCGACCTCGTCGGCGACCCCGGTTGCGCCCCCAGACCAGAGCCGCTCGAAGACGAGTTCGGCCTCGTCATGATGTGTCGACAAACGGAGAATCCAGCTCACGCGTTTCAGGTTAGGTCGCCAGGGGGAAGACTGGGCCAGTGACCGAACCCGAGATCAGCCAAACATCAGATGTGCATGCCGCAATTGATATTGGCACCAACTCAATGCACCTCGTTATTGCCCGTGCCGACAACGAGGGCGGCTTCGATCTTCTTACGAGCGAGAAGGAGATGGTGCGCCTCGGTTCTGGTGGCGGCGAGATGAAGAAACTCTCACCCGAAGCGATCGAGCGTGGCATCCTTGCGCTCGGCCGGATGGCGAAGGTCGCCGAGAGTTTCGGTGTCACCAATCCTGCCGCAGTGGCGACGAGCGCCGTTCGCGAGGCATCGAATGGACGCGACTTCATCCGTCGAGCGAAGGAAGAAGTCGGTATCGACGTCGAGATCATCAGCGGATTCGAAGAGGCTCGCCTCATCCACCTCGGCGTACTTCAGGCGCTTCAGGTCTACGACAAGCGCATGCTTGCGGTCGACATCGGCGGCGGCAGTACCGAACTCGTTGTTGGCGAGGGCGTGAAGGTGCTCGAAGCGCGAAGCATGAAGCTCGGGGCGATTCGTCTGACCGAGCGATTCTTCCCCGACCGGTTGGTCACGAAAGAGGGCGCAGCGGAGTGTCGAGCCTACATTCGCGCTGCTCTGGCTCCGGTCGTATGGGAGCTTCGTGGCCACAGCCCCGAGGTCCATATCGGATCGTCGGGCACCATTGCCACGCTTGCAACAATGGCAGCGGCCAAGCGGGGCGAAGATGTGCGGCTGCTCAACGGACTTCGATTCACTGCAGCCGAACTCGAAGCGGTCGTGGACGACATCTTGGCTGCCGACAACAGGCGCAAGCTGCCCGGCCTCGACGAGAAGCGTGAAGACATCATTCTCGGTGGCTCACTTCTGCTGTCAGAGATCTTCATCGCCCTTGGAATCGACGAGATGGTCGTCTCGGAGTACGCCCTTCGCGAGGGCGTACTCCTTGATCGTTTCGGGGGTTCTCCGGGACAGGGTCTCGAGCGGCTGAAAGACTTGCGGCGCAACAATGTGCTGCGACTCGCTCGCCAACTCGACCCCGACCCAAACCACGCCGAGCAAACCGCGATGCTCGCGTTGCAGTTGTTCGACCGAACCGCGTCGATCCACGGCCTTGGCGACCACGATCGAGAGTTGCTTGAAGCGGCCGCGACGCTTCACAACGTCGGCCTTTTCATTAGCCACTCCAGCCACCACAAGCACAGCTACTACGTGATTCGCAACAGCGAACAGCTCACCGGTTTCACGCAAGCCGAGATCGAACTCATCTCGGTCGTCGCTCGCTACCACCGCAAAAGCATGCCGACCGAAAAGCACCTGGAATACGCGCAGCTTGACGCTGACGACAAGCGGCGGGTTCAGGTATTGGCTGGCCTGCTCCGAGTCGCCATCGGCCTCGACCGACGCCACGCTGGCTCGGTTCGTATTGTTCGAGTCGTCGTCGACGGCGACCGAGTCGTTGTCGAACCTGTGCCGGATGACGACGCCGATATTACTCTTGAGATCTACGCCGCAAACGAGCGCTCAGCTCTGCTCGCCGAGGCTCTCGACCGAGACATCGTCGTCCAAGTCGCGAAGACCGTCGCCGGCCGCGCACTCTCGCCCTAATTGTTCCCTAGGTGTTTGTTGTAGAACTCGTGGACGATCCCGAATCGGTCAACCCGGTGATGGGGCGATCCGTTTCTCGTCAGGCCGTGGCTCTCTTCGGGGACACGGACGAACGTGGCCTCAGTACCGACACGGCGAAGGGTTGCAAAGAGCTGTTCAGCTTGTTCGATCGGACAGCGAAAGTCATTCTCGGAATGAATGATGAGCGACGGTGTGGTGATCTGCGCGGCGTAGGTGGTTGGGCTGATTCGGCGGAGTAGCTCGATATCGGTTTCGAGATCGGCGCCGAACAGGTAGCGGCCAAAGAAGGTCGCGATGTCGCTCGTCCCCATAAATGTTTCGGCGTTGTAGAGGCCACGCTCAAGCAATGCGGCTGAATAACGATCAGAGTGCGAGATCGCCCACGCCGTCATGAAGCCGCCGTAGCTGCCGCCCCCAATGCCGATCCGATCCGCATCGACGTCGTCACGGCCAGCGAGGTATTCGGTGATGGCCTGTACGTCGTCCCAGTCGCTCGTGCCCGTCGCACCGAGTACGGCGCGACCCCACGCATCGCCGTAGCCGTCACTCCCGCGTGGGTTTCCGCCGATGACGACGTAGCCCTCAGCTGCGGCGAGCTGAAACTCGTCAAAGAACGTGTAGCCATAGTTGCTGTACGGCCCGCCGTGGACGTAGACAAGGCCAGGACTCGGCTTGTCGCCGGCGACGCAGCTTGGCGGCGTCACTACCCACGCTTCGACCTCTGCCCCATCGGTGGAAGGCACACGAACGGTCGTTGTTCGGGCGATCTCGATCTCGTCGAGCAACTCGTCATTGAGCGAGACGACCACACTGCTCAGCCCGTTCTCGAACTTCCAGAGTTCAGCGGGCCTGGCCTGGGTCGAGACCGACGCAAAGATGGTTGTGCCTGACGCATTCGTGGCGAAACCGCCAACGACAAATGGACCTTCGACAACAGTCTTCGCCGGTGTGCCGTCGAAGTGCACGCGGTCGAGGTGGGTCATGCCCCGTCGGTTCGCAGTGATGAGCAGCCCACTCTCGATTACTGCAGGTCGAGAGGTGCCGCCGATTGCGCTGAAGTGGTTGACATCGTGAGTGACGAGAGGGGACGGGTTCTGACCTTCGGCGAGGGCGAACGGCCAGTTCAGTAAGTCTCTGCTGGCATCGAGCACTCCGATCGCAAACGGCTCGTTGTCCGGGCCCCAGCCAACATCGCTCCATTTGCCGCCCGCCGGGGTGAGGCGAATCTTGTCGCCTTGGACCGTGTCGATCTGCCACACGTGGCTGGTTCCGGTGAGATCACTGTCCGTGTCTGGCTGGTTCGCGACGAGCAGCGAGGCGCCATCCGATCTGATCGAAAAAGCACTGTGGTTAAACCGGTCATCGGTAAGGAGCTTCGGGTTTCCGCCACGAAGCGAGCAGCGATAAACCTGCTGTTTGCGATCGTGCGTCCACCCAATGCCATCCGATCGGTAGTTCAGGTCAGTAATGATTCGAATCTTCGACTTGAGTGCTTCTTTGTCGACTCCGACCTGGTCGGCTGGTCGCGCCGCGGCTCGCACGTAGAGGTGCCGATAACCCCACGCAAGCTGGGTCGCGCCATCTTCGAACGTCGCAATCTGCGACTCGTCACCGGTGGCAAGATCGTGGACCCACGGTTGGGGTGGTTCTTTGGGTTCGTTACGCAGAAATGCGATTTTCGAACCGTCGCTGCTTATTGCGGGCTGCGTATCGCTGTGACCCGATGTGAGCGGGTGGGGCCGACCGTCCTTGTAGATGTAGATCTGCGACTGGTACGTGTCGGTTTCGTGGTCGGGCTGCGTGATCGTGAACGCGACGGTTTGGCCGTCTTGGCTCATAGCCACTTCGGCGACCGAGCGTAAATCGAAGAGATCGTCGGGACGTAGTGCACGTTTCATGCGGTTCTCTATTGTTTCGTTAGGAAGAAGGGAAGCAGTCGGCAAGATCACGTATCCATGACGTGACGAACAGTTTGCGTTCGGCGGGAGTTTTGCCGAGACGGGTGATGACGAGATCTCGGTCGGGAACGACGAGGATGTATTGGCCCTCGTAACCGTGGGCTCCGTATCCGCCTGCTGGGTTGTCCCACAACCACCAGTGAGCGCCGTATCCGAAGTCTTCCGGCACGTCGATCGGGACTGGCGTGCGAGCTTCTTTGGCCCAGCCGATGGGAAGAATCCTTTGTCCGTCCCACATGCCGTCGTTGAGGTAGAGGTAGCCGAAGCGGAGGAAGTCTTGCGTCGTGCAATAGAGAAACGACGAGCCGACGAAGGTGCCAGCGTCGTCAAAGCGAGGGTCGGCTGAGGTCATGCCGAGCGGACCGAAAAGGCGCTCTTGCATGTATTTCCTGGTGCCGGCTTCGGCGCCGCCGATTGCATCGCTGCAGATTCGGGAGATGATGTTGGTGGTTCCGCTTGAATAGTTGAACACGGTGCCAGGTGGGTGCTCGAGCGGAAGTGAACTTGCGTAGCCAGCGGTGTCGCCTTGGCCCGATCCGAAGAGCATTTCGATCACATCGCTGGCCTGATCGTCGACGTAGTCTTCGGCAAACCGGAGCCCGCTGGTCATGCCGAGAAGCTGGCGCAGAGTGATTGCCGACCGATCGTCATCGGCCCACGCGGCGACGGGGGCTGGCGCATCGATATCGAGCGCACCGTCGGCCACGAGACAACCGACGAGCGCCTGAGTGACGCTCTTGCCCATCGACCACGAAATGAGCGCCGTTGCTGCGTCGGCAGTTGGCCCGTAGTGCTCAGCTACTAGCTGGCCGCGATGCACCACACCGAGGCTCAGCGTCGTCTCAATGTTGTCGTCGGCAGCAGGCCCGAATGCTCGTTGGACGAGACCCTCGAGCCGCTCAGTATCGACGTCGGCGTCAGCCGCAGCGCTGGTCCAGGAGTCCGTAGGCCATGGCTTTCGATCTGTCATCTCGCGTCCACCTTGAAGTCAACCGTGCGACGAATAACGTCAACCCCGTCGAGCCGGACAGAAACCTGTTCGGCCAGACTGCGGCCGTTAAGCGGAATCTCGGCGACGACGGCTGGCTCACGAATCTGAATTACCGCATGCTCTCGTCGCTGGTTCAGATCGACGACAAATGCATCGAAATGTTCGCCCACATGAGGCTCAAGAATCGCGGCTTCAGCCAGACCGACAACTGCTCGGTCGAGGGCAGACTCTTTCGAGCGGGCCCGGCCCATTAACGATGGCAACTCGTCGAGTGCTTCCACGGCCCAACTGGCTGGCTCGGCGTCGGCGAAGATCGCCAGCAGCAACTCGTTCCCGAATCGATCGACCAATCGTCGCAGCGGAGCGGTCACATGGGAGTAGATCGAGGCAATTGCGCCGTGCTCGGGGTGTTCGGGGATCGTGCCGTTGAAGCCGACGTAGCCCGCACCTCTGAGCGAGCGGGCCGCTTTCAACATGAACGCTGCCTTTTGCGGCGTGTCTGGTACCACTCCCCTGATGAAGTCGGCGTACCGCTGTTCTTCCGGCCAAATGACGTCAAGCGCTTTCGCCTGATGGCGCAGAGTCCTGAGTGCGTCTTCGTTTGGAGTGGGAAGCGTGCGCAAAATGCCGACGCCAGCGTCGACCATCGTGGTTCCAGCAACGATGCCGGTGAGCAACGAGATCTGGGCGTTCCAGCCTTCAACCGGAAGTGCGGTATCGAATTCAAGCGTGTAACCGTCTTCGGTTTTGACGACCTCTTGTGCTGGCAAGTTGAGGCTCACACCGCCTCGGTCGGCCTCTCGTTGCTGTCGTAGGGTGCCGATTGTTCGCAGCAGGTCGAGCGATTCGCTCCACCCAGGAGTTCCGCTACCTCCGTCAATTCGGGCCTGTGCTTCGGCGTAAGAAATCGCCTCTCGAACTTTGACAGTTGCCCGCTCGAGATTCGAGGTCGTTGGCATTCCCTCGTGATTAAGATCGATCGTCCAGAGAAGCGCTGGCCTAACTCCGTTCGGTAGAAGGCTGGCTCGATCTTCGCTAAGACGCGGCGGATGCAGGGGTGAGCGCTGGTCAGGGGAGTAGAGCGTTACCCCTCGCTTGCGTGACTCTGCGTCAATTGCGCTCCCCGGCCGCACGAAGGAAGCCACATCGGCAATCGTGTAGAGAACTCGATAGCCGCTGGCGATCGCCGATGCAAAGTAGGCCTGGTCGAGGTCGGTTGAGCCTGGGGGGTCGATTGCGATGAACGGAATGTCTGTTGCGTCACGCCGGGCTGTCTCGAGCACCGTCGCAGTTTCGGCCTCGTGCAGAACTTCGTCAGAGAAATGGCGAGCGATGTCGAGCTCTTGACGAATAGCGTCAAACCCAACGGTGAGATCGTCTGGTGCCTTGAAAGTGAGGTGAGCCACCAGACGACCGTAGTGCCAACGACTGTCTAGTCGACAGTCTTGCCGTATAGGCCGAGGGCGTCGGTGAGTTCTTCCTTTGCCATGTAGGTCTCGGCCTCGGAGGGAAATGCCCTTGAGCGAACATCGTCTGCGTACGACGAGAGCGCCGCTACCTGATCTTCGTAGGCGGTGCCATAACGACGAACGAAGCGGGGCTTGAAACGATTCTCGAGTCCAATAATGTCGTGGTAGACGAGGACCTGCCCATCGGTTGATGCGCCAGCACCAATCCCTATGGTTGGAATGCCAATGGCTTTAGTGACCATGGTGCCGACGACGTCTGGCACGCCCTCAATGACTATGGCGAAGCATCCGGCCGCTTCAAGTTCCTTAGCTTCGGCAACAAGTTCGTGAACGGCCTCGGCCTCGCGGCCCTGGATCTTGAATCCGCCCATGACGTTCGATGACTGAGGCGTGAGCCCGATGTGGGCCATGACGGGGATCTCGGCGTCGATGATTGCCTTCATCATTGGGATGCGCTTCGAGCCACCCTCCATCTTGACGCACTGAGCGCCAGCCTTGATCAGCTTTCCTGCGTTTCGCACCGTGTCTTCGACCGACACGTGGAAGCTCAGCCACGGCATGTCGCCGACAATGACCGCACTTGGTTTCGATCGGGCGACGGCTGCGACGTGATGGGCCATGTCGTCGATAGTGACGTGGAGGGTGTCGTCGTAGCCGAGTACGACCATGGCGACGGAGTCTCCGACCAAGATGAGGTCGACGTCGGCCTCGTGAGCGACACGAGCGGATGGGGCGTCGTATGCCGTGACCATGACAATGGGCTCAATGCCCTTGGCCGCTCGGATGCTCGGGATGGTCTTCTTCTTCGTCATTGCGAGTCCCCTTGGGGAGGTTGCCCGGGTCAGCGGGTGCCGACCTTGGCGTAGTGCGACACTAGCGCTGACAGGAGAGTAGCCAAAGGGCTGGTTTCTAGGAAACGAAGATGCCCTGATTGTCGATGAGGCGTGGTATGCCAACGGTGGCTGCGACAAGCAGACGGAGTTCGCCGGCGATGACGTCGGGAGCTTCGAGAGATGCGGCGTCGACAACGGCGACGTAGTCGAGCACAGCCTCGGGCTCGTGGTTGATGATTTCGGCCATGGCGTCGAGAACTGGTTGCACGACTCGTTGCCCTGACTCGATCTCGGCCACTCCAGCATCGAGCGCTCGTCGGAGCACAAGCGCTTTTGGTCGTTGGTCTGCGGTGAGATAGACGTTGCGGCTTGACATCGCGAGACCGTCTGGTTCTCGAATAATCGGGCAGCCGATGACCTCGACCGGCATCGAGAGATCTCGGACCATTCGGCGAATGATTGCAAGCTGCTGGAAGTCTTTCTCTCCGAAATAGGCGCGGCATGGCCCGACGATGGAGAACAACTTCGTGACGACCGTGGCGACACCAGAAAAGTGCGTCGGACGGGTGCCTGCCTCGAGGCGATCGGAGAGTTCGGAGACGTAGACCGATGTGAGCACGGGACCATCGGGGTACATCTCATCGACGTGTGGGACGAAAAGCACGTCGACGCCGTTGGCCTCGGCCAGTGCCGTATCGGCCTCGACGTCTTTTGGATAGGTCGAGAGGTCTTCGTTGGCGGCGAACTGGAGTGGGTTAACGAAAATACTGGCGACAACGATGTCGTTGCCCTCGGCCGCGGCCCGCATGAGAGAGGCATGCCCATCGTGGAGGAAACCCATCGTGGGGACAAAGCCGACAGCGCGCCCCTCGGCCCGATGCTTTTGCAGCACGCGCCAGAGATCGCTGACCGTGGCGACAACGGTGATGGTCATAAGAGATCCTCTGGTGGGGTTTGAGCTGCGAGCCGGACTATTTCGGCGAACGCTGTCCGGTAGAGCTGTTCGTGCCGAGGCCCAATCGCGTCGAGGTGGGTGCGGATGGTCGCCCAGTCACCTCTACTCGCTGGCCCGGTTAGTGCGTCGTGAGGCCCGAGCGCACGAACATTCTCGAGGGTCGTGTGCATCAGTTGGTAGAGGGGATCGGCGTCGATCCCGATCGCTCGAGCGAGGTCTTCGACCTGCGCTGCGAGAGCAACGGTGTGGTTTGCGGCGACGGTGGCGGCTGCGTGATAAATGGCCCGCATCTCGTCTGGCACGGTTTGCCACCGGCCGCCGAGCGCCTTCACAAGTTCGATGGTGATCCGGTCGCCAGCGACCGCAAAGAAGCAATTGTCGAGAAGTCGTTTGGCGCCGACGTCACGATTCGGAAGCGATACAAGCGGATGAAGCGAACCGATGTTGGGGTGGTTTCCCAATTCAGTCAGGGGACGAGAGCCGCTGAGGTGAATTATCGGGGTGACTGTCCATGGGATGCTTGCTGCAACTTCGGCGATGGCGTCGTCTGGCACTGCGAGGGCAATGACATCGACTTGTACTTCATGTTCCGAAAGGCCGCCTCGACCAAGCGGCGGCGCAGATTGCCAACCAACAGACAGGAGCGCGTCGTGGAGCGAGAGGCCGGCTCGGCCCCGCCCCACAATCTGGATGGTCGGGCTTTGACCCCTTGGTGCATGCAGCGACACGCCGTCAGTGTAGAAGGTCGGTCGAAGAGGTCGCGAGGTGGCCGGTTGCTACTTGCAGTCGCGAATGTTTGAGGCCATGCGTTCGAAAACAGAAGCGAATGCCTCGAACTCTGCTGGCTTGATGTTGGCGAAGACCAGCTCGCGAACATCATCAACATGCGCTGGCGCAGCCGCTGAAATAACGTCGAAACCAGCGTCGGTCATTCGTGCGAACAGCCCGCGACCGTCGTCATCACATTGTTCGCGGTCGATATAGCCGCGCTTGACGAGCGAGTCGATTCGATAGGTGAGGCGGCTACGTGAGACAACGACGATGTCGGCCAGTTCACTCATGCGAAGACGGCGATCTTCCGCCTCGGACAGCGAGACAAGGATGACGTAGTCGGTGATAGTGAGGTCACTTCGTGTCTGGAGCCGCCGATCCATTGCGCACTCGAGCTGACGCATTGCGTCGAGGTAGTTACGCCAAGCTGCTTGTTCCTCGTCGGACAGCCAATTCGCCATCGTCGCAAAGTAACACGGGCAGTGACGCTGAGGAATTCAGGAACTAGAGGAAGGGCTCGATGCCGGTGTCACCGTTTCTGGCACACAGGGCACCAAGTGGTGGTTCTCGCGTCGAGCTCGGCTCGAACGAGCAGCTCATCACAGCGGTGACAAGAAAGTCCGCCGCGGCCGTAAGCATTCAGGCTGTTTTGGTTGTCGCCGGTGCCGCCGTCGACCGTGCGATAGTCGCGCAGGGTTGTGCCTGAGTTGTCGAGCCCTTTCTGCAGCACTGATCTGATGGCGTCGAGCAATGCTGCCGCTCTCGCCTTGCCTATCCGGCTCACTTTGGGGTTAATGCCGGCGAGCCACAACGCTTCGTCGGCGTAGATGTTGCCGACTCCGGCGATTGGGCGCTGGCTCAGAAGTTGGGTCTTGATTGCTCGACGCGAGGCGCGAAGCCTGAGCCAGAAGTCGTTGGCGGTGAACGTCGGGTCGAAGGGCTCTGGGCCGAGTTGGGCGAGGGTCGGCATCGAGGCGTAGTTGCCAGCATCGACCACTTTGATGCGACCAAACCGCCTGACATCGGCGTATTCGAGGGTCTCATCTCCATCGAGATACCACCACGCTCGCAGGTACGTGTCGCTGTCATCGGGCGGGCCGGTTCGAAACCGGAGCTGGCCGGTCATGCCGAGATGAACGACTATCTCGCGACCGTCGTTGGTAGGCATGATGAGGAACTTGCCTCGGCGTTCGACCGATTGGATTCGAGCACCGGTTGCTGCCCTGGCCTCGACGAACTTTGGCGAGGAATGCGAACCGGCCTCAAGAATGCTTCGACCCGTGAGGCGGGGCGCAAGTTGGCGTCGAACGGTTTCGACCTCGGGGAGTTCTGGCATCGGCCTTGACCCTATCGATCTTCCTAGTTGGGCCACAGCCCTAGCTGCTCCCCCGCGGTGAGTGGTTCAGGGAGGGGAGTGAGGCTAGCGACGCGGGCTTGCACCGCCTCGTGAAGCCGCCGATTTAGCACCGGTGAAGACTTGTTGTCTGGTGTGTGGACGAAGAAGTACGGCTCCAGGCCGGCCTCGAGCCAGTCGGCGAGCTTCGGAAGCCATTGTTGCCACCACTGCTCAGTTGCCGCCTCGTCGGTAAGTCCGATGAATCGTACGATCGGGTGGCGGCCAGTGGCGACAGGCCGCACTCGCAGAAGGGGCTTCGATTTGAATGCGTCGATCTCGCCCTCGGTTTCACAAGGGCCAGAGAACACAGGCCGGCTGTCAAAGATGACGCGATTGATGCCTCGCTCGGCAAGGCTGTCGTTAAGCGGTCGCTCTGCTGCCCCGCCATCGAAAAAGGAGTTATGGCGAACCTCGACGGCCCATTCGTAACCGAGCGGAAGTCGATCGAGAAACTGAATAAGTACTGCAGCGTCATCGAACGATGCAGGAAGCTGGATTTGCAGCGGCCCGAGCCTGGGTCCGAGTGGATCGATGGCTCGGAGGAAACTGGCGAGTTCGGCATCGCAGTCTCGCAGCCGACGGTCATGGGTGATCAAGCGTGGCAGTTTGAAGCAGAATCGAAACGATTCGGGGCTTTGATCTCGCCACTTCGTGATGGTTTCTGCACTCGGTGTTGCGTAGAACGTGGTGTTTCCCTCGACAGCCGTGCACCACGTTGCGTAGACCGAAAGTGAATCGCTTGTTGCCATATCGCCAGGGAAGTGGAGCCCTTTCCAGTCCTTGTGCGCCCACATCGGGGCGCCTACACGAAGCATGCTCACCCATCCATCTTGGCTGATCGGCTCGGGGTTGCAACCCTCGGAGCGACGTTGTCCCGGCTCTTGATGGTTGCTCCGCTGTCGGATACGGGCAATGTCTGGGAGACTGGCCGGGTGACTACGCCATCGACAATCCATGACATCAGGACTCCTGCGCTCGTTGTCGAACGCAGCATTTTCGACGCAAACGTTGCTCGAATGTCCGAGGCGAAACCCGGGCGATCGTTGCGCCCTCACGTCAAAGCATTTAAGTCGACTGCATTGGCGCGCGAACTCGTGCTGGCTGGGCACGACACGTTCTGCGCGGCAACTGCCAAAGAGGTTGAAGGGATGGTGCAAGCAGGCGTCGGCACCAACATCCTTTTGGCTAATGAGATCCTCGACTACGTGCGTCTGGGACGTCTCGTCGAAGATGGCGCGGACATCACGGTTGCCGTCGACTCTGACATAGTGCTCGACGCTGCTATCGATGGTGGAATGCGCCAAGTGTTGATCGACGTCGAAGTTGGGCTGCCTCGTTGTGGCTGCGATGTCGCCGACGCAGGACGTCTCGCCGACCGGGCGAGGGCTGCCGGTCTCGACGTGCAAGGCGTTATGGGATACGAGGGCCATCTCATGATGGTCACTGATCCGGCTGTACGCGAACAGCGCGTTGGTGAGTCGATGGCACAATTACTCAAAGCGCACGAAGCCGTTGGCGGCGACATCGTGTCTGCTGGAGGAACTGGCACATACCAAGTCAATAGATGGGCGAATGAAATCCAGGCCGGTTCGTACTGTCTCATGGACACCCAATACAACTCTCTCGAACTGCCATTTGAGATTGCCCTCAACGTTCTCGGCACCGTCATAGCCGTGAATAAGAAGGGTTGGGCCGTGTCTGACACGGGCCTTAAGTCGATGGGAATGGATCACGGCGACCCGAACTGGCCGCCGGGCCAGGTCCTTTTCTGTTCTGACGAGCACGCGACGTTGTCGACGAACGATGGCGAACCGTTGCCCGCGGTCGGCGATCGCGTGCGTCTTGAGCCAGCTCACGTTGACCCAACGGTGGCGAAACATCAGCAGATGTGGGTTGTCGATGGCGAAAAGGTTGTTGACGAATGGCGTATAGACCTCCGTCACTGGTGAACTGACAAAATGAGTATTCGGAAGCCGTCTCGTGAGTTTCGAAACTGGGCTGGGAATCAGGTGTGTCTTCCTTCAGAGCGGCATAGTCCGACGTCGGTTGATGAAATTGCGGCGTTGGTCGTGCGAGCCGAAGGAGCAGGTCTTCGGGTAAAAGTTGTTGGGGCAGGGCACTCGTTCACTGACGCGGCGTGCACTGATGGCATCCTCCTTTCGCTTGACCATCTGAACTCGATTGAGGGAGTCGACAAAGAACGGAACCAGGTCACGGTTCAAGCAGGGATCCGGCTCTTTGATCTCAACGAAGCTCTCGCTGGTTATGGGCTGGCTATGCCGAACCTTGGCGACATCGCCTACCAGTCGATTGCAGGAGCGATTGCGACGGCCACTCATGGCACGGGCCTGATGTTTGGCAATCTCGCAACGACCATTGTCGGTATGGAAATCGTGACTGGTGCCGGCAAGGTTTTGTGGTGTGACGCTGAGACGAACGCCGAGGTGTGGAGCGTCGCCCGGGTCGGCATTGGAGCGCTCGGCATTATCACCAAGGTGACGATCCAGTGCGTGCCTGCGTTCAACCTGCGGGTGACCGAGACGATTGAGCCGCTAGCTGATTTGCTCGCTCACTTCCCCGACTACGTCACGGCGACAGACCACTTTGAGTTCTTTTGGATCCCTGGCACTAACGACGCACAGGTGAAACGGAACGAACGCACCCTCGAACCAGCAAACCCGCCGAGCAGAGCAAGCTACTTCCGAGACAAACTTGTTGCCGAGAACGCAGCTTTTGGAGCAGCCAATCGGGTTGCCCGCCGCTTCCCGGCAGTGGCGCCATACGTCACGAAGGTGATGGCATCTGGTATCTCGGAGCGGACCTTCGTTGATCGGAGTGATCGGGTTTTTGCGAGCCCTCGACTCGTGAAGTTCTACGAGATGGAATACGGCATTCCGATCGAAGCCTTGCCCGAGGCGTTCACCCGGGTTCGGGAGTATGTCGAGCGCCTTGCGCTACCTCTGTTCTTCCCAATTGAATGTCGGGTATCGGCTGCTGATGACATTCCGCTCTCGACCGCTCATGGCCGCACGTCGGCGTGGATTGCCTGTCACGTCTACCAAGGCACTTCGTACGACGCCTACTTCCAGGGTGTCGAGCAGATCATGAACGACTATGAAGGGCGCCCACATTGGGGCAAGCTGCACTTTCAATCGGCCGATACCTTGCGGACTCGCTACTCCGAATGGGATCGCTTCGCCGCGGTGCGGGCAGAGATCGACCCTGGTCGCCGTTTCGCCAATGCGTATCTCGACCGAGTGCTGGGAATCGCCTGACCAAAAGTACACGTACCTGATACCTGTACTATCCGATACCTATGACAATTGGCGTGGGAAGGTTGCGGGGATGGAAGTTTCACTCTGGATCGAAGCCGAACATCTTGCCGAAGAGGTCACCGACTTCTGCAATGTCGTTGTCGCCATTTCAACCGGCGAGCGCTACATGCTCAATGTGTGGACTTTCGATTTCTTTGCCGCGGCTCGCGCTGATGGCGAAGATGCTGCGTCGCCCGAGATGCGTACGACCTACATGCATCCGCCTGACTTGTTTGTCAGCGACCTGTCGCGGCCGACGATCGAGAACGTCGTGGCTGATCTCATCGTGACGGAGCGTATGCCAGCCCACCGGCTGGTTCCTGACGATTAACGAGCCCCTCGAAACGAGAGCCCGGCCGCCGCGAGACCGCCGAACGCGACGAGTATGACCACGGCCCCTGCCCCCGAGCCCGCGAGAAGCTGGCCCGATAGCACCGGTCCTACGGCGGCCGCTATGCCGTTGATCAGGGCGAGCGCACCCATGGCGGCCCCGAGGTCTTCGGAGCTGAAGAGTTGGTGCCCCCGCATGCCGAGCAGAGCGGAATTCGCGCCGATTGCGATACCGCCGAGAATTGCAAACGCGACGGCTGCGGGGACCCAATCGGCGGCGAGTACGACAATCGCCGCGGCAACGAGAAAGAGGTAGGCGAGTCCGAGCGATGCGTTAAGGCCAATCCGGCGGACCACCATGGCGAGTGGCAAACGGCCGAGGAGTTGGGCCAGTCCCCGGGCGCCCGCATACGCCGAAGCCGTCGTCAGCGCGAGGCCAGCCGAGGTGAGCATTGGTACTTGGTAGACGATAAGCGCCTGTGCAGCGATTGTTCCAAGGATAGTGGCGAGCAGAAAGATCGGAACCCCAGGGCGCTTGAGTTCGGCTCGAAGCGTCGATGTAAACGACCGGCGTTGTCCGGTGGCTCGGGGGCCCACACGAACCACAACCGCCGTTGCTCCGAAGAGAGCGACGACCAGGAGCCCCGATGCGACATGGCCGGTGCGCCACCCCTGGTTACTCGCAATCCACGCGAGCGCAGGAACAAAGATTGGTGACGCGAACGCTCCCCACACAGTGAGCCGAGTGATTGCCTCGTTCTCGGCTCCGGGCGAAACACGTGTCGCCGCGGTCTGCGTGATCGAATAGAAGCCAGCGGCACCGACAACGCCAGCGCCGATGATGTAAAGCGCAACGAACAGGGCAAGGTTCTGCTGGAGCCCAGCAAGCGTGAAGACTGCTCCGCCGAGGCCACCAATGACGGCAATCGGCAAACTGCCTCGCTTGTCGAGCACCCTTCCGATGAGTGGCCCTGACAGTCCGGCAACGAGTTGGGCTCCGGAGAACGCGAAGGGCAGAACACGGTCACTGTTGGCGAACGATTCGGTCATGCCAGGGAGTAAGACACCAAACCCGTAGATCCATGATCCATAGGTTGCGATTGTGAGCAGCCCGAGCGTCGCGATCTGAACATTCGCAACCCTGGCTGGTGCGGTCACCGTCTGCCCCGCGCTTCGAGATCTCGGTAGTCGGTGAGGGCCAAGCGAGGGCCATAGCGGGGTGCGTTCGTGGTCCCCTTGGCGAGCCGGATCACTCGCCAGCGATGCCCCTCGTATGGTTTGAGAAGTTCAAGCATTCGAGCATCGGTGCCGCGTGGCTCCTTGGCCAAAAGCCAACAGATCGTGTTTGGGATATGGAAGTCGCCGAGCGGGACCGCATCGGCATCGCCCATAGCGGTCGCTGTCACCATCCCTGCCGTCCATGGCCCGATGCCTCTGATTGCCATGATGCGAGCCGACACCTGAGCCGGAGTCTTATCGGTCAGGTTCTCTAGCCGGCGCATCTCGCGGGCCACGGTTAACAGCGTCTCTGATCGTTTCCGCTCGACACCGAGCCGATGGAAGTCGGTGTAACCAAGGTTGGCGACAGTTTCGGGGGCGGGAAGGATCCAGCCACCGTGTGGTCCAGGAGCGGGCTCGCCGAACTTGCGAGCAATCAGCCGTCTGCTCTCGATGGCCTTGGTGGTTTGTACCTTCTGGCCAAGCACACCAGCGACGAGGGCGTCCCATGCGCGGTCGGTTCGGGCCATAAGAAAAGGCTTTCGCAGCCACTGATCGCGGACCTGTGGCGGCGGCCTGAAGTTGTCGAGGGAGTCGTCGCTCCCGAGCAGCCGCGGGGCTTGGCGAAGTAGCCAGTCGGCGCCGGGTCCCCAAGCCTCGGCTTCGATTGAGATTTCGCTCTGGCGGGTCAGGGTTAGCGATCCGATTCCGTCCGGCGTTCGGGTTGCCCAGAGCGCCTCGGTCGGGCCGATCATGAGCGGTGTTTTGGCGCCGCGAACGGTGGCCGAAAGGTCGATATGAGAAGGGAAGGGGATGCTGATCTTCGCCACCACTACTCCCAGAGCGAGTGCAGCATGGTGTCGACCTCGTCAGCGATTCCAACCCCATCGATCATCGCCGGTGGGTCGGCTTCTTCGTTCATACCCGCGGTACCTTGCTCGAACAGATCTTTGATTGGCTCGATGAACCGACTCATCTGGGCGTAGAGGTGACGATCATCGTGTGCATGACGGTTGACGTGAAAACGAAGTGGCACGGAGATCGTGAGTTCGTCCTTGGCCCTGGTCATGGCGACGTATAGCAGACGGAGTTCTTCGGCGAGGCCGTCTTTGTCGCCGATGGCCATGTCGCTTGGGATGTTTCCATCGGCTGCGTGAAGGAGATAGACGTGTTTCCACTCCATGCCTTTGGCCGAGTGGATGGTGCTAACGGTGAGCCAGTCGTCGTCGAGGTGAGGCGGGCCTGCTCGGTCACCGGTTCGTTCCGGCGGATCGAGGGTGACCTCGGTCAGGAATCGGCTTCGTGAGAGGTAGGCGCCGGCTGACGCAGCAAGCTGCTCGATGTCGGCCAAACGTGCGGCGAAGTTTTCGTACTTCGATGGGAAGACCGAGGCGCAGAAGGTTCGAAGCCGGTCGATTTGTTCGGCGGGCGGAATGTCGTGGCTGCCGATGTCTTCGAACGCAACACGAAGTAATTCGGCTTGCGGCTTCGCTGCTCCTGGGAATTTGGCAGCACCATTGACAAAACGTGTGACCGGGTCGTCCCCCGCATCGGCCGCGCCGGTGTAGTCGATTCCGAGCTCGTCGATCAGGCGGCGCACGGTGGCTGGCCCGACTCCGTCCATTGAGCTCAAGACTCGATGCCATGCCAACTGGTCGACAGGGTTGTCGAGCACGCGAAGTAGCGACAGGAGATCTTTGATGTGCGCGGCTTCCAGGTATTTCAGGCCACCGTATTTCACGTAGGGGATGTCTCGACGTGTGAGCTCGAGTTCGAGACCGTCGCTGTGATGGCCAGCCCGAACGAGCACGGCCTGTTCGCGTAGGTCGACTCCTCGTTCCCTGGCATCGAGGATCGATTCGGCAACATACGCTGACTGGTCGCCTTCGTCAGCCGCCGTAATGAGCCGAGGGAGAGGGCCGGTTGTGCGCTCAGACCACAACGTCTTGTCGTAATGGCGAGGACCGTCGTCGCCTGCCGGTGACTGGGCCAGAGCAGCGTTTGCCGCTTCGAGAATTGGCATCGTTGAGCGATAGTTCTGCTCGAGCGTGACGACCGTAGCGCCAGGAAACTGCTCGCCGAACTCCCACATGTTAGCAACGGTGGCCGAGCGGAAACCGTAGATCGCCTGGGCGTCGTCGCCAACTGCGCAGAGGTCGGTGTCTGGTCGACACATGCCCTGAATGATGCTGGCCTGGATCGGGTTCGTGTCTTGGTATTCGTCGATCAGGATGTGGTCGAACAAGCCTCGAAGCGTGTCGCCTGCGGTGCTAACGGTTAGCCCCCGCCAGAATAGGAGCAGGTCGTCGAAGTCGAGCACCTGCTGCTCGCGCTTTCGCTTCGTGTATGCCGTGAAGATGGTTTTGAGATCGTCGAGGTGTTCGGCGCACCATGGGTAGTCGGCCTCAAGCACTTCTGGCAGCTTGGCTTGGCTATTGACCATGCGAGAGTAGATGCCAGCGATCGTCTCTTTGCGGGGGAACCGCTTGCCTCGCTCGCCAAAGCCCTCTTCGTTGCGGACGATGCCGAACATGTCGGCTGTGTCGCTCTGGTCGAGCACGGTGAAGCCGTCTTTGAGGCCAGCGGTCTTGCCGTAGTGGCGCAGGATTCGATTGGAGATGGCATGGAAGGTGCCGCCCCACACTTGCGAGGCGGCTCGATCGTTCGAACTCGCCGCGACCCGCCCAATCATCTCTGAAGCGGACCGCCTTGTGAACGTGAGTAGCAGAATGCGATTCGGGTCGGCGCCGTCTTCGATGATGCGGAGCACTCGGGAGACGAGCGTCTTCGTCTTGCCGGTTCCCGCGCCAGCGACGATGAGTAGCGGTGACCCGGTGTGGGCAACAGCATCGGCCTGTTGCTGGTTGAGATCTCCGAACATGAGTTCGTGAGTGTAGCC